>CAVRRT010000126.1:0-3985 GCA_963723305.1 uncultured Pseudomonadota bacterium
ATCGGCACGCCGGTGAAGAACTTGCTCTGGTCCTTCGGGTTGCTGCCGCCGAACTGCCAGATCAGCGATCCGGCGCGCGACAGCTTCACGTAGAGGCTGGGGTTGCGGTCGCCGACGGTGTACGTGTTGTCGAGCGGGTAGTAGTGGACGGAGTTGCTATGGAAGGTGCTCGAGTTGTAGACGGTGCTCATGTCGGCGACGACGGTGGTGATCGTTCCGGAGGCATCGGCGCGTTCGACGAGAGAGCAGGGGGCGTCGGTCCCCGACTTGTTCCAGAGCATGGTGGCGAAGCCGCCCGGGATGGCGGTCAGATCGTGGTGCGAGGTGGTCATGCCGGCGAGCGTCTGGCTGCCGGTGCCGTCCATCGCCAGCGACTGGATGTTCCCCGCGTTCGTGTTCTGGACGTTGAGCGCCATCATGTACATGTGGGCGCCGTCCCAGCTCAGGTGAGACCGGCTGGGCATCGACGGCCCGGTCGCCGACCAGACGACCGCGCCGTCGGGATCGATGATGAAGGTCGTGTTTCCCGCCAGGCCCGTGCTGGTGATGATGAACCCCTTGTCGTGCGCCGAGGCGTTCATGATCGTCGCCGTGATCTGGGGGGCGGAGCTCGGCACGGCGCCGGTCATGATCGTGTAGCTGCTGCTGGTGCAGGAGCCGCTCGCGTTGGTGGCCACGATCTTGTAGGCGTAGCTGGTCTTCCCCTTCATTCCGAGCAGCAGCGTCCGGTAGCTCGCCTGCGTGAGATCGACGGGCGCCACGAATGTAGTTCCGCCCGCCGCCGGGCTGAAGTCGATCTCCGCCTTGGTGACGCCCGAGAGTGACGTCGACCAGGTCACGATCGCCACGTTCGGGATGGCAGTGCTGAACGACGAAGTCGCGGTGATCGTGCAGGAGATGGACCCGCCGCCGCCGGCGGAGCCGCCGGTGCCGGTCGCGCCGCCGGTCCCCTTCGCGCCCGCCGCGCCGCCGGTGCCGGTCGCACCCCCGGTCGCTTTCGCGCCCGCCGCGCCGCCGGTGCCGGTCGCACCGCCGGTGCCGGTCGCACCGCCGGTGCCGGTCGCGCCGCCGGTGCCGGTCGCGCCGCCGGTCCCCTTCGCGCCGCCCGTGCCGGTCGTGCCGCCGGTGCCGGTCTCACCGCCCGTGCCGGTCGTGCCGCCGCCCGTGCCGGTCGCACCGCCGGCGCCGGTCGTGCCGCCCGTGCCGGTCGCGTCGCCCGTGCCGGTCTCACCGCCCGTACTCGTCACCCCGCCGGTGCCGGTCGCGCCGGTCTCGCCGCCCGTGGCGCTGCCGCCGCTTCCGGAGATATCAACGGAAGGTTGAGCGCAGCCGACGAGCGCCAACAGAACGATCCCCGTCCCTGATCGAGCGAAATGCATGGTTGCTCAATCAGTGACGGGCGGCACCCATTTGGGGCCAAGGAATCGGCTGGAGGCCGCTTTTTCTTTCTATTTGCGGATTCCAAAATCCGGCGTGGCGTAGATCGCCAGGGGCCGGAGCGCCATCCGGAAAGGCGATCGGCTGGCTAGAAATGCGAGCAGGTGGCGAGGTAGCAGCTCGGGTCGCCGCCCGACTCCTGGTAGCAGCGATCGAGCGCGTCGTCCTCGACCGCGGTCATGTTGACGAGACCGAAGCCGGAGAAGGCCGCTTCGGTGACCGGGTACTGATCGCCGTAGGAGTCTTCGGCGGTGCACGAGATGTTGTGAACGAGAGACCAGTCCCAATAGTAGACGGGGCGTGCGAACTCGGGGTGCTCCCAATGACGCCAGGGGTGGGCGCCGTAGCGGGCGACGGTCGGGCGCATCACCCGCAAGGCGTGCGGCCGGACCATCGGACCGTGCGGGTGGACACCGGGCGGGTGCGCTTGGAATTTCGGCGGCGCGGGGCGCGGCGGCACCGGGCGCTCTCCGCCGTGGGCCTGCTGGTGCTCGGCGTGGCGCTCTTCGGCGTGCGCGACGGTCGAGAGCTGCAGCCAGGCAAACGACAACACGAGCGCGAAGGGTGTGGCGAGCTTCATGAGATTTTTCTCCGGTGAGAGGGGACAGCAGGATGAGCGCTTACGAATGTAAGCATCGTCCGCAAATGAGACCCTCCCGCTTGACGCGGGTTAGACGGACGCGGCCCACGCCGCGCCGCGGCGGCGAACTTTCGGCCTGTCGCGGGCGAGCGGGCCCTAACGATCTGCGTCCTCGACTTCGTCCTCGCCGCCGCGCTCGAGCGCGCGATAGAGGGTCCGGCGGTCGATGCCCAGTTTTTCGGCGGCCTTCTTCTTGTTGCCGGAGCACTCGGCGAGCACCAGCTGGATGTAGCGGCGCTCGAGCTCGCCCAGCGTCGGGCGGTCGGCGATAATGCCGCCGTCGGCGATGTTGACGCCGCCGGGGACCCCGACCGCCGCGCTGCCGCCGACCTCGGGCGGCAGATCCGAGGGCAGGACGACGTTTCCCTTGGCCACGGCGACGGCGCGCTCGATGGCGTTCTCCAGCTCGCGCACGTTGCCCGGCCAGCCGTAGGCGGTGAGGAGGCGCAGCGCCTCCTGCGACATGGCGGCGACCTCCAGCCTCTTCTCGCGCCGCGCGGTCTTGTTCAGGAAGTGCGCCACCAGGCTGGGGATGTCCTCGGGCCGGTCGCGCAGCGGGGGCAGATGGACGGTGACGACGTTGATGCGGAAGTAGAGATCCTCGCGAAAGCGGCCGGCCTTCACCTCGTCTTCCAGATCTTTGTTGGTGGCGCAGACCAGGCGGACGTCGACGCGGATCGATTCGCTGCCGCCGACGGGGCGGACCTCGCCGTCCTGCAGGGTGCGCAGGAGCTGGGCCTGCATCTTCGGCCCCATGTCGCCGATTTCGTCGAGGAACAGCGTGCCGCCGCTGGCCGTCTCGAACAGGCCCCGCTTGCTCCCGACGGCGCCGGTGAAGGCGCCACGGGCGTGGCCGAAGAGCTCGGACTCCAGCAGCGACTCGGTGAGCGCGGTGCAGTTGACCGGCACGAAGGGCTCGGCCGCGCGCGGCGAGTGGGTGTGGATCGAGCGGGCGACCAGCTCCTTCCCGGTCCCCGACTCGCCCGTGACCAGCACCGTCGCCGTCGAGCCGGCGACACGCGCCACCAGCTTGTAGACGTCGAGCATGACGCCACTTTTGCCGACGATGTCCGTGAGCTGTGGCGGCTTCCCTTCGCTGGGGACGGTCCTTTGCTCGGCCACCAGGCGGCGGCGCTCGATGGCGCGCGCCACGGTCAGGCGCAGCTCCGCGATGTTGAAGGGCTTCGAGACGTAGTCGTAAGCGCCGCGCTGGATGGCCTCCATGGCGCCCGACACGTCGCCGAAAGCGGTGATCAAGATGACCGGCGTCAGGGGCGCCTTGGCGGTGAAGGCCGCCAGCACGTCGAGGCCGCCCGAGCGCTCCATGCGCACGTCGGAGACGACCAGATCGTAGCGGCCCTCGCCCGCCTGCGCGCGCTCGATGGCGCCGGCGCCGTCGTCGACCGCTTCGACCTCGTAGCCTTCGCCGCGCAGGATCTCGCACAGAAGATCGCGCGCCACGCGATCGTCCTCGGCGACCAGCACGCGCGTCGGCGAGGTGGTCACGCCCGACCTCCATTTGTATTCGGGGACCCGGGGGGCGGCCCCGCGCCCTCCCGCGAAGGACCTTGCCGGGTCGAGCCCGGCTCCGTCCGCGCGGCGGTCCGCAGGCGAATCTCGCCCGTATTGCCGGTCGAGGCCGGGGGCGGCCCCTGAACCGGCAGCCGGACGGTAAACGTCGACCCCTTACCGGACGCGCTCTCGACGGAGATGGCGCCGCCGAGCGCGGCCGTCAGCTGGCGGCAGATCGCCAGCCCGAGCCCCGTCCCCTTGCCGCGCCCCTTGGTCGTGTAGAACGGCTCGAAGATGCGGCGCAGGTCGTCGGGGGGGATACCGTGCCCGGTGTCGCGCACGGTGATGAGCACGTCGTCACCGACGGGGCGGGCGGCGATCTCGATGCGTCCATTC
>CAVRRT010000127.1:0-16317 GCA_963723305.1 uncultured Pseudomonadota bacterium
AACCCGGCAGCGCTGGCGGCCGCGGATGCCGGCCTGATTCGGATGGGCATCAAGAAGCTCGTGAACGATCAAGAAGTTGTGGCGCGCGTTTAAATCGGACGGAGGACTCACAGTGGAAACCATCGAAAATACTCAGACCGACACCCGCAAGCGACTGCCGATTCTCGGCGCCACGGCGAACGTCGACATCGATGTCGACGCCGAGCTGAAGAAGTTCGAAATCGAGCAGATGGCCGCGCTCGGCCTGGAGGCCGGCAAGGAGCACTGGCGCGATGACAACCCGACCACCTTCACCGGCGGCCAGCGCGCGCACACCACGCTGCTGATCTCCGGGCTGACGATGGCGCACGACCTGTTCCTGCAGGGCGCGCTCCGCGGCATCGGTTACAAGGTCAAGGCCATCGACGTGCCCGACAACTCGGCGCTGACCTTCGGCAAGGAGTTCGGCAACCGCGGTCAGTGCAACCCGACCTACTTCACCGTCGGGAACCTGATCAAGTACCTGTCGTGGCTCCGCGACGACCAGAAGGTGCCGGTCAAGGAGATCATCGAGAACCACGTCTTCGTGACCGCCGGCGCCTGTGGCCCCTGCCGCTTCGGCACCTACGTCACCGAGTACCGCAAGGCGCTCCGCGACTCGGGCTTCGAGGGCTTCCGCGTCCTCCTCTTCCAGCAGCAGGGCGGTCTCAAGCAGGCCACCGGCGAGGAGCAGGGGCTCAAGATGAACCCCGAGTTCTTCAAGGCGATGCTGAAGGCGATCCTCATCGGCGACGTGCTGAACATGGTCGGCTACCGCATCCGCCCCTACGAGGTGGTGCCGGGATCGACCAACGAGGCGGTCGAGGCCTCGAAGAAGCTGATCCACGACGCGTTCTCCGATCTCAAGGGGAAGTCGCTGCTCTGGGCGCTGATCCAGACCCGCCGCAACCTCATGAACGTGAAGGTCGATCGCACCATCGTGAAGCCGAAGGTCTCGATCATCGGCGAGTTCTGGGCGATGACCACCGAGGGCGACGGCAACTACGGCCTGCAGAAGTTCCTGGAGCAGGAGGGCGCCGAGTGCGACATCCAGCCGGTCACGGCCTGGATCCTCTTCATGATCTGGGAGCAGACCTGGGACACGCAGCAGCGCATGGTCCTGCGCGGCGAGGACAAGTCACGCAAGGGTCTGGCCGGCGTCAACGTCCGCAAGAAGCTGCTGATGCTCTGGCTGGCCAAGCACGCCATCAAGGGGACGTTCTACGGAATCGGCCACCTCATGGGCCTGCACGACGTGCACCTGTCCGACATGGACACCGTCGCCGAGGCGGCGGCGCCCTTCTACAACAACCACCTGCGCGGCGGTGAAGGGCACATGGAGGTCGGCAAGCTGATCCTCAACATCGCCAAGGCCAAGGCGACCATGACCCTCTCGGTCAAGCCGTTCGGTTGCATGCCGTCGGCGGGCGTCTCGGACGGCGTTCAGTCGATGATCACGGAGAAGTACCCGCAGGGAATCTTCTGCCCGATCGAGACCAACGGCGACGGCGCGGTGAACGTCTACTCGCGCGTCCAGATGATGTTGTTCAAGGCGCGTCTGGCGGCCCGGGCCGAGTACCAGGCGGAGCTGGAGAAGAACGGCCTCACGGTCGCCGAGCTGCGCGCCTACCTCAAGAACAAGAACTGGCGCGGCTCGTCGCTCTTCTACCCGCGCCACGGGACGGTCGCCAGCTCGGCGGCCAACCTGGTGCAGCACGTGGTCGACGACCTCAAGAAGACCCGCACCGCCAAGGTCATCGACTTCACCAAGCGGCTCCTGCAGCGTCGAAGCGCAGCCAAGGTCGAAACGACCGACGTGCGCGCCGCGGCCGCAAACTAGCCGCTTCCGACAGTCACTACATTCGTCCCGCGGCTGTCTCTGGCCGCGGGACGTTTCTTTTTGGCTCTTTTTCGGCTCTTTCGCTTCTCTCGAACAACACGCTTTTCACGGAAGACCAACATGCTGAGCACGCTGACCGAAAAACTACGCTCCATTGCGCATCAGAGCCTGGCCGGAAGCGAATCGGACGGCCCGCTGGTGCGGCGCGTTCGAGAAGTCGCCAACACCGTCAACGATCTGCTCGGCAAGCCGCTGCGCGCCAAGGACGCAGAGGAAGACGCGATGGCGAAAGGCGCGCCCTTCGTCGTCACGCCCGCGGTCCGTGAGCAGGCGCCGGTGATCGTCTACTTCGACGGCAAAGACCAGCGCACCAAGACCAAGGTCGAAGAGCTGCTCAACGCCCGCGACATCAAGTTCCGACTGCTCGACGTCACCAACGACGAGGCCGAGCGCTCCTGGGTCATCACCGCGGCCAAGAGCGAGGAGTTCCCCATCGTGGTCATCGCCGGGACGCCGGTGGGCGGTCTGCACGAGCTCGTCCAGCTCGACGTCCAGGGGGAGCTCAAAAAACGGGTGTTCGGAGCCTCCTAGCGCGCCTTGGGCGTTGCTCGCACCCGCACCAGTGCGCATGGTTATTCGACCATGGGTGACAAATCTCCGAAGTCGATGCGCAAGCAGGCGGATCAAAAGCAGGTGAAGGTGAACGAAGACAACCGCAAGAAGCAGGCGGCGGCGGCCAGCAAGCAGGTGGTCTCGAAGAAGAAATAGACGAGGAGCTCAGGGCCTCGTCCGCCCCAGACCCAAGAACAGGTAGAAGTGGTCGAGGTTCGTGCGAATCAGGGCGATCGTCGCGGGGGGCGTGTTGAACATCTCGAGGTAGATCGCGTAGGCCTTCAGGGCGCCATCGCGGGCGTTGGTGTCACCCAGTGGATCCCCGCCGTACCACGGGTTGGCGTCGAGGTACTCGCAGTAGCGGGCGACCTGGTACTGCACGCTCGAGCCGCCGTAGCGTCGATCGCCGGCCACGGGATTCTTCCGCAGCCACTTGGTGAAGGCCGACAGGGAATCCGAAGCCGCGACTCTTAGAGCTAAGGGCACGGATCCCGCGCCACCGAGACCAGGTGGCGCGGCTCCCGGCTGGTCTCGATCTGGCGCAGATGACGCCTGGCAGTGACAGCGTCGAGCAGAAGGCTGAGGAGCGCTGGCGTCGCCGTCCTGCGGTCACCCGCAGCATCCGCTTCGGTCCGCACCGCGTCGTCCAGATCCGCGCAGGCGCGCGCGAGGCCTTGGTGAGCGAGTGAGAGCGCTGCCGATCGGCCGCCCTCGGCGTCGATCAACGTCGCGCCCGAGCTGGCAGCGATGCCACGCTTTGCCCGAGCCAGGTCCATTGCAGCGCGCAACAGATACCCAAAAACAGAGCCAGCCCGCCCAGTCCAGCCATTGTGCCCCTCATCCCGCGTCTGCCGCGTCCGATCGTGGAGACGCGCTCACCTCTACAGTCTTTGGGCGCCAGATGCTGTAATAGCAAGCAATACTTTCGGTGACCGGGCGCCTCGGAGATCGCGCGCATATGACGGCGCCAGCGATCCGGGGAGCTGCACGAGCGTCCACGACGGCACGCCGGAACGGCCGCCGCGCGTCCGACGGTCACCCCCGCGGCGTGTCGGCCGAGCGTCGTATCGCTCCGCGGATCGCGCCGACGTTGAGCGGATGATTCAAGACGATGCCGTCCAACCGGTGCGCCCGCTCCAGAACCTGGCCGTCATCCGATATCAGGATGAAGGGCGTGTCGTTGTTCCGCGCGCGCATCCCCGCCAGGATGGTGAGCCCCTGAATCCCCGGCAAGGTCTGCTCGCAAATGATGAGGTCGAATCCGAGCTCGAGCGGCGTGATGAGGGTCGCCGCCAACAGCTCCAGCAGCTCGCCAGCATCGCAGACCTCCACGACTTCGTGACCGTCGCGACGGAGGACGAGCCGCAAGAGTCGCCGCATCTCACCGTCGTGGTCGGCGACCAGAATCCTGAGTGACGTTTCCTGTTCGAAGGAGCGAAGCTCCGAGGCCAGTGCGTGGTTCATGTCAACCTCCTTTCAAGGTCGACTCAGGGAAATGCACCGGGGATGCCAGCGTCCGCGCGGATCGATCGCGCCGCGATCTCCGGCGTCCCGTGCGGCGCCCGCCGCCGGTTTCGCCGCCGAGCTGCCAATCCTGCACGCGCCGCGATCGTGCCGCGTCATCGTGGCCGGCGGTCCGTGCGAAGCCGTGACCGGCGTCCCGCCGCCGGATCAGGCGAGGCCGTGGCGCCTCAGCTTGCAGGCCTCGCCCAACCAGCCGAGTGGCGCCTCAGCTTGCAGGCCTCCCCCACCCAGCCGAGGCCCTGGCCGCCTCAGCCTGCAAGCCCGTCCGACCGCTCAACCGCCCGCGTTGGCGCAGGCGAGAGCGCTACGCGCTCACTGCGGATTGACGGTTGCGAATCCGTTGGCGGGAACGCTGAACTGAAGCTTCTTGCCGCCGATCGCGACGATCATCATCTTCGCCGCGGTGGCAGTGTTGTGCACGATCGCCACCAGCGTGCCGTCCGGGTTCTTGAACGCCAGCGCGTCGCCGCCGGTCGTCCCCACGACCGTCGCGCCCGGGTCGACGTACTGCGAGACGTGGCGAAACACGTAGTAGGCGGGCGTCGGGGTCAACGTCTTCGTCGAGGTGTTGACCGTCAGGAGCGCGTTCTGGGGCCAGGGCTGCGCCACGTTCAGGTTCTTGCCGACCGTGTCGAGCACCATGTTCCAGGCGCTGTAGACGTTCACGCCCGCCTGGATCCAGCTGGTGATGTACCCCCAGCTCTCGACGGCATACGGATAGTCGTTGGGCGCCATGTTCGGATTGAACGTCGGCAGACCCGCTGGGTTCCAGGGGTAGTTGCCGCATTTGTGCTCCGTCTGAATGATGGGCAGGTTCTTCGAGGTCAAGCTGGAGACCACGGGGAGCATGTTCCACTGCAGACCGAATCCCTTGACGTACTTCATGGCCGCCGAATCGCCGGTCACGGTGGTGATGATGGTCCCGTCCTCGCCTGCGTCGTCGTTGGACATGGTGCCGAGGTAGACCTGCGTGGCGGGGTTCTGGCTGGCGAGCTCCGGCCCGAGGTAGGTGGAGATGAACGTGTCGTAGAGCGCCGGCGTCCAGAGACAGCTGGGATAGGGGGTGCTGTACCCGGGCTCGTTCTGGTGGTGGATGGCCTCGATCGTGATCCCCTGACCCGCGTACGCCGTCACCCACTTCGACAGATAGAGGGCGTGGGCGGTGAGGATCTTGGGGTCGTTCACCATGCACCCGCCGTCGTAAGCGGTGTTGCCCGACAGGGCGCAGGAAGTACCGTTGACCGAACCGCTGTTCGTCTTCATCCAGGCGGGGGGCGTCCAGGGGCTGGCCCAGAGGTGGAGGTTGGGATTGATCGCCAGCGCGGCCTTGATGTACGGGATGAGGTACTGCTCGTCACGGGTGATCGAGAAGCTCGCCATCGTGTAGTCGGTGCCGCTGCTGATATCGTCGTCGGTGTAGCGGCTCATGGCGTAGTCGCTGGCGCCGATCGGGATGCGCCCGTAGACGAAGTGGGCGCCGTTCTGCGCGTCGAAGAGGAGCGTCAGGGCGGTGGCCTTGTCGCTCGCGCTCAGCAGGGAGAGGACGTTCCACCCCATCTCATTGAAGGTTCCGCCGAAGCCGTTCCAGGTCTGCATCGTGTTGGCGTCGTTGACGGTCACGTCGGCCGTCCCGCTCGTCACCACGGTCCAGGTCGCTGTTTGCCAGTAGGCGCCTTGACCGGAGGTGATCAGCATCGGTTCGGCGCTGGCGCTTCCCCCCGCGCCGCCGGTCGACGTGCCGCCCGTGCCTGTGGTGCCGCCCGTGGCGCCACCAGTACCCTTCGCGCCGGCCGCGCCGCCGGAGCCGGTGGTGCCTCCCGTCGTTTCGCCGCTGCCGCCGCTGCCGACGGTGCCGCCCGTGGCGCCACCGGTCCCCTTCGCGCCGGCCGCGCCGCCGGAGCCGGTGGTGCCTCCCGTCGTTCCGCCGCTGCCGCCGCTGCCGCCGCTGCCGACCAGGCCGCCGGAGCCCGTCGTGCCGCCGGTGCTGCTTCCTCCGCCGCTGCCGGTTGCGCCACCGCTCGCGCTGCCGCCGGTGCCGCTTCCGCCGGTCCCGTCCGACGACGTTCCGGGCGAAGTACAGGCGGCGAGGAAAAGCGTGAGACAGCCGCCGGCGAGCGAAGCTCTTTTCATAGCGTCACCCTCGCAGACATCTACTATTTCGTGAAGAGCGTCAGATCGACCGAGTCTGCCATCTTCTGGTAGCCCGCCGGGCTGGGGTGCAATCCATCCCCCGAGCCATCCGCCGAGGTCCAGGTGGCGTACTGCGATTGCAGCTTGGGGGGACTGCCGCCGTCGGTGACCGCGGCGTCAAAGTCGAGGACGCCATCGAAGGCCCCGCTCTTGATGTACGTGTTGACCTGTTGCCGGACGGCCTCGCGCGCGGCCGTGTAGCCCGAATAGGCGCCAAAGGGGGTAATGGTCGCGCCAAAAACGAGCAGACCCTTGGCGTGCCCCTGGCTGATCAGGCTGGCGTAGACGGTCTGCATGGAAGAGAACGACGCGTCTCCGAGGATGTCGTTGACGCCGTCGTAGATGATTGCGTACCGAACGCCGTCCTGCCCGAGCACGTCCCGGCTGTAGCGAGCTTGAGCCGCCGTGCCGGTCCCAATCAGATCGGTCGCGCCAATACCTTGATTCAACATCCCCACATTCGAGGTCGTGCCCATCGCCTGCAGGCGGGCCGACAGATCGTCCGTCCATCGATCGTTCTTGCCGATGTCCGATCCCCTGCCGTCGGTGATGGAATCGCCAATCGCGACGGCAGCCTTGTCCGAAGCGGGAGCCATGACGTCGATGCCGGAGATGTAGTACCAGTGCTCGGTGCTCGTAGCGGAGGTCATGCTGGCCGCGTTTACGGTGCTGCTGCCGGCCTGAATGTAGGAGTTGGTCCTCGAGCCCGAGTGTCCGGTGACTTCGCCCGGAACAGTTCCGAAGGCGGTGGTGATGGTGACGTTGCCGAGCGGCGCGACGGTGAAGGAGACGGCGTCGGACCAGACCTCCTTGCCCTCCGCGATGGTCACCGTGTCCGTTCCAGAGAAGGCCAGGGCCGTGTCGGTCGTCGTATCGATCGTGCTGTCGACGAGGGGAGTGGCTTTGCAGATCGCGATGTGCGCCGATTTGATGGTGACCGAGCCGTTGCCGAACAGGTTGGAGAACTGCACCCGAACCTGGCTGCCGCCCAGCGAGACGTGCGCGATCTGACGGAGCACAGCGTTCGAGAGCGACGTTGGAGGCTGGTTGCCCGAATCGTAATAGGGCGACGCGCTCCAGCTGCCGACCCAGTGGGTGGCGCCGGTTCCCCCTCCGTTTCCACCGGTTCCGGTCGCGCCGGCTGCGCCGCTTCCTCCGGTGCCCGAGCTTCCGCCGCTGCCCGCTTTCCCGCCGGTGCCCGAGCCGCCGACTCCGCTGCCACCCGAACCGCCGCTCGCTCCGCCGGAGCCGACAGATCCCGCCCGTTGCCGAGCCGCCGCTGCCGGGCGAACCCCCGGAACCGACCGCCCCCCCGGTCGCGGAGCCGCCGGTGCCGATGCTGCCGCCGGTGCCGCTGCCGCCACCCGTGCCGCTGCCGCCACCGGTGCCGGAGGAACCGCCGGTGTGGACGCCCCCGGTCCCCGTGCTGCCGCCCGTCGGCGACCCGCCGGTGCCGCTCGAGCTGCCTCCCGAGCCGGATTCCTCCGGTCCCCTCTGACCCGCCCCCGCCTTGGCTAGCGCAAGCGCTCAACAGCGCGAGTCCGCTGAGGATACAAGCGAATCGATGGTGGGACGCTGCCGCTGGGAACATGCGCACGAAGGCCTCCGAGGAACGGGTGTGAGCACGTACATTCCCGGAACCGGCCCGGTCGATTAAAATGCTCCCCGCGTCTCATCGGTAGCGATGGCGCTTTTAACACAGCGTGCCTCCTCGCACGGTCGCCACAAATGAGAGGCCGCGCCCGATTTTTGAATAGACGGTCTGGTGCCCGTGTGGAAGCGTGCCGCGATGGTGGCGTCGACGATTCGGAAGACTCCGAAGATTCGGACGATTCGATTTTGCCGTTCGGTTCGTCCCGCGCCCTGGGCGGCCCTGGCGCTGGTCGCGCTCACGGTCCCCTTCGGGGGATGCATCATGCCGCGCGGCGATGAAGCCGGAGCGACGGCGGCGGCCGCGAGCCCCGCGCTTGGAGCTGACGCCCAGCCGCTCCGGCAGGCGAGCGGGCCCGCCCCGCACCGATTGGTGGGGACGGCGCTCATGAGCAGACAGCTCGACGACGGGCGGGTGAGGAAGCTCGTCGCTCTGAACTTCGATTCGCTGACGCCCGAAAACGAAATGAAGTGGGAGTCGGTGGAGCCTCGTCCGGGTGGTTTTTCTTTCGAGGCGGCTGACAGGCTGGTGACGTTCGCCGCGGAGAACGGCATGCGGATGCGCGGGCACACGCTCGTCTGGCACTCGCAGCTGGCGCCCTGGGTGAAGGGGCTGCCTCCGGCCGGGCTGCGGGCGGCGATGGAGCGCCACATCCGCGGCGTGGTCGGCCACTGGAAGGGGAAGGTCGCCGCTTGGGACGTGGTCAACGAAGCGATCGCCGACGGCCCGAGCGGCGAGCTGCGCGGCGATTCGCCCTGGAGCGCGCTCGGACCGACCTTCATCGACGACGCGTTCAGGCTGGCGCACCAGACCGATCCTGCGGCGCTGCTGTTCTACAACGACTACGAGATCGAGGGAGCGGGGACGCCCAAGTCCGAGGCCGCCTACCAACTGTGCAAGCGTCTGAAGGAGGCCGGCGTCCCCATCGACGGCGTCGGGTTCCAGATGCACGTCGACCCGCGGCACTGGCCTTCCGCCGAGATCATCAAGCAGAACATGGAGCGGTTCGCCGCCCTCGGGTTACGGATCGAGATCACCGAGATGGACGTAGCGGTCGGTGAGATCCCGGGGACCATGGACGAGAAGCTGCAGCAGCAGCGGACCATCGCCCACGACATCGTCGCCGCCTGTGTCGCCGTCGAGAAGTGCGGGGCGATCACCTTCTGGGGCTTGACGGATCGCGACTCCTGGCTGGCCAGTCCGCAGTGGGGCGCGCTGCGCGGTCGGCTGCCGCACTATCCGCTCCTCTTCAACGCCGCCTATCAGCCGAAGCCCGTCGTGGCGGGCGTGCTGGACGCGCTCGCGGGTCACTGAGGGAGTCGCGAGCCGAGCGCGATCCCGATGGACAATCCCAGCTGGAACGGCGCCGTCGATCCGATGCTTCCGAGCGGAGAGACGTCGATCGAATAGGCGCGGGGGAAGTATTCGGCATGGAGGCTCACGAACGGCGCCACGCGGCCACTCCAGGCGGTGGTCCAGAGCTCGGCGGCCAGCAGGGCGCCGGTCTCGAGCCTGGTGGCCGGAACGCTGGTGGCCAGCGTCGGGCCACGCAACGTAACAGGTGTCAGCGAAACGCCGCCCGCGCCTCTCAGCTCGACGTCCTTGCCGATTCGCCGCCGGACGAGCAGCGCGAGGCCGCAGGGGAATCGCTGCTGCCGCACGGAGACTGCCCCGATCTTGCCGTCGGTGGACGAGAGCGCGCCGACGGCGGCGACGAGGCCCAGGCTGCGGTATCCGATGGCGCCCCGGAGCTCCCCGCCGACGGCACCTCCACCGATGGCGGCGTTGCCTCCGCCGGCCGCGTCGTCGTACCGCAGGGCGAGCGCCACGGCGGCCCATCGTGATGAAACGGTTTCCGGTGGCGGCGGCGGGGCGATGGCGGAGACGGTGGGGGGGGCGGGCGCGGCCGGCAGGAGTTGCAGGGTGGGGGGATTGAGCATGAGGGCGACGAACACGGCCGCGTCACGCGCGCGCTCCGCGCAGTCTCGCGTCGGGTCGGCGTATCTGCGCGTCTGCCCGGCGACGGTGACCTCGAAGGCGGCACCGAGATCGACGAGGCGAAAATCGGACGGCAGCGGATCGGCGCCCGGTTGCCTGTGGGTGAGCGCGGGCGCGAGCTCGGCAGCAACAGAGTCACGGTCCGGACAGGAGGCGCCCGTTGCGTCGCCGCCCGGCGCGGTGGGCCCCGGCAGCTCGGGGCGATCGGGTGCCACCGGCGCCGTGGATGCGACGAGGACGATGGTCTTCAGCAGTAATGAGGCGATCATTCAATCCTCGTTGGAGGCCAAGTTCCCTCGATCCAGTGACGGATCGAAAGAAATCGGCGCAGAGCGAGGCTGGCCGCTCGGATTGGCGTATGGTATCGAGGTTTCGATCGTGCCCGCCAAGAAGATTGTTCGTCGCGGACGATTGAGCCGGCTCTGTGTGCTGGCCGGCGGAGCGCTGCTTGCCGCGACGGCGTGCAATCGCCAGGTCGACCTCGGCGAGATCGGCGACGGCGGCGCCAGCCTTTTGTGGAAGGCCACCTTCGAGCCGGGTGATCTCCGGGAGTGGACTGGCGACGGGGAGGGGGGAACGTTCGACGAGAACACCACCCTCGCGGCGATGGCGACCACGGTCCTGGCACACACCGGTCTCTACGCCGGAAGCATCACGCTGTCGCCGGACGCCAGCATGATGTCGACCAACTATCTTTTCCGGAATCAGCCGAGTCCGCCCACCGCGTACTACAGCGCCTGGTTCTACGTTCCGTCGTCCATCACCGTCAGCACCTGGCTGAGCCTGACCCACTTTCGCGGCAGCCAGACGGGAGACGGGAACAACCTCTTTGCCATCTGGGACGTCAACCTCTATCCCGCCGTGGGCGGCGGCTTGGAGGCGCAGCTCTATGATTACGTCAATCAGTTCAACCTGCGGCAGACGGTCCCCGTTTCGTTTCCTCTCGACAGCTGGGTGCAGCTCGAGGTCCTTCTCACCAAGTCCAGCGACATGACCGGCCGGCTCGCCGTCTGGCAGGACGGGACGCTCATCCTCGACCGTCCAGGGATTTCCACGGTGCAGAATGACTGGGTGCAGTGGGACGCCGGTGGGGCGGCGGAGGCCATAAGTCCCTCTCCTTCCACGGTTTATTTGGACGATGCCGCGATCAGTTTGATTCGTCTCGGGCCTGGTCCTTAAGAGGGCACACCGCCCTCCCGAACTGAAGGTTTTGGACGGTGGCTCCCATTAATCCACAAGAACCGATATGTCTCCCCAGCTTCTCCAGCCCAGTCAGGACCGCCCTCAGTTGAGGGTGCTGCCAGGGGGCGCCCAGGGCGCTGCGTCAAGCGTCGTCGCCGCGGGCCGGGGGACCCGCGGCCCCGATACCGAGTTCCGCGAGATCTACGAGACCTGGTTCGAGGACGTCGTTCGCTGGCTCTTTGCGCTCGGCGTTCCCAAGTCGGATACGGAGGACCTGGCCCAGGAGATCTTCCTGGTCGTTCGCCGCAACTTGAACCGCTTCGATGGCGGAAACCTGGCCGGGTGGTTGTACCGGATCGCGCAGCTGACCGTCCGCGATCACCGGCGGCGTGCCTGGTTCAAGAACCTGGTGCTGCGGCGCCAAGAGATCGACATCAGCAGGTTGCCGCACGGCGCGGCCAATCCGCAGCGCAGCTACGAGGACGCGGAGACGCGGCGCCAGGTGCAGCTGCTGATGGCGAAGATGAGCGAAAAGCTGCGCACGACCTTCATCTTGTTCGAGATCGAAGGCTACTCTGGCGAGGAGATCGCCGAGATTCAGGACATCCCGCTGGGGACCGTCTGGACCCGTTTGCACAAAGGCCGAAAGGAATTCTGGAAGCTCGTGAAAGAACAACATCGTCGTGAGGAGGGACTCCGATGAACCGGCTGCGCGACGAAGTCGGATCGGATCCCATCTCCGAGCGTGGAATCGCGATGCTGCGCGGTACGGAGAGCACCACCTGCGCTCCCGAGCTCAAACGACGGGTCTGGGCGTCGCTGCAGCGAACGCCGGTCGGCTCCACCGTCGGGCTGCGCCCGCTGGGACTGAAAGCGATCGCGCTCGGCATCACCACGGTCGCCATCGCGGCGACGGCGGGGGCCGCGATCGGCGGCCGCTGGATGACCTCGCTGGGCGACCGGTCCAGCACGGCGGCGCTCGCGCGTGCATCGAGGCCGCAGCACTGGCGGGGGACGGCGGCGCGGCGGATCGCCAACGCGCCAGAGGCAGCCGAGAGTGCGCAGCCGGTGCCACCAGCGGCGCCGGCGGAGACGCCGCTGACGATTGCTTCGCAAGCGGGTGTCCGAGCTGCGGCGCCGACGCCGTCACGCAAGGTGGCGCCTTCCGTGCAGGCGGGGGGGAGGACCGAGGTGCTGGATGCCCTCGTCGCGCTCAGGCGGGACCACGACGCCGAGCGCGCGGCGCGGCTGCTCGATCGCTACCTGGCCACGAACCGGCGCGGAGCGCTGCGAGAAGAGGCGCTCGTGCTGGCCATCGAAGCGGCGGATGCTCGACACGATCAGGTCCACGCGCAGGTCTTCGCCCGCGCCTACCAGGTCGAGTTCCCCGCCGGGCGATTCGTTCCGTTCGCCCACCATCACCTGATTTCGACGGTCGACGGTACCGCCGCCGAAGCGCCGCCCTCCCTGGGCCACTGAGCTCGGTCGCCCGAGCGATCGCGGCTCGCCGAGCGCTGTTCCAAAACCGGAGGCGCCCTGGCGATCGTTGGAGCGCCGAGAGGCGCGGCCTCGGGTGGCGCCGTTGCGGGGGCGGCGCGGTTCGATCTACTCTCTTCGACCGGCTTCGTCCGAAGCCGACGGTGGCGGCAGGAGGGAGCTCGTCGAAGGTCAATGTCTTCAAGCAAGCGCGAACGGAGCGCGTCAGAAGCCGACTATCGGAAGCTCGCCAACGCGTTGCCGCAGATCATCTGGACCTGTGACAGGCAGGGGCGCCTCGAGTGGGTGAACAATCGTTGGTTGGAGCTGACCGGCCTCGACGAGGAGCAGTCGCTCAAAGACAAGGGGGCCCTCGTCGCCGTGCATCCCGACGATGTCGACGAGCTCCAGCGGCGTTTCGGCCAGGCTCTCGCCAGCGCCGCCCCCTGTGAGATCGAGTACCGGATCCGGACCCGCCAGCGATGCTCATCACGACGGCGGCAATGACCAGTGCCTTCAGGATACTTTTAAACGGATGCGGCGGATCGACCTGAGCTATATTCGGCCCGGGACCGGAAATCTCTGAGAATTGCGTCGATTCGCTCACTAACCAAGAATTCTAGCCCATCGTGCTGGCGGGCATAAGTTACTAAGGAGACGCTCGCGGCTTTACGTATGCATGAGCCCAACAAGGTTAGGTCGCGCATTTCATCGTGCGCAAATCGGCGCAAATCCATTATGGAAAACACGTTACCGTGTTTTTCCGCAACCGGTACGCGATCCGTCGCTGCACTTTGGGCACCCCCGATTTCGCGGAATTGCCCCGCAAGTTCCTCTACACTAAGGTCACACGCATGAGAATTCTGGTTACCGGAAAAAACGGACAGGTGGGGGGTGAACTCGCCCGCCTGTATCACGCTCGTAACGACGTGGTTCTGGCCGGCCGTGACGAATGTGATCTCAGCAACCCCCAATCCATCCGGGAGTTCGTCCAACGCGTAAATCCTACGGTCATCATCAACCCCGGAGCCTACACCGCAGTCGACCTGGCGGAAAAGGAAACCGATATCTGCTACGGGGTCAATGCCATCGCTCCACGCGTCCTGGCGGAAGAGGCGGCACGGCTCGGTGCTCTGCTCGTGCATTATTCGACGGACTACGTCTTCAACGGGGAGAAGGCAACCCCCTATTGCGAAACCGATCCGATCAGTCCGGTAAGCGTCTACGGTGCTTCGAAAGCTGCCGGAGAAGCGGCGATCGCGGAAACCGCCGCACGCTATCTGGTTCTGCGCACCAGTTGGGTCTATCGCGGTCAAGGCAAGAATTTTCTCCGCACTATGCTACGGCTAGGCGCTGAGCGCCCCGAGCTGCGCGTAGTGGACGATCAAATCGGTGCTCCCACTTCGGCCGGAGCCATCGCCGGAGCAACGGTGCGTCTGGTAGAACGCTACGGCGCCGCGGGCACAAGTGTGCCTTCCGGCATTTATCACATGACGGCGGGTGGCGAAACCTCGTGGTGCGGTTTCGCGCGCGCGATCTTCGCCGCGGGTATTCTCAGCGCACCGCCCCAGGTCGTGGCGATTCCCACCGCAGCCTATCCGACCCCAGCGCGGAGGCCCGCAAATTCTGTTCTTTCGAATGACAAATTTGCGCACACGTTCGGCTTTCGCCTTCCGCCCTGGCCGATGCAATTGCAAGAGGTCTTAGCAGGATTGCAGGTCGCGCATTGACACCGCTTGGAGAGCGGAAGCAAGTCAGTTAAGTGAAACGCCGCACAAAACCCGAAGGGAGCATGAATCGAATGAAAGTAGTAGCCACAAGGATTCCCGAAGTAAAGCTCATTGAACCCAGGGTCTTTGAAGACAGTCGCGGATCCTTTTTCGAAAGCTATAACGAACGGGTTCTGGCTGAATTCGGCATTCCCGGCCCTTTCGTGCAGGACAATCAATCCTTATCGCTGCGCGGTGTGGTTCGTGGTCTCCACTACCAGATTCAGCAGCCGCAGGGGAAGCTTGTTCGTTGCATCAGCGGAGAGATCTTTGATGTCGCCGTCGATCTCCGCAGAGATTCGCCTACCTTCTGCCAGTGGGTTGCCGAAACGCTCAGCAGCCGCAATCGGCGGATGCTCTGGATACCGCCGGGTTTCGCGCACGGCTTCATGGTTCTGTCTGAAACCGCGGAAGTTCTTTACAAGGCGACGGACTTCTACGCACCCCAGCATGAGCGAACCATCCTGTGGGACGACCCAACCTTGCAGATTGCCTGGCCTCGCAAAGACCACGCCATTCTCTCGGTCAAAGATCTGGCAGGTCAGAGCCTGAGCCACGCAGCCGTGTACGAGCAGGCGATTTCGTCGCCGGTGACGAAGCTGGCGCACGTCTAAAGCACTGGGGCCAAACCGAACAGCCCCGGCCTGCCCCCCGGGTGGCCCATTCAAGCCCTCTTTTGGTGTTCAGTTCCATGACATCCTTTACAAAACGTCTCCAGACATCCTTTACACTCTGCCGCGAGCGCAGCGAGCGGCGGAGAGTGAAGGAAGATGGGCTGGACGACGATGGATGTACGACAACAGCGGGTGGAGTTTGTGGTGGCGGCGGCGCGGAAGGAGAAGGCCTTCAGTCGTCTCTGCGAAGAGTTTCAGATTTCTCGTCCGACAGGGTACTTGTGGTGCAAGCGTTACGGCAGTGCAGGGCTGGAGGGCATAGCGGAGCAGGGTCGAAAGCCGCACAAGAGCCCGAGTAAGACGGCGGAGTGTGTGGAGCAACAGGTGGTTGCATTGTGGCAGCGGTATCCAGATTGGGGAGCGCGGAAGTTAGCTCTAAGACTGGTGGAACAAGCCGGTCCCGAATTGCCTGCAAGTACGGTTCACCGGATTCTTCGTCGCCACAAGCTGGTGGAGCAGCGTGAGCAGCGCAGTCGGGAGTGTAAGCGGTTTGAACGCAGCCGTCCCAATGAGCTCTGGCAGATGGACTTCAAAGGCCCGCGCGGCTGGAATCAGCAGGTGGGCCCACTGTCGATCCTGGATGACCATAGCCGCTACCTGATTGGTTTACAGGCCTTAGGCAGCACACAGGCAGAGCCGGTGCGGGAGCAGTTAGAACAGGTTTTTCAGCGTTGCGGTGTGCCCGAGGGGATGCTGATGGATCACGGCATCCCGTGGTGGGGTCCACGATCGGCGCTTGGTCTGACGGCGCTCTCCGTCTGGCTCATGCGACAAGGGATCCACCTGCACTGGAGTGGAGTACGGCATCCGCAGACGCAAGGCAAAGTGGAACGCTTCCATGGCACGCTGCTTCGTGCCTTGCGGAAGAGGCGGCTGGATCAGCAGAGAACCCAACAGTGGCTGGATGACTACCGCTGGGAGTACAACCATGTTCGGCCGCACGAGGCCCTGGGGATGAGGACTCCGGCGAAGCTATGGACGCCGAGCGAACGGAAATATGACTCCAACCCGGCCAGCTGGGAGTATCCCCAAGGAGCGACCTTACGCAAGGTGGATGCGGACGGAAAGCTTCAGGTCGATGGCCGGCAATGGCACTTCAGCCGCGCACTTAGCCGGCAATGGGTACAGATCGTCTCCGTGCAACAACGTGTCCTGGTCTACTACTGCAACACCGTGATCCGCGAACTAGACCTCAACGCCAACCAATCGGTTCTGGTGAAGCGTTGGATTCCTTAGCCGCGACAAGGGGTGAGGAAAAGACGGCGGCTTTGCCGCCTTGGAAAACGCACAGCGTTTCCCACTTTCCCTCCCCACTGCTGCGGCGGGTTCATAACTAAAAACTGTAAAGGATGTCTGGAGACAAACTGTAAAGGATGTCGTGGA
>CAVRRT010000128.1:0-14645 GCA_963723305.1 uncultured Pseudomonadota bacterium
TGGAGGGGCGCTACGCGCCCGAGCCGTCGCAGGAAGAGAAAGACCGCGGCATCACCGAGACCGACGCGCCGCTGCCGACCGAGTCGGGAAGGCACACCGTCGACAGCCTCTCCTCGATGGTGCGGCCGATCCTGGCGCGCATGTGCGACATGCTCTCCGAGTCGCGCGCCGCCGATCCCAACGTCCCCGGCGGGTTCACGGTCACGACCGTGCCGATCAACCCGGCCCACCTCCGTTCGCTCATTTACCGCGAGTGGGGCGCCTACCCCGACACCAAGGGGATCGTCGAGGACCGGACGGCGACGCTCGATCGGCTGGCCGGCGAGGTCGGCTCGTCGATGGTCCAGCAGCGCGAGCGGCTGCTCGATCTGAGCGAACAGATGATCCAGTCGATCATCGACGAGCACTGCCCCCCGAACTCGCACGCCGAGGACTGGGACCTCGAGGTGCTGGGCGCCGCGGTCAAGCAGCGCTTCGGGTTCGAGGCGGCGTTCGACGCCCAGGGTGGCCTCGAGCGCGAGACGCTCGCCGAGTCGCTCTGGTCGGAGGTCGAGAAGGTCATCGAGGCGCGCGAGGCCGAGTACCCGCTGCACATCCTCCTCCACTACGCGCGCGTCTTTTACCTCGAGGAGATCGACGAGCGCTGGATCGAGCACCTCAAGTCGATGGAGGCGCTGCGCGAGGGGATCCACCTGCGTGGGTACGGCCAGAAGGATCCCAAGCAGGAGTACAAGAAGGAAGGGTTCGTCATCTTCGGCGAGATGATGGACAACATCGGCCGCAACGTCTGCGAGAAGCTGTTCCACATGCAGCTCCAGCGCGCCGACGCGCCCGCCGCGCCGCCGCCCGGCGCGCCGCCGTCGTCGAGGCCGCCCTCCTCCTTGCCGCCCGCCGCCACCCCCAGGCCGCGCAAGACGATCGAGTCGGGCGGTGGCGCGGAGGCGCAGGCCCGCCCAACGAAGGAGGCCGGAAACGGCGGCGGAAACGGTGGCGGGTCGGGCGAGGCCAAGCCGGTCCGTCGCAGCGAGCCCAAGGTGGGGCGCAACGATCCCTGTCCCTGCGGGAGCGGAAAAAAATACAAAAAATGCCACGGCGACGTCGCCACGACGTAGGCGCAGGCCTTTCGGGAGGCCGGCGTCCGCTCGCCGCGCTCGCGGCAGCGGCCCTGGGCGTCGTCGCCTGCCAGGCGGACAGCGGGGACGCCGGCTGCGTGCTTCGGCAGCAGGTGACGCTGGCCGGAACGCCGCTCACCCTGCTCGCCGACGAGCGGCTCGATCAGGTGGGCAGCGGATTCTTCTTGCTGGGGATCGACCCTCCGGAGAGCGCGACGGTCAGCGTCCGCTGGGGGGCGCTCGATGCCGGCGGCGGGCTCACCGGCGAGCAGGCCTACGCTCTGCCGTCCGGCGTCACCAGCGCCTATTACGCCGTCGCCGGGGTGACCGCGCCGGGCGACACGGTGCTGATCGGCTACCTCGGCACCGACGCCTCCGGCGCCAATGGCGAGCTCGTCGTCATCGCCGTCCCGGCCGACGGTTCTTCGCCGGCGGCGGCCCCCACAGCCATCGTCACCTTTCCAGGCGGCGTCCCCCCGGCCACCTCGGTGGCCATGATCTCCTCGCGGGCGGGGATGAACGCCGGGCTCGCCTGGATCGACGCCAGCTCCACTCCCAGCCAGGTGCTGGTCGCCACCGTCAATGGGGCGGGGCTGCTGACCGGCGCACCGGTCGCAACCTCGAGCGCGGGTCCTGCATTCTCCTGTTTGACGTTCTCTCCCGGAAAGGACGATCTGACCGTCGTCTACTACGCCGCCTCGACCAACCTCAGCTTGCCGGGTTGGATCATCGCCGAGACGAACGAGGCAGGCTCCGTCGACTCGGCGACGGTGCTCGGCTCCAGCCGTCCCCTCGGGACCTGCGCCGTGGTGGCCCCCACCACCACCGGCTATAGCCTCGTCTGGCAGGACTCGGAGGGGGGCTGGCTGTCCGAGTACGTGGCGGTCGGCAACACGCTCTCCGGCCCTTTTCCCTTCGCGTCCGCCTCCAGCTTCGGCGGGACGAACCTGCAGCCACCGCTGGTGGGGTTGGCGCCGTTCGGCACCGACTTCGGCGTGCTGCTCGACCGCCCCCTCGACGTCGAGCTCTGGCGCCTCGACGATCTGGGGAACCGCCAGGCTGGGGCGCTGATCTTCCCGTCGATCAACGGGACCTTCGGGGACGTCTCGGCCCTGCCGATGGACGACCCCAACCTCGGGCAGTCCATCGTCGTGACTTACGCCGATTACACCAGCGCGCTCGGTGCCACGCCGGCGGGCGGCAGGCTGTTCGCCGACGCGGTATGTTACTAGCGTGGAATAACTGGGCGGGACCGGCGGTTTTCACAGTCGGGGTGAGCGGAAAGTGATGAAACGGCGACCTTCAGCGACTGACTTCGAGCGGGAGGCGCTCCCGCACCTCCCCGCGCTTTATGCCGCGGCGCTGCGCATGACGCGCAACGAGAAGGACGCCGAGGATCTGGTCCAGGATGCGCTGCTGCGCGCCTATCGGTTCTTCGACACCTTCCAGGCCGGCACGAACTGCAAGGCCTGGCTGTTTCGAATCCTCACCAACGTCTTCTGCAACAGCTACCGCGAGCGCGAGCGCGAGCACTTCGTGATGGCCGAGGCTGAGTCGTCGCCCGCGAACCTCGAGCAGTTCGTCGGCGGCGGTGGCGGGACGGACGGCCGCGACGTCGAGACGGCTCTCCTCGGCCGCATGGTCTCGGCGGACGTCGAGAAGGCCCTGGCCGCCGTCCCCTCCGACTTCCGGATGGCGGTGATCCTGGCCGACCTGGAGGACTTCTCCTACAAGGAGATCGCCGAGATCATGGACTGTCCCGCCGGGACGGTCATGAGCCGGCTCTTCCGCGGCCGGAGGATTCTGCAGGGGCTGCTCCACGATTACGCCGTCGAGCAGGGAATTATCCAGGCCGAGCCGTCGGCCGCAGGTGGCGCGGGGGCGCCGGTCGACATGGCAGCCTACCGGCGGCGTCGCGATCAGGGGCACGGGCACGGGCAGGGGGGCGAATGATGAACTGCGCGGACATCAGCGCCTCGGCTCAGGCGTATGTCGATCGTGAGCTTGCCGGCGTCGATCGGGAGGGGGTGGAGCGGCACCTGGTCGGCTGCCCGACCTGCGCGCGGCAGGTTCATCTTCAGGGGCGGTTCAAGGCGGCGGTGCGGGCCCATATGCCGCGCCCCGAGGTTCCGTTGTCGCTCAAGCTGCGGGTCCGGGAAGCTTTGGAGACGCAGCCGATCGCGCCGCACCGCTGGCCCTGGCTCTCCTACCCGCGTTTGGTTCCGGCGGCGGCGGCTTTCGTGCTGCTGGTCGGGATCACCGGCACCGTCCGGCAGCATTCGGTGGTGCTGGAGCAGGCGGAGCGCAGCTACCACGCCGAGATGCCGATGGACATCACCGGCTCGGACTGCGGCTCGATTGCCTCCTGGTTCCGCGGCCGGGTCGACTTTGCGGTGCACGCCCCGACGCTCGGCGGCGGCGCGACTTGCCAGGGGGGGCGCCTGGTGAACGTCGGCGAGCGGCCGGCAGCCTACCTGCTCTACCGTGTGCAGAGCGGTCATCGCGTGGCGTTGCTGGTCTTCGATCCGCGCGACCAGGCCTTCGATGCGCCCGATCGCCGGGTGGTCAACGGCCGGGAGATCTACGTCGTGGCCGGACCGGGCATCTCGACCGCCACCTACCGGGACCGCGGCCTTGGGTATGTGGTGACGGCCGACCTCGACGAGGATGCGCTCACCCGTCTGGTCACCACGTCGTTCACCCACTAGCTGGCAATCGGCCGGGCTCCGCCCGGCGGAGCTCATCGCGGGGGGGCGAGACGTCCCGAATCGATCGCGTCGAGCGTAGCCGGGCCTGTGCGTGGGTCCCGAATCGATCGCGTCGAGCGTAGCCGGGCTCCGCCCGGCGGAGCTCATCGCGGGGGGGCGAGACGTCCCGAATCGATCGCGTCGAGCGTAGCCGGGCCTGTGCGTGGGTCCCGAATCGATCGCGTCGAGCGTAGCCGGGCTCCGCCCGGCGGAGCTCATCGCGGGGGGGGCGAGACGTCCCGAATCGATCGCGTCGAGCGTAGCCGGGCCTGTGCGTGGGTCCCGAATCGATCGCGTCGAGCGTAGCCGGGCTCCGCCCGGCGGAGCTCATCGCGGGGGGTTCGGGACCCTCCCAGGGTCCCGAATCTGATAGTATAACGGCCCCTTCGCGTATTTGCGGAGGGCGGGTGCTCCTTGAGCGCTCCGTCTCAGAGGAGGCGAGATGGCCGACCGAATTGCGCTGTGCATCGAACCTGACGCCACCACCGCAGATCAGCTCCGGCGGCTGCTCGCGCCCAATGGCTTCGAGGTCAAGAACATCCCGAGCGGCGACGAGGCGATGGAGTGGGGACGCTCTCACAAGCCGTCGGTCATCGTGCTCTCCGTGGAGCCGAAGAAGGTCGGCTACGCCATCTGCAACAAGCTGCGGCGTAGCCCCAGCCTCCGGGAAGTTCCCCTGGTGCTCATCTCCTCCGAGGAGACGCAGGCGGTGCTCGATCAGCACAAGAAGCTCAAGGCGCACGCCGACGAGTACATGCTGAAGCCGTTCGAGGGCAAGGATCTGCTGGTCAAGATCGGAGGCCTTTTGAACCTTGACCTGGCGGCGCCAGCTGCCGATGACGACGACGTGCACGAACTGGACGCGGACTCGGACATCGTGATGGCCGACGACGACGACATCGACATCGTCAGCAGCGCCTCGGCCGACGAGAACGACGGCGAGGAGAAGACGCTGCTGGCGGCCGATCCGGACAACTACGGAGTCGTCGCCGAGAGCGCCAACGCCGGCGACACCTCGGAGCAGCAGCTCCTGCCCGAGCAGAGCGAGAGCATCCCCAACACGCCGTTCGAGGGGGAGAAGTTCGATCCGGAGACCCAGGCGGCCTTCGCCGCGCTGGAGGCGGGCTCGCCCGAGACGGCGCCGCCGAGCAGCGACATGGTCGACCTGCGGAACCTCTGGACCGACGACGATCTCCCCCCAACCTGGCCTGGGAGAAGCCGCCGGGGGAGGCCCGCGCCGCGGACGGCAGCTCTGCCGACGCTGTCCCGCAGCCGGCCGACGATCCCGACGTCTATCGGACCGGGGAGACGCTCGGTCCGGAGCCGCTCGTCGCCGACGCGCTCTTGGCCTCTGCCTTGGCGGTGCCCGGCGAGGCCGACGTGCCGCCGGCGCCCGACGAGATCGCCTTCGAGGACGTCTCGACCGAGGCGAGCGGGCGGGTCATCTCCGAGAACTTCGAAGCGCCGGTCGTCGACGACGCGCGCCTGCGCGAGGTGGAGGCCCGCAACACCGAGTTGGGGGCGCGGATCCACTCGCTGGAGAACGAGCGGCAGACGCTGCGCAAGGAGATCGAGGAGGCGCGCGAGCGGTTCACGCAGTCCGCCACCTTCTCCAAGGAGCGGGAGTTCCTCGGTCTGCGCGAGATCATCAACAAGAAAGAGAAGGACATTCTCGATCTGCGCGATGCGCTCGACGCCAAGGAGCGGCAGATCCTCGACCACAAGGACAAGATCCGCGAGCTCGATCGGGCGCGGCGCGATCTCGAGGAGAGCACGATCGGGTTCGAACGGAACCTGGTGGCGGCCAACGAGAAGGTCGCCGAGCTGGGGCAGGATCGCGAGAAGTCAGGCGAGCGCGAGAAGGGGTTGAAAGCGCGTCTCGACGACGCCCACGTGGAGCTCCGCAAGGCGCACGACGAGGTCGACGCGATCAAGAAGCGCGCGGTGCAGGACGAAATGCGCGCGCGCGCCGAGGCTGATCGGCTGCGCGGCGAGATGGAGACCAGGCTCGGCGAGCAGGAAGAGGCGAACCGGGCCGAGACGGCGCGGCTCTCCGACGAGCACGGCCAGGCGACGGCCTCCGCTGAGGCGGCGCGGCAGGTGGAGCTGGCGCGGATCGACGCCGCGCACCGGGCCGAGGTCGAGGGGTTGCAGCGGCGCCTCACCGAGGAGCAGGCGCAGGCTGGCGAGCGACTCTCGAGCGAGGTCGTCAAGCTGCGCAAGGAGCACGAGAAGGCGATCGCGGCCGCCCGGGACGAACAGGCGGTGCAGCTGGCCTCCGAGCGGCAGGCGTACGAGGCGCTGGCCGAGCAGAAGGAGCGCGACCATCGCAACGAGATCCTGGGGATGCGGCGCCGCCACGAAGAAGAGGCGTTGGCCGCCGAGGAGCGCAGGCAGCGTGACATCGCGGAGCAGGAGGCGCGGCGGATCTCGGAGCTCGAGGCGGCCGAGACCCGGCGCCGCATCGAGCTGACCTCGCGCGACGAGGAGCAGCACCTGCGGGTCACCGAGATCGAGCGGCGGCACCTCACCGAGAAGACGGACCTGACCGAGCGGCACCGCACCGACTACGACCAGGCCCTGGGGCGCGCGGCGCGCGCGGAGGGGGAGCTGGCCGCGCGGGTCCAGGAGATCGAGCAGGCCTACCGCCGCCTGTCGGGGCTGGAGGCGGACGTCGATGCGGCGCGCGCCGAGCTCGGCAACCGCGACGTGCGGCTGGCGCAGTCGCGCGATAGGATCGCCGAGCTCGAGACCAAGGTGGCCGACTACGAGGACCAGATTGTGCGCGCCTTCCAGCGCATTCGGTCGGACGACAAAACGGCGGAGAAGACCCGCCGCGCGCTGTCCGTGGCGCTGGCGTTGATCGACGAGCGCGCCCCCGCGCCCGCCGCCCCCCCCTCCGCCCGCTCCGGCGAAGAACCGAAGCTCGAGACCTAGACCGTCCCGGCCGCGGGGTGCGGGGACCCTCTCAAGGTCTTGCGCAGGTGGCGCCTGGACCGAGCCGGGCTTGGCCCTGCGCAGTCCAGCGCGGGAGGGTGCCGGGCTTTCAGGGTCTTCCGCAGTTGACGATCGGGCGCTGCGCCCGTAACGTCGGTGACGCGGCATGCGCGTCACGGCGAACCAGGTCACCTCGGCCCGCCTGCTCGCGATGCCGCTCGTCGGCTGGCTGATCTACGGCAGCCCCACGACGCAGGCCATCGGCGTCGTCATCGGCACGCTGATCGGGCTGACCGACACCGTCGACGGTTACCTGGCCCGCAAGTACGGTCCGACGGTGTTGGGGTCGCTGCTCGATCCGGTGGCGGACAAGATCTTCATCGTCGTCTGCTACGGCTGCTTCGCCGATCGGGGGGGGATCCCCTGGTGGATCGCCGCGGCGATCTTCTCGCGCGAGCTTCTGGTGACGGTGCTGCGCTCGAGCCTGGAGCTCGGCGGCCGGCGCCTCCCCAGCACCGGCATCGCCAAGGTCAAGACCTGGGTGCAGATGATCGCCTTCGGATTCTTGGTTCTGATCCCGATCATCGGCTCCGGACGCGGCCTGCGGATCCTCTTCCTGGCGCCGTTCGCCTTCGCGCTGCTGGTCCTCGCCACGCGGCGGCTCTCCGGGGTCTATCGGCGCGGGTTCGAGATCGCCGCGGTGGTGCTGATTCCGTTCGTGGCCATCTCCTTCGTGGGGGCAGGCGCGACCGAGAATCTGCTGATCGGCGCGGTCGTCTTCATCACCTGGTTCAGCGGGCTCGACTACCTCAAGCAGGGGTTCCCGGCCGTCGCCCGGGCTCCCGCGCACCGGGCTCTCCACTGGCTGCGGCTCGCCGCCGGGGCGCTTCTCCCCATCGTGGTGATGGCGGCGCTCGCCACCCATCGTCTTCCGACCATCCCTCTGGTCGTCCTCCTGGCCAGCGACATGGCGCGCGGCGCGCTCGACAACTTCGCCGCCAACCAAGGGGTGGCCGACTTCTCCTGGGCGGCGAGCATGGGCGCCGAGCTGGCCCTGTTGACGGCAGCGCTGGTGCTCCCGGTGGCGGGGAGCCACCTCACCCTGGTGGCCGCCGTGGTCGCGGTGATGGAGCTCTTGCGGAGCCTGGCGCGCTACCTGCGCGCGCCGACGCGCGCGGCGGCCCCGTTCAGCGCGCCTCCCGTCCCCGAGAGGCGCTAGGAGACCTCCGGACACCCTCGGTCAACGACAAGGCGCCAGGAATGGCAGCCAGGAATGGCGCCAAGAAAGGCGCCAAGAAGGCGCCAGCCTACGCCTTCCGGCGCCCTTGAAAGGCGCTGATGGCGCTCTCGAAAAAGAGCCGCCAGCGGCGGTAGTCGAGCGGCAGGCGTGCGGGCGCGCCGGCCCGAAGGTCAGCCTCGATCGCCTGCTCGACACGCCTGGCAAAGATGCGATCGCGGCAGAAGAGGTCGACCTCCTCGTAGCCTCCGTGCGACAGCCGCGTGAAGTTGGTCGATCCGAGGTCGACCCACTCGCCGTCGCCGACGATCACCTTGCCGTGCACCATGCTCGGGTGGAGGACCAGGCGAAGGTTGTCCGGGCTGCCGGTGCGGCGGAGGATCTCGGCGCACATGTGGAGGTTCAGATCGCCGCCCACGTTGGCCCGGGCGGCGGTCAGGAGCGTCACCTGGACGCCGCGCTTGACGGCGTCCACCAGGGCGTCGGTCGGCGCCGGATCGCCCAGGTAGGCCATGGCGATGGTCAGTCGCGCGCGGGCACCGGCGATCAGGCTGAGGCGCTGCGCCGAGAGTGACTCGCCGGTGCGTGCCCCGCCGCGGAACGAATGCAAGAGGTAGTCGAACGAGCGCGCAGCGTCGAAGCGCGCCCGTCCCTCGTAGCGGTCAGCGAGCCGCTCGGCCGCGTCGCCGCCCGAGATCTCGACCATGAAGTCGACGTTGACGTCCCGGAAGTCGTCGCCGATCCCCATCCCGCCCAGGATCACGGTCTCGTCGTCCAACTGGTAGAGCTTGGCGTGGTCGAACCGCTTCTCGGTCACGAAGCGCACGTTCGGGTGTGCCAGCAGCCTGGCGGCCAGCTCGCTCGGCCTTTGTCGCAGGGAGCCCCAGCGATTGTAGAAGCCCATCAGGAAGAGGAGCTGCACGCGGGCGTGGAGGTTGATCGTCTTGTGGAAGAAGCTCTGCTTGGTGGCCTCCAGGTGCTCGTAGTAGCCACCGATGCGGTCCTTCAGGATCGTCACCGCGACGCCGCGCTCGGCCGCAGCCAGCAGCGCGCGGGCCATCGATCGGCCGGTGTCGTCGTCTCGCCACTCGAAGCAGCGAAGCGAGATGCTCTTCCGCGCCTGATCGATGCGGCTCAGGATCCGCTGGAAGGCGAGGGTCCCTCCAGCCAGCAATTCGAAGGTCGCGCTGTCGGCCAGCGACGGCACCGGCAAGCTCGTCAACGACATCGGGCCGCGGACTTTAACTTACGCGGTCAGGCCCCGCAATTGCGGCGTGAGGCCCGGCAATCAAGCTGGGCAGGAGTCGCTCCGCGTCAGGCGCGCTTGACCTCTTCGGCCCAGGCGCGATAGCGGGCGTAGAACGCGCGCTTCTCCTGGGGGTAAATCGGGATCCAGGCGGTGGCGGCATATCCCAGCATCCAGAAGAAGAGCACGTCGAACACATACTGCCGCGCCACGAAGAACGCGGTCACCGGCGTCAGCAGAAACCCCAGTGCCAGCAGCTGGACGTGGATCTGCATCTTCCGTTTTCCCCGGTGGGTCATGTAGGGGATGGGGAGCAGGTTGAGCAGCGAGAACGTCGTGATGAGGATCGCCCCCACCAGAGAACGGGCCGGGTTCAGGTCGAAGAAGAAGTGCGAGAGGACGTAGGCCATCGCGCCGTAGCCGCTCACCGTGCGCGGCAGGCCGCAGTACATGAGCGGATCGCCCATCTTGGCGACCGAGAACAGCGCCTGCCGCACGGTCGCGCAGGTGATGATCACCGACATGAGCGCGACACCCGCGGCGCCGTGCCCCCCGGCCGCGTAGACCGTGTACACGATGACCGCCGGGGCGATGGCCTGAACGAAGTGGTCGGTCGCGGTGTCGAACTCGCTGCCGAACTGGTTCGAGGTCTTCGTCGCCCGCGCGACCGGGCCGTCCAGCGTGTCGCCGAGAAGGTATCCCAGCAGCAGCGCGGTGCCCGCCGCCAGCGGCCGCCCCTGCACGGCGAAGACGATGGCGCCGACGCCTCCCATGAGGTTCACCAGCGTAAAAATGTCTTTGAGCCCGAAGGGGCCGACGTTCCAGCGCATTTGGAGGTCCGGAGACTACCAGGTCTCGGCGCTGGGCTTGAGCTCGGGTTCGGGCGGGCCGTCGTCGCTGACGGTTGTCAGTTCACGACTGCGCAGAATGACGTCGACTGCACGTTCACGGCGCCGCGCCAGATCTCGAAGCCGGTGAAGATGTTGGTCAGGTACCAGCTGCTCTGGATGGTGTTGGGCTGGTTGTTGACCGCGTCCTGGATGAAGAGGTTGAGATCGTAGGAGAGCGAGAGCGTCGTCTCCGTGCGGACGTACGAGATGCAGGGGCGGGTGCCGTTGGGGCCGATCCAGACGTCCCAGGTGCCGTCGACGCCGGGGATGGTGATCGCCTTCTTCATGGGCGAGCCGCCGATCGGCTGCGCGTCGGCCGGCTTGTGCAGCCAGACCATGAGGTAGCCGCCCGTCGGGCCGGAGGCCTTCGGCTCGCCGGCGGAGCTGGTGCTGAACCAGACGTCGTAGGTGGCGTCGTAGCTGTTGTCGGTGTCGTCCATCAACGTGCCTGCGTCGTCCCAGGTCCAGGTGGTCGGCACCGTCGTCAGCGCGCTCACGGCCTTGGGGAGGTTGCTGCCCGTCGTGGCGTGATTGGAGTTGGCGCCGATGAAGATCGACGGAAAGCCGGTGGGCGAGCCGTTGACCGCCGTGCTTCCCATCTGCGTCGTCATCTTGAACAGGAAGTCGCCGCCGTAGGTCATCACCTGGCTGCCGGACGAGTTCCACTCGTTGACCTGCATGAAGTAGTAGTTGTTGTCATAGAGCATCGATCCAAAGCGCCCGTTCAGCGCGCCGGTCGTCGTGAGTGGCGTCGGCGTGCAGCCGGCGCCAACCGCGCTGGTGCCACCGGCGCCGCCCGTTGCCGTGCCGCCGTCGGAGCCGCCGGTTGCGGAATCCGCCAGCGCTCCCGCCCGTCGCGCTGCCGCCGCCGGAGCCGGCGTTGCCCCCGGTCGCTACGCCGCCGGAGCCAGTGGAGCCGCCGGGGGCGTTGCCGCCCGCGCCGACGTTGCCGCCGCCGCCGGAGCCGCCGGTGCTGCTGCCGCCGCCGGTGCCGACGCCGCCGCCAGTGCTACCTCCCAATCCGCCGGTGGCGACGCTGCCGCCGCCTCCTTTTCCGCCTGAGCCGGTGCCGCTGCCGCCCGTTCCTTGTCCGCCGGTCGCGCCGCCGCTGGTTCCTCCGCTGCCGCCGCCGCTCGTCCCGGGGGTCATGCAGGCGACGACCATCGTGAGGGCAAAGCCCGTGGAGAGGGCCAGGCCGATGCTGGGCCGAGAAGGCGAAGAAAAGCGCATGACAGCTGCCTCCGGTTGGGGGATCCGGAAAGGGAAAGGGCCAGCATCGGTCACATCCTTCTGGAAATCAAAGCCGCAGAATCAGGCCCCGATCCGGCGTGCTAACCTCCGCCACCTGAAGACCGTCAGCGGGAATGTCACCGGGCTCAAGCCCAGTCAGAAGCATGCGCTGGAGCGCGTCTACCGGCGGCGGCTGCAGCCTTCGGAGGTGGCTTCGGCCGAGCTGGCCACGTTTCTCGGCGGCATCTCGCGCGAGATCGAGCGGCAGGTCGGGATCCTGGTCGACCGGCGCGGCGAGATCGAGCACGTCTTCGTCGGCGACGCGTCGCGGATCAACCTGCCCGAGATCGGCCGCCTGCGCGCCGGCCGCGGGCGCTTTCGCGGCCTGCGCCTGGTGCACACCCACCTGCGCAACGAGCCGCTGACGCGCGACGATCTGGTCGACCTGGCGCTGCTGCGCCTCGACCTGGTGGCCGCGATTGGCGTGCAGCCCGACGGGCGGCCGGCCGATCTGCACGTCGCGCATCTGCTGCCGCCGATCGAGGGGCAGCCGCCCTGGCTCATCCTGCCGAGCGAGCCGTTTCATCACAGCGTGCTCGACGCCGCCGCGATGATCGAAGCGCTGGAAGAGGAGTTCGAACGGGTCGCACCCTCGGCGGTCGCCACCGACAAGCGCGATCGTGCGCTCTTGGTGGTCGTCGATCTGCACCGCAAGCGCCCCGGGGCGGCTGCCGGGGCCGCCGATGCCGCCGCCGATGCGGCCGGCCGGGTCACCGAGCTGCGCGAGCTCTGCCGGACCGCCAACGTGCGGGTCAGCGGCGTGATGCAGCAACGCCGGCATGAGTCCGATCCCAAGTATCTGGTCGGGCGCGGCAAGCTGGAGGAGATCCTCATCCGGGCCATGCAGGTCGACGCCAATGCGCTGATCTTCGATCCCGATCTCACGCCGGTGCAGGCGCACGCCATCGCCGACTTCACCGACCTCAAGGTGATCGACCGGACCATGTTGATTCTGGACATCTTCGCGCAGCGGGCCAAGAGCCGCGACGGCAAGCTGCAGGTCGAGCTGGCGCAGCTGCGCTATCGCCTGCCGCGCCTGCACGAGAAGAACACCATGATGAGCCGGCTCACCGGCGGCATCGGCGGCCGCGGCCCCGGCGAGACCAAGCTGGAAGAGAACCGCCGCCGGGCACGCGAGCGGATTCATCGGCTGGAAAAGGAGATCGACCGCTTCGGCGAGCAGCGGGCCGGGCGGCGGGCCGAGCGGGTGCGGCGCGGGCTGCCGATGGTGGCCATCGTCGGCTACACCAACGCCGGCAAGTCGACGCTGCTCAACACGCTGACCGGCAGCGACGTGCTGGCCGAGAGCAAGCTGTTCGCCACGCTCGATCCGACCACCCGCCGGCTGCGATTCCCCCGGGAGCGGGAGATCATCCTGGCCGACACCGTCGGCTTCATTCGCGACCTGCCGCGCGATCTGGCGCGCGCCTTTCGCGCCACGCTGGAAGAGCTGGACCAGGCGGACCTCCTGCTGCACGTGGTGGACGCCGCCGACCCGGCGCACGAGCAGCAGATTGCCGCCGTCGAGACCATCCTGACCGACCTCGGCCTGGGCGAGACGCCGCGCCTCCTGGTGCTCAACAAGATCGATCTGGTGCCGGCCGAAGAGCGCGGCCAGCTGCCGCGCGGCGAGCGCGACCTTCCGGCGGTGCCGATTTCGGCGCAAGATCGGTCCACCATGGCTCCGCTGCTGGAATCGATGGAGACGGCGCTCTGGCGCGACGGCCGCGTGCCGCGCCCCGCGGGGATGGGGCCGGTGACGGAGGGCGAGACGGAGGCCCACCCCTCGTGACCCTGCTGCTCTGGGCGCTGGCCGTCTTGGTGTTGCTGGGCGTGCTGATCCTGGTGCACGAGCTGGGGCACTTCATCTTCGCCAAGCTGTTCGACGTGAAGGTGCTGCGCTTCTCGCTCGGCTTCGGTCCGCGGATCTTCGGGTTCACGCACCGGCGAGACCGAGTACCAGCTGTCGCTGGTGCCGCTCGGCGGCTACGTGCGCCTGCTGGGCGAGGATCCCGGCGAGCCGATCCCGCCCATCGACAGGCCGCGCGCGCTGGCCGCCAAGCCGCTCTGGCAGCGCTACACGGTGGTCGTGGCGGGGCCGCTCTTCAACATGCTGCTGCCGCTCCTCATCTACTTCGTCCACTACGCCGGGCAGCGGACGCTGCTGCCGCCGACGATCGGCACGGTCCTTCCGGATCTTCCGGCCGCCACCGCCGGCCTCCTCCCCGGCGATCGCGTGGATACCGTCGACGGACGCCGCGTCCGTTATTGGGAAGAGCTGGAGCGGGTGATCTCCGACTCGGCCGGCAAGACGTTGCGGTTCGGCATCCACCGCGGCCCCGACGCCGAGGAGCGCGACGTGACGCCGATTGATCTCGAGCGGCTGGGCCCGCTGCACGCGCGCGAGCACGTCGGCTGGATTGGCGTTTCGCCCCGCTTCCACCTGCCGGAGATCGGCGTGCTCGATCCGGCCTCGCCCGCCGCCCAGGCGGGGCTGAAGACGTTCGACTTCATCACCGCGGTCGGTGGCGTGCCGGTGGGCACCTGGACCGAGTTCGCCACCGCCATCGACCGGGCCGGCGCCTCCCCGCTGCGGCTCAACTATCTGCGGGGCGGCTATTCGGCGGTACCGTTCGCGCACGTCGAAATTCAAGAGCCGGGATCGGCCATCGTCATCCCCACCGCGGTGTTCGACGCCGCCGGCCACCGGCACTACGAAACCGGCATCCTCTCCGCCGAGCTGTTCGTCTTCTCGGTCGAGCCGGGGAGCCCCGCCGACCAGATCGGCCTGCGCCGCGGCGACCAGATCCAGACGCTCGACGGCGCGCCGCTGCCCCACTGGGACGTGCTGCGCGAGCGGCTGGCCGACCACCCGGAGCGCATCTTTCGCCTCGGCTGGCTCTCGCCCGGCGGCGAGAACCACGAGGCCACGTTCCGCCAGGAGGTCCGCTCCGAGCTCGACGTCTACCGCCAGGACGAGCAGCACCTGATCTTCGGCGCGCTCAACCGCCTGGCCTGGAAGACCGACCCGCCGGTGCCGATCACCAACCGCTTCGGCTACGCCGTGAGCCACGCCTTCGAGCGGACCGGCCAGATCATCGTCGCCATGACCTACGGGTTCGGGCAGATCGTGCGGGGGCGCGTGCCGCTGACGACGCTGGGGGGGCCATTTGGTGGCGATTTGGT
>CAVRRT010000129.1:0-4101 GCA_963723305.1 uncultured Pseudomonadota bacterium
AGATCGGCCCCGGAGAAGACATCGAGCTCTTGTGGGTCGGCGAAGCCGTCTCGGTGGCACAGAACGCGGCGAGAAGTCCGGTTGGGACGACGTTCCGTGGGAGGGGCTCGTCGAAGGTCTTCAATCGGCTAAAGCCGATTCGCCGGCGGCGCAGGGGCTGTCCGCCACCTTCCGGGTGGATGGACGGTGATGCCGTCCCCCTAGTCCGAACCGCGGCCGCACCGGCGGCAGGGCCGAGCCGTCCTTCGTCTCGGGGGCGGGCCTCGTCGCGAGCCGAAACGCACCGCCCCAAAGGCAGGCCAAGGATCAGAATCTCGGGGAGGAGGATTTCTTCTGCCGAATCATCATCCGAGGCGACCCCCCGTTCCGAACCAAAAACCGGGAGCGAACGGAGGGTCGACCATGAGTCCTGATCCAAGTGACGTGTCGGAACACGGAACCGAGGGCTGGCGGGGGAGTCTGAGCAGACGGACCTTCCTGCGCCGCTGGCACGTTCACGGCCGCCGCCGTCGCTGTCGCCGGAAGTGTTCCAGGAATGTCCGCGCTGCGTGGCCGGAACCACCGAAACGCTCCGACGGTCGAAGCAGGAGTGGACGACGTCGAGGCGCGGCCCCGCACGACGGCGACCAGCGACGCGAGGACGAAGACGGTCGCCAGCAGATCGGTCGTCGCCGAAAACCAGAGCGCGGCAGCGAGATTCTGCGGCGCCAGGAACATGAGGACCGCCGCCCCTCCTGCGACGGAGACCGGCCGCCCGAGCTCCCGCAGCAGGACGGCGACCAGCAGGGCGGCGCCGGCGTGCAACGCCAGCGCCCCCATCGCGAACGGCCAGACGCTCTGCGCGCGCCCGAGCAGCCACCAGAGCGTCATCCAGAGCGGCCGGTAGTACTCCCCGCCGTGCAGATCTCTCACGAAAGCCAGCAACGGATTGCGCACGTGGCGGGCGAAGGCCAGAAAGACGTGGTCGTCACCGGTGAAGGTGGTGGCCGCGAAAAACTGCCATGCGACGAGGAGCGTCGCCAGACCCAGCCCGAGCGCGGCAGCCGCCCGCGCCTGCCCGTGCGGGTGGGTCATGGAGCCCGGCGCGCCATCTCTTCGGCACGGCGGAGATCGTGGGGGCTGTTGAGGTTGACGAAGCTCAACCCCTCCGGATCGAGTGCCGCCAGCTCCCCGTCGTCGAGCCACACTGTCGCCACCTCCCCGAGCAGCGCGTGGAGCGCAAGGCGCCCGTCGGCGAGGCGCGCCTCGACCGCGGCGCGCAGGCGAACGGCGTAACGCGCGCAGAGCGGCTCGGCGCGGCCGGCCGGTCGCGGGGCCAGCGCCTCGGCCTCGGGCGCCCGCTCGCGCAACGCCGTCAGCAGCGCCGGCGAGAGGAAGGGCAGATCGCCGGCCAGGCAGACCACCGCCTCGACGTCGCCCGCCGCGGCCAGCGCCGCCGCCAGACCTGCCAGCGGCCCGGCGCCGGCGACGCGATCGGCGACCACCTCGACGCCGCGCGCGCGCCAGGGGGCCGGATCGTTGGCCACCGCAAAGACGCGCGCAAAGATCGGTCGCAGCACCTCGAGCTGTCGGTCCGCGACGGCGCGGCCGCCGATCTCGATCAGGGACTTGGTGACACCGCCCAACCGACGTGCCGGGCCGCCGGCGATGATCGCGGCCGCTACGTTCCTCACGGCTACGGCCAGGGGGCGTTCGCCTGCCGGGAGACCCCCTGCAGGATCTTCATCATCTGATCGTGCAGCGGCCCATTGCTGGCAAGCACCCTCCCCGTCTCGCCGTCGAACGGCGTGCCGTCGAGATCGGTGGCCTTGCCGCCCGCGCCCAGAACAATCGCGGCGCCCGCCACCAGATCCCAGGGATGCAGCGCCCGCTCCCAGTAGCCGTCGAGCCAGCCGGCGGCGACGAAGCAGAGATCGAGCGCCGCCGATCCGAGCCGCCGCGTCCCCTGCGCCGCCTGCGTGAACGCCGTCCACTCCGGGAGGTTCGTCTGCACCGGACTGCGGGTGTAGGGAAATCCCGTGACCAGCAGCGCGCCCCCCAGTCGATCGACGCGCGAGGAGGCGATCGGCTTCCCGTTCAGCGTCGAGCCGCCGCCGCTGATCGTCCCGGCGAACGACCAGCCGAGCGCCGGCGCCTCCACGATCCCCAGCACCGGCCTCCGGTTGATGCAGAGGCCGATCGACACCGAGAAGATCGGCAAGCCGTGCGCGAAGTTCGTCGTCCCGTCGAGCGGGTCGACGTACCAGACGCGGGTCGCCCCTTTCTCGCCGCTGGCGTTGGTCCCCTCCTCGGCGACGATGCGATCGGCCGGGAAGGCCGCCGCCAGCCGCTCGACGATCAACGCCTCCGAGCGCTTGTCGTACTCCGTGACGAGGTCGATGTCCTCCGACTTGTAGCCGATCGCGGGACGCGTCCCCAGACCCGCCATCAACACCTGTCCCGCGTCGCGCGCGATCTCGGCGGCGATCTTGCGCGCCCCGTCCAGGGGATCGCGCGGCGAAGATTCCGAAGTGCCGGGGCGCCGCCATTGTTCTTTACAGATCCTTTCGCATCCAGGTGGCGTTCTTCGAGCGGGCCAGCGCGTATTCCGCGGTGGCGGCGATCTCCGGCGCCACGTCCTTGCGATCGACCGCCTGGAATCCCAGCTTCTCGCCGAAGTAGCCCTGAGCGCCGTCGGTGACCAGGTAGAGCTGGCGCACGCCGAACACGCGCGCCCGCTCGGTCGCCGCCTCGACCAGCACGAAGCCCAGCCCCTCGCCGCGGCGCTCGGGCGCGACCGCCAGCATGCGCAGGAGCGCGACGTCGCCCGAAAGCTCGATCGCCACGCACCCGACCAGCGGCGCGGCGGCGTCCTCGCCCGGAATCACCAGGTAGGCGGGCCAGAACTGTTCGAGGACCGGGTGCGCGATCCCCACCCGATCGAGCAGGTTGCCGATCCGCGCCTTGTGCTCGAGCCGCGCCGGCATCACCGGATCGCCCAGCGCCAGGAGGAGCCGATCGTGCAGGTTGCCGTAGTCGCCCGACGACATCACCAGCACGGTGTCGCCCGGCGAAGCGCGCTCGGCGAGGTGGGCCACCGTCTCCTCGACGGTGGCAATGACGCGCGCCGGGACATCCTCGCGCCGCAGGTCGGCCGCCACCCGCTCGACGTCGAGGCGCTCCCCCTCCGGAACCTTCTCCGGCGCGTAGAGCGGCGCCAGCACCACCTCGTCGGCGACCGACAGCGCGTCGGCGAACTCGTTCTGGAACACGTTGCGGCGGCTGGTGGCCGAGCGCGGCTCGAAGGCCGCGATGAGCTTGCCGGGCCCGAAGCGCCCCTTGAGCGCCAGGACCGTCTCGCGGATCGCCGTCGGGTGGTGCGCGAAGTCGTCGACCACCGTCACGCCGCGCGCGACGCCGCGCACCTCCTGCCGCCGCCGCACGCCCAGGAACCGCCGCACGCCGCGGGCGATCACCGGCAGCTCGATCCCCAGGCTGGAGGCGACGGCCAGCACGCCGATCAGGTTCTCGTGGTTGTAGATGCCGGGGAGGTTGGTCTCGACGACGCCGACCCGCTCCCCGCGCCGCGCCAGCGCCAGCGTGGTCCGCCCGCCGATGACGCGCGCCACGACCTCGAACGTCCAGTCGGCGCCCGAGCCGGGGCGCCCGTAGGTGACGACCTGGCAGCGGGCGACGCGCGCCACCTCCATCGCCCCGGGCGACGCCGCGCAAGCGACCAGCAGGCCGTCCTCCGGAATGAGCGCCACGAACTTGCGGAAGGCGGCCTGCACCGCCTCTTCGTCCTTGAAGATGTCGGCGTGGTCGAACTCCACCGAGGTGAGCAGCGCGATCTGCGGCCGGTAGTGCAGGAACTTCGATCCCTTGTCGAAGAAGGCGGTGTCGTACTCGTCCCCCTCGACGACGAACTCGCCGCCGGCGCCGAGCCGCCAGGATTGGCGGAAGTTCAGCGGCACGCCGCCGATCAGGAACGACGGGTCGCGCCCGGCGTCGGTGAGCACGTGCGCCAGCAGCGACGCGGTGGTCGTCTTGCCGTGCGTCCCGGCGACGACCAGCGAGCGCTTGGCCGCCCCGTTGCCGGCCGACGCCTCGAGGAACAGCTTG
>CAVRRT010000130.1:0-24016 GCA_963723305.1 uncultured Pseudomonadota bacterium
ATTGAGCGCGCGGGGAGAATAGCAGACAACGCGCCATCCCTCTCGAAGAGGCCGCCCACGCGCTAAGCTGCGCGCGCTGTCGAAAGGTAGAAAGTCAGATGGTTCCGTCCGCATGAGTGAGTCTCCGCCAACCAACGACCTCCGCTCCGGAAACGCGGCCCCCGCTCGCTCCCGCGGCGGCCTCGCCAATCTCGTCCGGTCGCTCGTCCGCCTCTCGGCGGTGGCCTACCTGTTGGCGCTGCTGGCGATCGTGGCGGCGTTTCGACTGATCGGCGAGCGCTGGTGGGTCACGACCATCGCCCTCTATCTGCCTCGAATCGGATGGGCCTTGCCGCTTCCTTTGCTGGTCCTCGCGCTCTTGCTCACCCGATCCTGGTGGTACCTCCTCACGCAGTTGGCGGCGGCCGCCGTCGTCGTTTTCGTGTTGATGGGGCTGCATCTCTCGGGGCCGCGCGCCGCCACCGCGGGGGCGTTCCATCTCCGAGTCTTCACGCTCAACATCGGCCTCGGCGAGAACGGCATCGACGGGGTCCTGGCCCGCGTTCGCAGCACGAATGCCGATGTGATCGTGCTCGAGGCGGTCGCGCCGGGGAACGTCGCGGCGTTGCGGGCCGGCCTGTCCGACTATTCGGTCCGGTTCGTCGACCAGTTCGCGGTCGCCAGCCGCTTCCCCTTCGGGGAGGTCTTCGCCCCGCGGCCGTTCACCGTCGACGGCGAGTGGCACACGCCCCACTACGCGCGATTCCAGTTGCGCACGCCGGCAGGACCGCTCCGACTCTTCGCCACCCATCCCATCTCACCCCACGACGCGTTCTCTCGCATGCGCGGCGAGGGCCTGCGCTACGAGGCCCTGAGCGGGCGGCTGCTCGAGACCGCCCAGGGCTACTCCACTGTCGCCAACACGGCTGAGCGGGTGGCGCAGATCCAGCTCGAGGCCGAGGACGCCGCCCGTTCTCCCGACCCGGTGCTCATCGCGGGCGATACGAATCTGCCGGGCCTGAGCCGGACGCTGGCGCAGTGCTTGGGTGACTACCAGGACGCGTTCGCCGAGGCCGGCCGCGGGTTCGGGTACACCTACCCCGCGCAGCGATCGGTCTGGATGCGCATCGATCGCATCCTCGCTGATCAGCACTTCACGGTTCTCGCTGCCTCCGTGGTGTCACCCCGCGCCTATGATCACCTGGGCGTGATGGCCGATCTGGAGATGCGCCCGCAGGCGAACTACCCGAAGGCGGATTAGACGAAGGCCGATCAGCTGAGCTCGAACCGAAGCAGGACGTTCCCCATCCGGATGACGTCACCGGGGACGAGGAGATGGTCGGCGCGCAATCGGACGAAGGTTCCGTTCGAGCTCCCCATGTCCTCGAGCTGCGCGTCGCTGCCGCGCAGCGAGATGTGGGCGTGCCGGCGCGACATGAAGTGGTCGTCAGCGAACACGACGTCGCCCTCTTCGCGCCCGATCACCACCTGTTCGCGGTGGAGATAGAAGACGTCGTGGGCGACACCACCCGGTCCCATTTGCCGCAGCCGCCCCCACGGCGGATGGCCGGCGCTTCCGAACTGGACGACGTTGTGGTGGACCGCCGGTCGAAGCTCCCGCTCGAAGTTGGGGACCAGCTCGAACAACAGAACCTGCCTCCCCACCAGCATCAGATCGCCGTCTTTCAGCTGGGCGCCTGCGCGCAGGCGGAGGTAGATGCCGTTCCGGCTCTCGAGGTGAGTCAACACCTGACCCGCCGGGCCTGACACGATCCGCGCGTGGCGCGGTGACAGGTAGGGATCCTCGAACAGCAGATCTCCCTCGGTGCGTCCGATGTCGATCTGATCTCCGCGCAGGCGATAGCTGGTCCCGTCAGAGCCGTCGTGGTGGAGGAAGACCAGGCGAAAGTCGTTCCGGACCACCGGCCGCTCGACCAGGACGGTGGAAACCGCCGCCACGACGGGCGCGGGGATCCGCTCCTCGGCGGCGATCCGCGCCGCCACCATCCGCTCCACCGCGGCACGCAGCTTGGCCACGCTCGATTCCTGCTCTTGATCGCGGCGCGGGGCGCCGGTCGCCAGGTGCGATCCACAAGCGAGGCAATAGGACGCCCCCTCGGGATTCTGGGTTCCACACGGGCCACATTTCATCGCGCGATCCGTATGTAGCCGGCGGCATCGGGTCGGTCAAATGACGCCCAGGCCTCCGACTCTGGTAGTTTCCCGGCAGAAGAGAGATGATCCCGGTCAGTTCGAACGAGCGGCTGGCCCTGTTTCTTCCCACGCTCGACGATGGCGGGGCCGAGCGCGTTATGCTGCAGCTCGCCGCCGCGTTCTCCGGGCGGGGCCTGGCAGTCGATCTGGTGGTGGCCATTCCGGGCGGGCCGCTCGACGCGCAGATCCCCTCCGGACCACGGGTGGTCAACCTGAACGCCGGGAGGACCATTTCAGCGCTCCCGGCGCTCGTTCGCTATTTTCGTCGTGAACGCCCGGTCGCGCTGCTCTCGACCTTGGAGCATTCCAACGTCCTGGCCGTCGGCGCCCGCACGTTGGCCCGAACCGGAACGCGCATCGTCCTCCGCGAGGCCAACGTGCTGCTCCCGGGCGCCGAGCTCGGCCGGCGCGCCCGCCTGCTCCGCCGGCTCATGGGGCGCGCCTATCGAAATGCCGACGGCATCGTCGCCGTGTCGAACAGCGTCGCCGCCAGCTTGACCGCCGAGCTCGGCATCGCCGGTGGGCGAATTCGTACCATCTACAATCCCATCGTGACGGCCGCGCTCCGGGAAAAGGCGGCGGCCACCCTGGAGGATCCCTGGTTCGCGCCGGGCGCGCCGCCGGTGATTCTGGGCGTCGGGCGGCTGGCGCCACAGAAGGATTTCGCCACCCTGCTGCGCGCGTTCGCCCTGGTCCGCGCCGAACGTCCGGTGCGGCTGGTGATCCTCGGCGAGGGCCCCGGGCGGGGCGCGCTCGTGGATCTCGCCCGGCGGCTGGGGATCGCCGCCGACGCCAGGCTGCCGGGGTACGACCACAACCCGTTTCGTTTCATGTCGCGGGCGTCGGTGTTCGCGCTGTCGTCGCGCTACGAGGGCCTTCCCGGCGCCCTCATCCAGGCGATGGCCTGCGGCTGCCGTGTCATCAGCACCGACTGCCCGGGCGGCTCGCGCGAGATCCTGAACGACGGCGCCCTCGGACCCCTGGTGCCGCCCGGCGATCCCGGGGCCCTGGCGCGCGGCATCTCCGCCTTGCTCGACGAGGCGCAGTCAGGCCCGGCGCGCCTCCAGCATCCCGTCGAGCGCTTCTCCGAACAGGAGGCCGTCGACGCCTACCTCGACATCCTCGGCGTCCCGCGCCGGGCGCCCGGCGAATGATTGTCTGTGGGCGTGGCGGGATTCGAACCTGCTACCCCCGGCTTCGGCGTTACCGAAAATCCATCAGCACCGCGTTGTAGGGTCGCCGATCTCAGCGAGGTGGTCTTCGCGAGTCGTGATCGCCTTCGACGATGCGCTCTGGTGCCGGTGACATCCCCGAGCCACAGACAGGCGGTTGCTTTTTCGGGCGTGGAGATCAGGTTTCCGTTGATGCGTGCATTTGACAGGCGTCTCATCGGTGCCATTTGCTTACTCGCTTCGGCGTTGTTCGGATGCACGCGCGCGTCCGAAAGCTCGACACCTGGCGTGGCAGGGACGGCGGGGAGCGTCGTGAGCGACGACGTGAAAGGCGTGGCCAAAACGACTGAGAAGACGGCGAAAGACATCGGCCACGCCGCAGTCGACCTCGCCGATAAAGCGGGCAACGGCCTTCAGGGCGCGACCAACAAAGCGACCGCCGGCGGCCAGGACGCGTGGATCACGACAAAGGTCAAAAGCGCGCTGACGAGCGATGGCTTGGCCCCCCTCCACATCCACGTCGACACCGACGCCCAGGTCGTCACGCTCTCCGGGTCTGTCGATTCGGCGGCCAAAAGAGAAAAGGCTGTCAGCGTAGCCAGGCACGTCACTGGCGTGCTCGGTGTGAAGGACCACCTGTTCATAAAGGCCGATACGCGTTAGGCGGAGTCTAAGGTCCAGCGATGTGCGAGACGGGAAGGCTCTGGCACCTCCGCACCCGCAAGGGACGATTTCATCGACTCGGGGATGCGAACGATGTCGCCTGATACCTGAGGGTCAGCCGGTCGTGGGTCTACCATCGTGCCCAGGGCGGGCCTGTTGTGGGCGTGGCGGGATTCGAACCTGCTACCCCCGGCTTCGGAGGCCGGTGCTCTATCCAAATGAGCTACACGCCCGACTTTGATGCGGGGGGCGCAGCCTATCCAAAACCGGCGCCCACGGCCAGCCTCGTTTTCTTTCGTTTTTTCCGCGCCGCGCCCGCACCCCGGCGGAATTTCGCCGTCTTGCGTCACTAAGTTTGCATGAGGTTGCCTCCCACTCCGTCTTACCTGTGGAGGCCGTGATGAATCCGACGCCGCAATCGGTGGGTCAACGTGAAGAGGGCGAGCCACGCCGGCAGACGGAGGCCCCGCGGGTGGTCCTCGTCGACGACAACCAGCTGCGCGCTTCGACGCTGGCCGCGGCGCTCAAAGGGGCGTCGGACTCGGTCGTGGTGGTCACCGCTCCGGACGACCGGACGGTGCGCCAGGAGCTGTTTCCGGCGGATCTCGTGTTGCTCGCGCTGGGGGGGCGCCAGGTTTCGGCCCTGGCGACTGGCGCGGAGGCCGTTCAGCGCAACCCATTCGCCGAGGTGATCTTCTACTGCGACGATCCGGACGCCCCGGAGGTCTCGGCGGCGGCGGTCCTGGGGATCACGCGGATCGTCCCGGCGCACAGCATGGCCGCTTGGCTGGCGCGCGCGGGCAACCTGCTGGCGCGTGGGGCCTACCTCCGGCGCGCGGCCGCGGCGACCATCGCGGCGGCGCCCGAGCCGCCGACCCTGGCGACCGCGGCGCTCGACGCCGCGCGCCTGCCGCTGCCGACGGCGGAGATGCGCTTTCGGGAGAGCTACATCCGTTGCCTGCTGACCCAGAGCGGGAGCCGACAAGAGGCCGCCCGCCGCGCCGGCGTCCCTTATCGGACCATGTGCGAGATGATCCGCAAGCTCGGCATCTCCACGAAGTAGCGCTTTTTCCCGGCCCCGACGGTGCCGGGGTTGGCGCCGCTCGGGGCCATCATCTTCTTCTGGCGCGCGGCACGTTCTCGCGGTCAGGTCTTGCGCCGCTGGCCGAGATCGTCGGCGGCCGCCTCGGCGCGCCGCTCGTCTTGCTGGCGGCGGAGGGCTTCACGGCGGGCGATCGACTTCTCCACGACCTGGCGCCGCTGGCGCGCGCGCAGGTGCGCCGCCCGCGCCGCCATCTCTGCGCGGAGCGCCGGGGCAGCAACGTCCGACCGATGCCGCTCGATCGCCGCGGCCGCCGCGCGGGTCTCGCGCGCGAGGCGCGCCCAAAATCTCCGCACCGCCTGCGCCTGGGCCGCCGTCCCGGACGACGCCTCGACCGCGCGCGCCTGCAGCTCGGCCGCGCGCGCTTCGGCCCCCTGGGCCGCGAGGCGCTCGGTTTCGGCCTCCGCGCGGCGCACGCCAGCGGCCGCTTCGGCGAGCGCCCGCTCAGCTTGACGCTCGTCGGCGACCCGGAGGTCGCGCAGCGTGTAAAGGGCGTAACTGGACATTGAATCTTGCGGGTCGAGATCCTACCCTCGACCGGGATGGCCGCCACCCCCGAGCAGATGCCTGCCCGCCGGTACCGGATTGAACGGTACCTGACGGAGGGGGGGATGGGCGCGATCTACGTCGGCAAGAAGCTCGGCCCCGGCGGCTTCGAAAAGGAGGTCGTGCTCAAGCAGCTGCTCCCCGAGTACACGGCACGGCCCGAGTTCCGGGATTTGTTCTTCCGCGAGGCGAAGATCTCCGCCACGCTCGACCACGCCAACATCGTCCACGTCTTCGACCTGGTCGAGTCGGACGAGTCGCTGTTCATCGTCATGGAGTACGTGCGCGGCGTCGACCTGCGGACGATCATCCGCCGCTCCAAGATCCGGCGGCGAGAGCTGTCACCGGCCGCGGCGCTGCACGTCACGCTGGAGGTGCTGGCCGGCCTCTCCTACGCGCACAACCGGCGAACACCGGCCGGCGCCTCGATGGCCATCATCCACCGCGACGTCTCGCCGTCGAACATTCTCTGCTCGGCGCAAGGTGAGGTGAAGCTCTCCGACTTCGGCATCGCCAAGGCCGCCACCCACTCGTCGGCCTTCTACCGGGTGCGCGGCAAGGTCGGATACATGTCGCCGGAGCAGGCGCGCAACCAGCCGATCGATCACCGCACCGATCTCTATTCCGTGGCGGTCTGCCTCTACGAGGCGCTCACCGCCGAGCGGCTGTTCGTCGGTGATCTCAGCACGCCCGCCGACGTCATCTACGCGCAGCAGATCGTGCCGCCCTCGCAGAAGCGCAAGGGTCTGCCGACCGCGCTCGATGTCGTGCTGGCCACGGCGCTCTCCGCGAACCCCGACGATCGCTATCAGGATGCGGTGGCGTTCGCCGACGCGCTTCGCCAGGTGGCGCACCGCCACGGCCTGCTCTTCTCGGCGCCGCAGCTCGGCGAGCACCTACGCCACATCCTGGGAAGCGATCAGGAGAAGTGGCTCAGCGACGATAAAGGAGCGGCCACCTCGGGCGATCCCTCGACGCAAAAGATCCCTGCCAAAGAGCTGGAGGGCAAGGAAGCCGCATCGATCGGGGTGGTCGAAGCGTCGAGCTTGTACGTCGTCAGCGGAAACGACATGGTTAATGCTCCGGTGCCCCCCAAGACACCCAAATCCGACCCGCGCCGGCGCCTGCCGCCGGCCGGCGGGACGCCCGGGCTGCTCATCCCCATCGAGGAAGAGGACCCCAACGAGGCACCGACGCGCGTACGTCACGCCGGACCGGACGCCACGCCACCACCGCCGACGTTCGCCCCACCGCCGCCCAGGTTCACGCCGCCTCCGCCGAGGTTGGCGCCGCCTCCGTTCACACCACCACCGCCGATGGTCGCCCCGCCACCGCCCCCCAGGCCGCCCCGACGGACGACGATTCCGCCGCCGCTGCCGCCGGTGGACACGGCGCCGCCGCTGCTCCCCGAGTCGCCGTTCGACATCCCGCCGACGCCGGGCCCGGTGCTGGTCGAGGAGTTCCCGCCAACCCCGGCGCCTTTCGCCGCGGCGCCGCCAACGTACGCTCCGGGTCCCCGGGCACTGCCACGCCCGGGCGGGTACCTGGCGCCGGCTGGGTTCAATCAGACGGTGCGTTCCCCGGCCGCGCCGCCGCCGGTCTACGATCCCCCCAGCGGCGGTTACAACGCGCCGCCGCCGGTCTACGATCCCCCCAGCGGCGGTTACAACATGAACGCCGGGTTCAGCCCGAACGGCGGCTTCAACCTGGCGCCGCCCGAGACGATCGACTTCGGCGCGAACACGATGCCGGTGACCGAGGCCCGCCGCTCCGGCCCGCCCGGCCTGATCGTCTTGATCGTGCTGCTCGGTGCGGCGATCGGCGGAGCCAAGCTCGGACAGCTGGCGACGCGCGCCGATCTGGCGGCGCTCGACGCGGAGACCGCGGAGGATGGACGGAGCACCGGGGGGGCGGTTCCGGTCCCGACTGAGGCGCAACCGGCGCCCGAACAAAAATGATCGAACGGTCGGCCACGCGTATCCTCGACGCGGGGGCGCCGATCATACGGCAGTCGGGGGGCGGGCGCCTCTTGATCGTCAGGGGTCCGGACCGTGGCGAATCGATCGTCGTCGGCACGGTGACGTTCACGCTCGGCTCGGGAGCCGGGTGCGACGTCCCGCTCTCCGACCCGACCATCTCCCGCCGCCACCTCGGCGTCGAGCCCGGCCCCGACGGCGTCATGCTGCGCGATCTCGGCTCGACCAACGGCTCCTTCGTGCAGGGGTCGCGGTTCAACGAGCTGACGCTCGGCTTCGGCACCGAGGTGACCATCGGAAAGACGGTCCTCAAGTACGTCCCCAACGAGGAGGCCATCGAGCTCGACCCCTCCGATGCGGAGAACTATGGCGCGCTGATCGGCCGCGATCCCAAGATGCGCCGGCTGTTCCGCCTGCTCGACGACGTCGCCCCCACCGACGCGACGGTGCTCATCGAAGGGGAGGCCAGCACCGGCAAGGAGCTGTTCGCCCAGGAAATTCACCGCCACAGCCCCCGCAAGGACGGCCCGTTCATCGTGTTCGACTGTGGCGCCGTCCCCGACGAGCTGATCGAATCGGCGCTGTTCGGCCACGTCCGCGGCGCCTTCACCGGCGCCGTGACCGACCGGCGGGGCGCCTTCGAAGAGGCCGACGGCGGCACCCTGTTCCTCGACGAGATCGACCAGCTGTCGATGGCGGTGCAGCCGGCGCTGCTGCGGGCGCTCGACAAGCAGAGCGTGCGGCCGGTCGGCGGCGCGGCCTACGCGCGCGCTTCGGTGCGGGTGGTCGCCGCCACCAACCGCAACCTGCGCGCCGAGATCGCCGCCAAGCAGTTCCGCGAGGATCTCTACTACCGGGTGGCCGTCGTGCGGATGCTGGTGCCGCCGCTGCGCGATCGCCCCGACGACATCCCGTTGCTCGTCGAGCACTTCGTCCGTCAGTTCCGCCCCGATCGCCCGCTCACGCTGGGGAAGGCGGATCTCGAGCGCCTGCAGCGCCACCCCTGGTCCTGGGCAACGCCCGCGAGCTGCGCAACGTCATCGAGCGCGCTTGCGCGCTCAGCCGGGGCACCGCGCTGGTGATCGACGACGCGCTCGAGGAGCGGCCGGCCGGCGGCGCGGCCGACGCCCTGGGCATCGATCTGCCGTTCAAGGAAGCCAAGGCCAAGGTGGTCGACAGCTTCGAGCGCGGCTACATCGACGCCCTCCTCAAGCGGCACGCGGGCAACCTCTCGGCCGCCGCGCGTGCCGCCGACATCGATCGCAAGCACCTGCGCGAGCTCCTGCGCAAACACGGCCTCCGCGAATCTTCGGAGTAGCATGAAGCTTCTCGACGAGCTGCGCGCGCGGGTCCGTGAGCTCGGGCGCGAGATCGCGGGGAGCGTGGCCGACTCCGGGCACTCGGCGGTCTACCTGCGCCAGCTCATGCGCGGCAACCGGGCGCCGCACGCCCAGGCGACGCCGACCAGCGCCGACGCCGCCCGACCGCCGGTGTTGCTCATCCACGGCTATCTCGCCACCCGCGGCTCGTTGCACCTGCTCGAACGCCACCTCACCGACCGCGGCCACATCGTCATCAGCTACCCCTTGGGGTTCCCGGTGAACCTGGGCGATATCCGCGATTCGGCCGGCCTCATCGCCCGCAAGGTCGAGTCGATCGTGGCGCAGACCGGCGTCACGGAGATCGATGTGGTCGGCCACTCGCTGGGAGGGCTGGTCGGGCTCTACTACCTGAAGCGGCTGGGCGGGCGACACCGGGTCCGCCGTCTCATCATGCTGGGGACGCCGGCGCAGGGGACCTGGTCGGCCCTGCTGGGCCTGGTGACCGCGCCGCTCGGCTGGCCAGCCTGCAGTTGCTGCCGGGCAGCCCATTCCTGCGCGAGCTGGCCGAGATGCCGCTGCCCCCGGGGGCCGAGGTCGATCTCCATCGGCGCGATTCGCGACTGGCTGGCGCCGCTGTCGACGACGATCCTCGACGGGGTCCGCCACATCGCGCTGCCCACCGGCCACTCGGGCCTGCTGGTCGACGCCGAGGTGGCGGAGGTCGTGGCCGGCCTGTTGGCCGAGAAGCCGGCCCCCCGGGCCAGACGCCCGACGGAGCACCGGACGGAGCACCGGACGAGGCGCCCGACGGCGGTTCCGGCCACGGCCCCGATGGCCAACGTTGACGGAAACCGCGCTCCCCACTAAAATTGTCAAGTTTTGAGCACCTTCAGGCCGCGCGAATGGTTTCCGACGGCAATGAAGAGGGGCGCGAAACGCCCTCTGGGCGCTGCGCTTCATCTCCGGGAAATACCAGGGCGGCGAGTTCCCGCTGCGGCCGCACCGCGAGATCATCATCGGCCGCTCGTCGGACCTCGACATGGTGCTGGTCGAGGACATGGTCTCGCGCAAGCACGCCAAGATCACGACCGACGATCAGGTGGTCACCATCCAGGACCTGGGATCGACCAACGGGACGTTCGTGAACGGGGAGAAGGTCCGCAAGGCCGAGCTCAAGGACGGCGACCGGATCCTGATCGGCACCTCGATCATCAAGATGGTCTTCGTGGAGGGGGACGCCACCAACAACGCGCTCAACGTCAGCGAGACGGAGGCGCGCTCGAAGATGGCGGTGGCCGCCAACAAGCGGGCCACGCCGAAGTCGATGTCCGGAAGCATCGAGGAGATCCCGCTGCCCGATCTGATCCAGCTCCTCTCGACCAGCCGCAAGTCGGGCGTGCTGTTCGTCCGCACCGATCACGCGGCGGGGCGGCTCTTCTTCCGCAAGGGTCAGATCTACTTCGCCAACCTGGAGAACAACGCCAGCGTCGCCTCGCGCAAGGCGATCGTGCGGATGCTGAGCTGGGCGCAGGGTTCGTTCGAGCTGGAGCCGCCCGACGAGTCGCCGGTGGCCGAGGAGCTGGACGAGTCGACCGAAGGGCTGCTGATGGACGGGATGCGCCAGCTCGACGAGTACCGCGTGCAGATCGAGAAGCTGCCGCCGCTGACCGCCGCGCTCAACGTGCCGCGCCCGCTCGAGCCCAAGCTGCGCGACCTGGCCCCCGAGGAGCTGGACGTCTTTCAGGCGGTGATGGAGGTCAGGACGATCGCCGCGCTGTTCGACAAGTCGCCCCTGTCCGATCTCGCCCTCGCCGAGAAGCTCCGCGTGTTGATCGACAAGGGCTACGTCTCGGCGGGTTGAGTCCCACCCCGCTTCGAAAATTTACAGCGTCAGCGTCACGCCTTCGATGGCGCCCTGAAGCTCGATGTTGCGGCCGCCGCGTTCGTCGAGCAGGCGACGGCCGCGGGCGCAGAGGGCGTCGACCTCGGCGTCACTGTAGTCCTGGTCGTAGTGGAAGAGGACCAGTCGCTTGACGCCCCCCGCGATGGCCGCGCCGACGGCGTCCTCCACCGACGAGAAGCCGCGGTCGGCGTAGCGGCGGCCGTCCTCGGGCGTGTAGGTGCTGTCGTGGATCAGCACGTCGGCGCCCCGGTAGAGCTCGATCGAGGCGGCGGGCGGACCGCCGGCGCCGTAGCCGGCGTCGCTGGCATAGACGACCGCGCGCGCGCCATCCTCGATCCGGAACGCCAGCGCGCCTGCGCGTCCGTGCGGGTTGGTGCGGCGCCCGCACCGTGCAGCCCGCGACCTCGAAAGGCCCTCCCTTCGTCGATGGCGGCGATGTCGATCCCCGCGCCCATGTTCTTCAGCGTCTGCACCGGGAAGTACTGGGGCGCCATCTGCCCCTCGAGGATCCCCTCCAGCATCGCCGAGCTCTGGGCGCCGCCGATAGATGTGGAACTCGATTGCCCGGGCTAGTAGAGCGGCACGAAGAACGGAAAGCCCTGGATGTGATCCCAGTGGGCGTGCGACAGCAAGGATGCTGGCCTCGCCGCGGCCCTGGCCGAACGGCGCCCTCCATCAGCGCCATCCCCAGGTTGCGCGCGCCAGTGCCGCAATCGAGAACGATGAGGCCGCCGCTCGCTCGGCCGCAGCGAGACGCACGAGGTGTTGCCGCCATAGCGTACCGTCGCCGGCCCCGGCGCCGGAATCGACCCGCGCACGCCCCAGAAGGAGATCTCCATCAGCGCGTCCGATCTCGACGTCGAGCCCTTCGTAGGCCGCGGATGATCTCCAGCCCGCCGGCGTCGCGTCGCGGCCAGCGTGCGCGTCGTCGGCGAGGATGCCGTCGATCTCGGCGTCGGTGCGCTCGGGCGCGTGGTGAAACAGCACCAGCCGGTTCGCGCCGGCCTCGCGGCAGATGTCGACCGCGTCGCTCGGTCGCGAGTGGCCGTAGTGCGGGATGCGCCGGTAGTCCTCGGCGGTGAACATCGTGTCGTAGATGACCAGGTCGGCGCCGGCGCAGAGGCGCACGACGCCATCGCGCATGCGCGCCAGCTTCTTCCGATCTTGCGCGGCAGCTCGGCGCCGGGCGACGGCGGGCGCTCGACGAATTCGTCCTCGAACAAGATGTCGGTGAACGGCGCGGTGTCCGAGACGTAAACCACCGACGCGCCATCGACCGTCAGCCGATAGGCGGTCGCGATGTAAGGATGGTTGAGGCGCGCGCAAGCCACCTTCACGTCGGCGATCTCGAACTGCGCCGAGTCGGTCAGCTCACGGAACGCGATCTCGGCCTGCGTCTCGGCGAAAGGCACCGGGAAAATACGGATCCTCGGTCTGCGAGGCGAAGACCGCGTGCAGGTGCAGATCGTCTCGCTTGCGCGCATAGACGCGAAGCTTGTTGCCGCGCTGATAGAGCGGCGAGAAGTAGGGGAGTCCCTGGATGTGATCCCAGTGGGTGTGGCTGATGAGCAGGTGCACGTCGGTGCGCCCGGCCTCGGCGTCGGCGCCAGCTCCTTGCCGAGTTTGCGGATGCCGGTGCCCGGCGTCGACCACCACGCGCGTTCCGGCGGCCGAACGCACCTCCACGCAGGAGGTGTTCCCCCCGTAACGTTCGGTTTTCGCGCCCGGCACCGGGAGCGACCCGCGCACACCCCAGAATCGAACGTTCATGACGGGCGCAAGCGACGTCCAGACCGTCGTCGCCGTCTGGACGCGCATAGGCTCGCGTGAGGCCGCGGGACCATGAAGGGAGAATAACACGATGCCCCGCCGGGTCGCGATTTCCCACCGGGAAGAAAGTGCCGGGCCAGCCCGCCGCGACCTAGGGGGAGGAGCGCAGGCTGGCCCGGCTGATGACCTATGAGAAGCGCACCAAATAGCCTGCCGTGTCCGGCAGCGTGGCGACCGTCGCCCCGATCCGGGCGGCGAGGTCGGCAGAAAGATCGAAGCGCCACGACTCCAGCGACGACGGGCGCCTGCCGTCGCTCTCAATCGACAGCAGGAGGGCACCGCGCGTGGCCTCGACGTGGATGACGATGCGCAGCTGCCGGTCGGCTTGCCCGGCTTGTCCGGGCGCGCCCCTCTGGTCGGCGCGAACGAGGTCGACCAGCAGCGCCGCCAGCAATGACTCGAGGGCGCTCCCCCGGTTCGTGACCCCGGTCCGGCGCTCCTTGTGGACAGAGACCGACGTCCGGCCCAGGGTCGGTGCCGCCAGCCGGAGTGCCCGCTCGACCACGTCGTCCAGGTCGGCGATGACCGGCGTTCCGTCTCGAATCGCGGCGTCCACCAACCCGACCAGCGCGCTCAAACCCTGGACGTTCCGCTCAGTTTCAGCCAGGGCGCCCGCGATTTCTCCGGCGCCGATTTGTGGACCGGCCACCCGAATCTCGTCCGCCGCCGCCAGCAGGACGGTGAGATGGTTTCGAAACTCGTGCAGGATTCCGTTCCACACCGGAACCATCCGCGACGCCTCCGAATCGCTGTCGACCCCGGAATCATGCCGGGCAACCGCAAGCTGCGTCTCGCTAGTCATGAATTCCGGGCTTCTTAGTCATCATTGGTGGTGGCTTCGCCGACCGATGGGTTCTCCTTCTACAAAATCCGTGCCGAAGATCGCATCGGCGGCGTCTCGTCCGCCGGCGCGGGCGGGCTTCCGTCATTTGGGCGACGCCACTCGACCGTCCTGGCACCGCCCGACGGTTCACGGTAAAAGGCGAGCCGCCATGTCGAAGCGGGCCGTGACCACGATGGTTTTAGCGCTGACCTCAGCGCTCGGCCTGGCGTCCTGCGGCAAGCAGATCGGCGACTCCTGTCAGACCGCCACGGACTGCGATCCCAACGGCGGGCGCATCTGTGACCTGTCCCAACCCGGTGGTTACTGCACGGTCCTCGGATGTGATGAGACCACGTGCCCGAGCGAGTCGGCCTGCATCCGTTATTTCCCGGTCGAGTATCTGACGACGCCCTGTAACCCCTACTGCGAGGATCGCCAGGGGCTGCCCGTTCCCGCTGCCGGCACCGACGCGGGCATGAGCACCGACGGGGGCATGAGCACCGACGGGGGCATGAGCACTGACGTCGGGATGAGCATCGACGCTGGCCCGCTCCCCGCCTGTCCGGACCTCTTCCCCCTGGATGCTGCCGGCCAGCCGAACCCGTTGACGGTCTGCCCGCACGGCGCGACGAACGACTGCACCGCCGACCAGATCTGCCTCGACGTCGGCCTCTGCGCGCCGCGATCGACCGAGGTGCGCTACTGCGCCAGGACCTGCTCGAGCAACAGCGACTGTCGGGGTGGCTATGTCTGCCGGCCCACGGGCACGGAAGGGAGCGTCCTGCTTTCATCGACACCCTGCGGGCAAACCGCGTTCTGCGCGCCCCAAGATCAGTAGATCAGTAGAAGCCCAGTAGACGACCCGCGGACGACCGGGACCCGCCTCGGCCGGCAACCGGCGGACGGCCCGGGCCGACAACCGGGCGTGCCGCGCAGCGCCGCTGTCCTTGGTATCGTGTTGTTGCTCGCGCTCTCCGGTCGGGAGGCCTGGGCTGCCAAGGGGGTCGACGGCGTGGTGAACCTGAACACCGCGTCCGCGGAGGCGCTGTCCCTCCTGCCCGGGGTGGGTCCGTCGAAGGCCGCTGCCATCGTCACCTACAGACGACGGCGCCCATTTCGCACCGTCGACGAGCTGGTCCGGATCAGGGGGATCGGGCGCAAGATGGTCCGCCGGCTGCGCGCGCATCTGGCAGTCGCCGGCCCCACCACGGCGGCGGCTGCGGTGGTCAAACCGGGCGCCGCTGCCGCGACTGCGCCACCCAAACCTTCGCCCGCGACCGCGCGCCCGGCGAACGCCATGCGCTGTCCGCCGCCACGGTTGGTGGCGCGATCACCACGCGTGACCTCCCGCGACCGCTGGCCAGAGCGCCGCCCATTTTCGTCACCGTGCCTCGGCGCGCGGTGAGTTACCGCGCCGGACCCGGGCCAGCGCTCTTCTGGAGCCGATCCGGACGATCACTTGACTGGGCCACTTGGCTGGGGCGCACTTGGCTGGGGCGGCTCGGGCTTGGGGGGCGGCGGCGCCGCCTGCAGCGGCATCAAGAACGACAGCGCCAGCGTCTTGTCATAGCGGACGATTGCGCGTGCGGGCCGGTACCCCGGCAGGGTCGCCTCGACGACGTGGTCGAGCAGGTCGCGCCGGACCGCGACCGTGGTCGGCGACAAACCGGGAAGCGTCGCTCCGTCGAGACGGAGGCCGGCCCCACTGGGATCGGTGGCGATCGAGAGCTGCGCCGGATTGCGCCAGGCCGCCAGCACGTCGAGCGGCACCACCCAGCGGTGAACGGCCGCCGCGCCGCCGCCGGCAATCACGATCAGAAACAGCAGGGCGCTGCGCCAGCGGCTGCGCGGACGGAGCTGCTGCACGCGCGCGGTCTCGCGCTGCGGGCGTCCGGGCGCGAAGGCAGGGAGCGCGGCCGACGGCATCCCGAACGGCGCCGATTGCGTGCGCCGCGCCTGCGCGCCCGGCTGCGGCCGGGCGATGCCATGGGCGGGCGTCCCCGGAATCGGTTGGGTTCGGCCCGAGGCGCTGCCGGGCGCCCGCTGCGGCACCGCGGCGGCGTGCTGCCCCGTCGTGGTCCGTGAAGACTGGAGCGGGCCGCGCGCGCTCATCGGCGGATTGGAAGGGCGGCGCACGCGACCGTCGGGCGGCGGCCCCGAGCGCTGACCGTCGGCCGTTGTCGGGGGACGGGGCGTGCTCGCGCGCGGGCGCAGCGGAGGCAAGGGCGTCGTCGGCGGCGGCGTGGCGTCGGGATCGACCGCCGGCGCGGCCGACCGCGCCGCGGGCGCAGCCAGCGCAGCCACCGTCCGGGCCGCGCCGCCGACAGCATCGCGGGTGGTCGGAGGCGTCTTGCGGGGCGGGACCGCGCGCGGTGTCTCCTGCCGGCCGCGCGGTGTCTCCTGCCGGCCGCGCGGTGTCTCCTGTCGGCCGCGCGGCGTCTCCTTCCGGTCGCGTGGCGCGAGGCCCACGGTCGGTGCGGGCGTCGCCGGAGCGGCGAACGCCTCGCGCAACGCGCGCGCCTCCGGACCGAGACGAATCACCTTGGAGCGCTCGATCGTCAGGCTACGCGGGCGCCGCGGCGGGTTGACGACGCCCAGCAGGGCGCCGAGATCGCTGGCGCCGACGGGGACGTTCATCTCGGCCAGCGCCTGCCGGATGGCGTTTCCGAACGCGCCGGCGTCGGGAAACCGCTGGTCGGGATCGGCGGCCAGCGCGCGATCGAGCAACCGCTCGATCGTCGTCGGCAGATCGGGCCGCAGCGTCCGCACCGAGGGGACCACACCCGACGCCACCTGGCTGAAGCCGGCCACCTCGTTGGTGATCTCGCGCAGCCGGCGGCCAGTGAGCAGCTCGAACAGCACGGCGCCCAGCGAGAAGATGTCGGTGCGGCGATCGACCCGCACCTGCATCGCCTGCTCGGGCGACATATACGAAAGGTTTCCTTTCAGGCTGCCGACGACGGATCGATCGTGGCGTCGCTTGGCCAGCCCGAAGTCCGACAGCTTCACCTCGCCCGCCAGCGAGATGAGCACGTTCGACGGCGTCACGTCGCGGTGAATGAGACCGAGCGGTTGCCCGTCCTCGCCTTTGAGCTCATGGGCGAAATGGAGGCCCTGCGCCAGCTCCGAGGCGATGTGCAGCGAGAGGACCTCGGGGATGATCTCCCCTTCGGCCGCCAGCTGCTCGGTGATTATCCGCAGGTCGTAACCCTCGACGTACTCCAGCACGATGAAGTACTGGCCGTCCTCGGAGATCCCCAGATCGTGAATCTGGACGATGTTCCGGTGCGAGAGCGCCGAGTGGATGCGCGCCTCGGTGAGCAGCATCTTGACGAAGCGCTCGTCCTCCGCGAGGTCCGGCAGGATCCGCTTGATGGCGACGAACTTCTCGAAGCCTTCGGCGGCGACGACGCGGCCTTTGAATACCTCGGCCATCCCGCCAACGGCGATCAGTTCGAGGAGCTCGTACTGGCCGAACTTCATGCGCGAAGTCTGGCAGGCTAAACCGGAAGCATGCCGCGGGTCTAGCGCGCTTCGCGGAGGAGGGGGAACGCGCTCGGTCGGCCCTACCCTTCGTCCTTACTCCTCACTCTTTCGGTCCTTCGCTCACCCCGTCGTCCTTCATTCTTCGTCGGCGGCGGGTTGAACCAGCCCCGCGCCCGGACGCGGCAGAGCTTCTCGCTCCGCGTCGGGGGGATTTGCGGCGTCGGTGTCGTGGGCGAACTCGTCCGCCGCGCTGGTGAAAACGAACGGGCCGCCGATCTCCTCGCTGACCACACCGTCGATCGCCTCGTCGTCGGCGCCGTCGCCGCGGGTCACTGCGTCGACGTACTCTTCGGCGAGATTCTCCGCCAGATCGTCGCCAATGTGCGCCGGTCCACCGTCGGGATCGGGCATGAAGGCGTTCGCGTCGTCGGAGCGCGGGCGGGCAAATGCCCGGGGCCGCCGACGCGGCGTCGGGCCTCGTCCGCGGGTCGTGGTTGCCTTCTGCATCCTTGCCCAACGTAATCACGATCGGCACGTTATAGTCGCCCGCGCTTGAAGCTGAGGTTCGAGCCGGTGTCACGGATGTGCTTGGCGGCGGTCAGCGACGGCGCCGTGCCCGGGCTCGTGCTGCACGTGGCGCAGGGAGACGCTGAATTCCAGGCGGCGTTCGGCGCGCGGCAGCTGGTCCCGCGCCAGCTCCCCGCGCTTCCCGACACGCTGTACGACGTCGCTTCGCTGACCAAGGCCGTGGCGACCAGCGTGCTCACCATGCAGGAAGTGGGCGCCGGCCGGCTGGCGCTCGACGCCAAGGTGGCGGCGCTCCTGCCCGAGCTCTCCAGCCAGGGCGGCAACGCGCATGACCCGGCCCGCGACCAGATCACCGTCCGCCAGCTGCTGAGCCACGCCTCCGGGCTGCCGGCCCACCGCCCGTTCTGGAAGCTGGCGGCCCACTCGCCGGCGGAGCGGTTGGCGATCACCCTCCTCGCGGCCCGCGAGCCGCTCGAATATCCGCCCGGCACGCGGGCCGTCTACTCCGATCTGGGGTTCATCCTGCTCGGGTGGCTGCTGGAGCGACTGACCGGCTCCCGGCTCGACGTCCTCTTCGAAGAGCGGATCGCGCGACCGCTCGGCCTGGCGGCCACCACGTTCGTCAACCTGGCTGACTCCGAAGCGCGGGCGCGCCTGCTCGGAGATCGCTCCGTCGCCGCGACGCAGATCTCTCCGGAGCGCCACGGCCTGGTCCTCGGCGAGGTCGACGACATGAACGCCTTCGCCATGGGCGGGATCGCCGGGCACGCCGGCCTCTTCAGCACCGCCGGCGATCTGGCGACGATCGCCGGCGCGCTCCTGGCGGCCTTCCGCGGCGACGGCACCCTGGTCGACCGCGACGTCATCCGCCAGTTCTGGTCGCCGTCGGGAGTCCCCGGGTCGACCTGGCGGCTGGGCTGGGACGGCCCGGCGGAGGTGGGATCGCAGGCCGGCGAGCGCCTGTCGCGCGCCAGCGTCGGGCACCTGGCCTTCACCGGCTGCTCGCTGTGGATCGATCCGGCGCGCGAGGTGGTCCTGGTTCTGCTGTCCAACCGGGTGCATCCGGCGGTCCCGGCGGACGATCGCTTCCGGCGGCTCCGCCCCGCGCTACACGACGCCGCGCTCGACGCCCTCGGTTATGATGGACGCTGAGTGAGCCTGCGCGCCCCCATCGCCGTTCCGGTAGAGCTCCGCGCCGACGCGCGGCGGGCGTTCCGTCTGGCCTGGAATGTCGGCGAGGACGGCCTGCGTCTCTGCGGCAGCGTGCCATTCGAGCGAGGACGGCTCATCCAGGTGCGCTTCCAGCTCCCGGGGGGCGAGCAGCTGACGCTCCCGGCGCGGGTCACGGCCGGAGGCCCGGAGCGCGAAGAGCCAGACGAGCCGGGCGCGCTCAGCTTCGTCGAGCCGCCGGGCGAGGCGCGGGCGGCGCTCCACCGCTACGTCGTCGAACGGCTGGAGCTCCCGGCATGAGCGACGCCGAAAAACCCGATCGCTTCGCCGAGCTCACCGCGCTGGAGAAGCAGGCGGCGGCGGCGGGCGGCGCGGCGCGCATCGAGCGCCAGCACAAGGCCGGCAAGCTGACCGCGCGCGAACGGGTCGGGCTGCTGTGCGATGCGGGGAGCTTCCTCGAGCTCGACAAGCTGGTCACCCATCGTTCGACCGACTTCGGCCTGGGGGACAACAAGCCGCTCGGCGACGGCGTGGTCACCGGCTATGGCACCGTCCACGGTCGCACGGTCTTCCTGTTCGCGCAGGACTTCACCGTGTTCGGTGGCTCGCTGGCCGAGGCGCACGCGCGCAAGATTTGCAAGGTGATGGACCTGGCGATGAAGGCGGGCGCGCCGATCGTCGGCCTCAACGACTCGGGGGGGGCGCGCATTCAAGAGGGGGTCGTCTCGCTGGCGGGCTACGCCGACATCTTCCTGCGCAACACGCTGGCCTCGGGCGTGGTGCCGCAGCTCTCGGCGGTGCTGGGGCCCTGCGCGGGGGGCGCCGTCTATTCGCCGGCCATCACCGACTTCGTCTTCATGGTCGAAGCGTCGAGCTACATGTTCATCACCGGGCCCGACGTGATTCGCGCCGTCACGCACGAGACGGTGACAAAGGAGGAGCTGGGCGGCGCGGCGGCCCACGTGCGATCGGGCGTCGCCCACCGCGCCTTCCCCGACGAGCCGGCCTGCCTGGAGGGGGTGCGGACGCTGCTGTCGTTCCTGCCCCAGAACAACCGCGAAGACCCGCCCCGGCTCCCCACGCGCGATCGCGCCGACCGCGCCGATCCGGAGCTCGACGAGCTCATCCCGCGCGAGCCGGCCAAGCCATACGACATGCACGCGCTCATGGAGCGTGTCGTGGACGACGGCCAGATCTTCGAGATCCAGCCCGACCACGCCCGCAACATCATCGTCGGGTTCGCCCGGCTCGACGGGAGGCCGGTGGGCCTGGTCGCCAATCAACCGGCATACCTGGCCGGCTGCCTGGACATCGACGCCTCGGTGAAGGCGGCGCGCTTCGTCCGCTTCTGCGACTGCTTCAACGTCCCGCTGGTGACCTTCGTCGACGTCCCGGGCTTCTTGCCGGGGACGGCCCAGGAGTGGGGCGGCATCATCCGTCACGGCGCCAAGCTGCTCTACGCCTTCGCCGAGGCGACCGTCCCCAAGCTGACCGTCATCACCCGCAAGGCCTACGGCGGCGCTTACGACGTCATGTCGTCGAAGCACATCCGCGGCGATCTCTCGTTCGCCTACCCATCAGCCGAGATCGCCGTGATGGGCCCGGAGGCGGCGGTCAACATCGTGTTTCGCGAGGAGCTGGCCAAGGCGGCCGATCCCGAGGCGGCGCGCACCCGCTACCTGAACGAATACCGCGAGAAGCTGGCCAACCCTTACACCGCAGCGTCGCTCGGCTACGTCGACGAGGTGATCCGTCCGCGCGAGACCCGCTCCCGGCTCTGCCGCGCGCTCGGCGCGCTCGGCAACAAGCGCGACACCAACCCCCCCAAGAAGCACGGCAATATTCCATTATGAGGATGGCTCGCTTTCATCGCGCGGCGCCGCTCGCGGGCCTCGTCGCTCTGGCGGCCAGTTGCGCCACGGCGCCGCAGGCGATCACCAAGATTGTGAACGGGCAGGTGGTGGAGACGCGCGCGGTGAGCCCTGAAGCGTACGAGCACGTCGCGCGCGCGTATCTCTATGAAGAGGAGGAGCGCTGGCAGGAGGCGGCCGACGAATTCCAGCGTGCGCTGCCGTTCGATCCCGACGCGGCCGAGGTGCGCGCCGAGCTGGGGGAGCTGTTCATCCGCCTGGGACGACGCGACGACGCGGCCGACGAGATCGCGCGCTCACTCGCCAGCACGCCGACGGTGGCGGGCTACCTGGCGGAGGCGCACCTGGCGGAGACGCGCTCCGAAGACCCTCACCAACCGGCCGCCGATCCGAGCAAGTCGCTCGAGCAGGCGGCGCGGCTGGCGCTCGCCGACGAGGACGCCGAGCAGATCGAGACGACGCACCTCGAGCTGGCCGACGTTCAGATGGGGACCTTGGATTTCTCCTCGGCGCTGGAGACCGTGCGGCGCCTGGTGCACGCCGCGCCGGAGACGCAGCGCGGGCGGGTGCAGCTGGCAGCGCTGGCCTGGACGATGGACGCGCGCGACGAGGCGAACGCGGCGCTGACCGCGGCGCTCGACGACGAGCCGGCCGACGTGGAGGCGCGTGTCCTGCTGGCCGAGCTGCAGATCGCCGGCGGGCAAGACAAGCTGGCCAAGGCGAGCTTCATCGAGGCCATCGATCGCGCCGACGCTCCGCTGGAGATCGCGGCGGCGTTCGCCGGCTGGCTGGTCCTGCGCGGCGAGCTCGGCGAGGCGCAGGAGCTGGCGGATCGGTTGAACGCCGACGCCCCCGACGTCGACGCGCTGGAGCAGGCCGCTGGCCTCGAACGCACGGTCAAGCGGCCCGATCGCGCGCTGGCGTTCGCCGAGCGCGCGCGCAAGCTGGGCGCCTCCCCGGGGCGGGTGGCGATCATCGTCGGTGCGGCGCTGGCGGCCAAGGATGATCTGGCCGGCGCGCTCAAGAGCTTCCGCGGCGTCGCCAAGAGCGACCCGCTCTTCTTCGAGGCCAGCGTGCGGACTGCCGAGCTCTTGCGGGACAAGGGGAAGCTCGACGAGGCGGGCAAGGCGCTCGACGCCGCGGCCGGCGCGGCGTCCGACCGGGCGCACGCGGTCGAGCTGGCGCTGGCGCGCAGCCAGATCGAGGAGAAACGGGGGGACGCGGCCCGCGCCTCCCGCGTCCTCGACGACGCGCTGGCGGAGAAGGCCGGCGACAGCGCGCTCGAGGACCGGCTGATCCTGGAGCAGGCGGCGGTGGACGATCGGCGTGGCGACTGGAAGCGCGCCCTCACGCGGGCCACGGAGATCCTCGCACGCGAGCCTCGCAACGTCGAGGCGCTCAACTTCGCAGGCTTCGTGGCGGCCGATCACGCGGAGGATCTGCCGCGCGCGATCAAGCGGCTGCAAGCGGCGATGGCGCTGTCACCCGGCACGGGTGGGATCGTCGACAGCCTCGGGTGGGCCTACTTCCGCTCCGGCGATCTGGCGCGAGCCGACAGCTTTCTCGAGCAGGCCGGGCGCCTCGAGCCCGCCGATCCGGAGATCCTGGGCCACCTCGGCGATCTCTATGCGCAGCGCCACGAGCACGATCGCGCGCGCACGACGTACAAGCGGGCGCTCACGCTGTCGCCGAGCGATCGCGTCGCCCGCGAGCTGAGCGAGCGAATCAGGACGCTCGACGCCAAGAGCGCGGCAGGCCGATGAAGCGGCTGGCGCATCGTTTGACCCGCCCGTCGGCGCGCGCCGCGCTCACGCTTGGTCTCGGTCTGCTGGCCGCGGGCTGCGCCCACGCGCCGCCGGTCGATCGTCCGTACGCCGCGCCCGCGCCTGAAGCGCTGGCCGCGGCGCTGGCGGCGCGCCAGAGCGCCGTGCGCGGGATGAACGCCCGCGTGCGCGCGACCAGCTGGCTGGGCGGTGAACGGGTGCGCGCCACCGTGAACATGCTGGTCCAGCGCGACGGCCACCTGCGCTTCGAGGCCGAGGTGAGCCTGCAGGGAACGGTGGCGACGCTGGCCACCGACGGCGCGACGTTCGCCCTGCTCGACGCGCGCAAGAACGAGCTCGCGCGCGGGCCGGCCTGTCCCGCCAACGTCGCCTCGATGATCCGCATCCCGCTCGCGCCCGCTGATGTGGCGGCGGTCCTGCTCGGCGACGCCCGGCTGCCCGCCGACGCCGAGGGCCCGCCGCTCGTCGGGTGGGAGCCGCGCCTCGGCGCCGACGTCCTGGCGGTGCGCGATCGGCGCGGCGGGGCGCTGCAGCTGTTTTTCCAGGGCGACGGCGCCGCGCGCGAGCTCGTGGCCGTCACCCGGGTGGGCGCCGACGGTGCGCCGCTCTGGCGGACCGCGTACCAGGACTTCGAGACCGTCGCCGGACAGCGGCTGCCGAAGACGATCCGCTTCGCCGAGCGCAACACCAGCTTCGACGACGGCGTCGAGATCCGCTTCAAGGACCGCGCCCTCGACAGTGCACCACCCGCGGGCGCGTTCACGCTCACCCCCCCACCCGGCGTCGCGGTGCGCGAAGTCGGCTGCGGCGGCTGACCCTGATTTTTGAGCGAGGCGCCGCGGTCGAATCAGAATTCTGAGCGGCCCGACGCAAGCGCGCCCGCCAACCGGCGCGGTTTTCCGCCCCTTGGTCGCTGGCCCGCCCCTTGCTGATTCCGACCGCGGAGGCCTCACCGATGAAGCGACACCTACTTCTTATCGTCACCCCTCTCCTTTTGCTGTCGGCGTGCCAGTCGTCGTCGCTCACCGCCGGCGGCCTGCGTCCCACTCCGGACGGGTCTGCGACGGGACCAACGCAGCTCGTGGCGCTCACGGTGAGCGATCCCTGCGCTCCCTACGACATCGCCCAGTGCCAGGCCGCCGCCGACCAGAGCTGCACGTGGGTGAACCAGAGCCTGGATGTCGGCAACTCCAGCGTCGTCGGCGCCTGTGTCACCGCCAATCCCTGCGCCAGCCTGACGACGGCCGCGGCCTGTCAGGCGGAGGCGAGCTGCGTCTGGTCGGCGATCGCCGGGACGTCGGCGGCGCCCGCGCTGTGTCCTCTGGGACAGACCTGCAGCGGCGGCGGATTCTGCTTCGAGCGCGGGCTGGCGGGGAACAGTTGTCTCTGCATCCAGCCGCTCTCCTGTCCGGAGAAAGGGCCGTGCCCGCCGGTTCAATGCGACTGCCCGCCACCGACGGGCGGCGGCGGGAGCGGAGGCGGCATCTGCACCTGTGATTGTCCCGCCTGCCCGCCCGGCGAGTCCTGCCCGGCCTGCGGGTGCAGCTGTGGCCTCCCGGCCGGCTGCGGCGCCGCGACCGGAACCGGCGGCGGGAGCGGAACCGGCGGCGTCAGCGGAACCGGCGTCAGCGGAACCGGCGGCGGGAG
>CAVRRT010000131.1:0-10965 GCA_963723305.1 uncultured Pseudomonadota bacterium
GCGTCATCCGCGGCAGCGCGACCCCCGAACCGACGGACGCCGCTGTCGCAGAGGCCCTCCGGCGCGGCGACCGCCAGGCGGAGCTCGAGGCCTGGAACCGCTTTTCGCCCGGCGTCGCCGGGTCGCTGCGGCGGATGCTCGGCCCCGGCCCCGATCGCGAGGACCTGCTGCAGGAGGTCTTCATCCGGTTCTTCAAACGGATCGGGACGCTACGCGAGCCGGCGGCGGTGCGCGGGTTTCTGAGCGGAATCTGCCTGCGGGTGGTGCAGGGCGAGCTGGCCAACCGCGGCCGGCGGCGCTGGCTCCACCTCACCTCCACCGGTGACGTCCCCGAGGCGTCGGTGCCGGGCCCCGACGTCGAGGCGCGCGACGCCATCGCGCGCTACTACGCGCTGCTCGGGCGGCTGGGCGACGTCGAGCGCTCGATCTTCGTGGCGCGGACGATCGAGAACCTGACGCTCGCCGAGGTGGCGGAGGCGCACGGGATCTCGATCTCGACCGCGCAGCGGCGGCTCGGGCGGGCGACGAAGCGGATCGCCGCGCTGGTGCGGAGCGACCCGGCGCTGATGCGTCTCGCCGATCGGGGTGAGCCGTGACGAGGCCCGACGAGACGGACGAGATGATTCTGTCGGCGCTCTCCGAGGAGGCGCGGCGCCAGGCGGCGGCCGACGCCGCCGATCTTCCTCGCCCCGGGGCCTGGCACCGGCTGGAACAGCGACGGGCGGCGCCGCGCCCGCCCGGCTTCCGCCGGTGGACCACGGGGATCGCCCTCGGTGTGGCGGCCTGCGCGGCGTTCGTCTTTCTGGGCTGGGGGGTCCACGGCTGGCGCGCGGGCCGGACGCTCACCTACGACGTCGGGGGTGGCGCGCTCGAGGAGAGCGGCTACATCCGTGGCGCGGCCGAGATGGGCTCGGCGGTTCGGTTCTCCGACGGGACGCGGATCGATCTCGGCGCCGGCGCGCGAATGTCGGTGGTGGCGCCGGGCGCGCACGGGGCGCGGCTGCGCGTCGACGAGGGGGAAGCGCACTTTTCGGTCATGCACCTGCCGCACGCCTCGTGGAGCGTCGAGGCCGGCCCCTACGTCATCGAGGTGATTGGGACCGTGTTCGACGTTTGCTGGTCGAGCAGGGACGAGATCGTCGAGGTCCGCCTTCGCGCGGGCTCGGTGCGGGTGAGCGGGCCGATGCTCGCCGAGCACGCCACGCTGCGACCGGGGCAACATCTGACGGCGCGCCTCGCGACCCGCGAGCTGCGTATCGACGAGAACGTCGGTACGGCGGCGCCCACCATTGCCGTTCCCCCCCCGGCCGTCGCTCCCCGGGCACCGACCGCCAGCGCGGCGCCACCCACGAGCGGAGCGCCGCCGGCGCCTGAGACGCCTCCCCTCTCCGCCGCGCGCCTCCCCGGCCCCGCGCGTGCGGTCAAGACACCGACCCGCACCGTCGCCTCTGCCGGCAGGCCGGCGGTTCCCGTCTGGGCGCCGCAGCTCTGGCAGGCGCGGGTCTCGGCCGGCGACGCCAAGGCGGTGGTCGCCGAGGCGGTCTCCCACGGGATCGATGCCGTCGTCGCCGACGTCGACGGACCCGAGCTGGTCGCGCTCGCCGACGCCGCCCGTTACGCCGGTCGGACCTATCTGGCCGAGCGCGTGCTGCGCGCCCAGCGCACCCGGTTTCCCGGCACGCCGGCCGCCGGCGCGGCGGCGTTCTTCCTGGGACGCTTGGCCGACGACCGTGGCGCGCCTGCCGAGGGGCTCGACTGGTACCGGCGTTACCTCAGCGACGCGCCGAGCGGTCCCTACGCGGCCGAGGCGCTGGGGCGGGAGATGATCGGCGTGGCGCAGGTCTCCGGGCGGCCGGCGGCGCGCGCGCTGGCGGTCGAGTATCTCCGCCGCTTCCCGGAAGGGACCTATCTGCTGCACGCTCAGGCTATCCTTCGATCTTCACCGTGATCGTGGGCGCCCTCTCGGTCGGGCTGATGATGGCCATTGCCGGCGATCCCGCGAGGGCCGCCCCGGCGTCGCCGCCGCCGGCCGCGCCGCCAGCCGCAGCCTCCTTCGTGGCCGTGATGCAGCCGCCGGCGGACGACGCCGTCCTCGTGGAGACGGCCTCACGGATCTGCTCCGAGCTGGCAGCGAGCGGGCTCGAGGGGCGCCTGGTCGATTGCGCGCGGAGCGAGGCGGACGGCATCCCCTGTCGGAACGCCGCGGCCCCCGAGACGATCTCGCTCGAACGCCAGGACGGCGTTGTGGAGATCAAGGTCCGCCTGATCGCGACCGACGGGCTCGAGCTCGGCCGCCGCGTCCGCGTGCTGTCGCGCGACGGGGGCGACGACGCTTCCGTCCTGGCGGTGCGCGCGGTCGAGCTGCTCCGCGACGTTCGCCTCAACGCGCAGCGACCGGCGCCGGGTGACCCTGGGCGGCGCGCGCGCGACGACGAAGAGCCGCCGCTGCCGCCGCCGCCGCCCGCCCCCACGCGCTGGCTGCTGACGACCGGAGGGACCATGCTGGGCGCGCCGGCCGGCAAACAGCAGGGGGTAGGTCCGTCGCTCGGGCTGGCGCTGGGTGCCGGCGCCATCATCGGACCACACCTCGTCATCCTGGCGACCTTCGCCGGACCGTTCGACAACTTGCTCGGGTCGGTCGACGCCGGCAACGCTTCGCTGATCCAGATACTCACGACGCTGGAGCTCCGCTATCGATTCACGCGTGGGCCGCTGCAGCCGTTCGCTGCCCTGTTCAGCGGCGCCAACTATCTGCGGGCGAGCGTCGCCGGCACTTCCATCTCGACGTCGGCCTGGGTTCCCCTGTTCGGCGCGGGCGGCGGCTTCTCGCAAGAGATCGCCAACCGGTTCACCGCCAGCCTGGAGGTCGACGCCTTCGTGACCGATCCCGACATGCTGGTCTACGTCGACGGGCAGATCGTGGGCCGGACGGGCGCGCCGTCCCTCCTCGTCACCGCCAGCGCGGGCCTCATTCTCCCCTGACGACGGGCCGGCTACTGGACGGTGAGCTGGAAGGCGACCGCGTAGTTCTGGCCGGGCTCGCCGGTCAGATAGCCGGTGAACGGATCCGAGTCGTGCAGGAGCCCCCAGCGCACGGTCCCGTTGGCGCGCGGCGCGGCGTCGGCGGTGAAGGCGTAAGCGACGGTGAGCCCCGAGGCGGGAAGATCGCTGGCGCAGGTGATCTGAACGGTCTCGCCGGCGATGACGACGCTGCTGATGGTGATCGGCGCGCTGCCGTTCGACACCTCGAACCCCTTGCCTTGCGCCCAGGCGGTGTTGCTGGCCTGGTGCGGCGCCGGGAGCGTGGTGTCCCAGCCGAGCGGCGCGACCGGGACGTTGAAGGTCACCGTGATCACCCGGCCGCTGCGCGAGGCGCCGGTCGGCTGCAACGGCTGCCAGGCGTTTCCGAGGACCACGCGCTGATAGAAGACCTGGGCGTCCTTCTCGCCGAGGCGCTCGTAGTCCTTGTTGATGAGGTGGGTAAAGTCGCTCACGTACGAGTACTGGTACTTCGGTCCGGTGCAGATGACGCTGCCCGGGTAGTCGACGCCGATCTGCCACTGAGCGATCGTCGCCGGCGAGGTCGAGCCGCCATCCATGGGATTCGAGTGCTGCTGCGACAGCAGCATCGGAATGGCGAACGTCTGCCCGGTCAGCGGCGGTAGATCCTGATTGTAGTTCGACCAGAGCGTCACCATGTCGCTCTCGTAGGTGGTGCTGGCGGCGTCGGATTCGCCGTGGTTGAGCAGGATGGCGCCCACGCCGTAGCTCTTCCCCTGCGCCTTGGCCAGGCGGGCGATCGCCGCCACCTCGAACAGCGAGGCGGCGTAGGCGCGCCCGGTGGTGCCGGTGTCGGTCGCCCCTTTCGAGATGACGCTGATCGGCTGCCCGGCCTCGCCAACCTCGGTCTGGGCGGAGACGTAGTCGCTTTTCCCAAAGGACATCGCCAGCGAGGTGAGCTGGTCGGACATCGCCGTGTGCACCGACTCGCCGTAGATGTTCGCCGGGTAGGGGCTGGGGTAGGCGGTGGTGATCGTGCGCAGCGGCTCGACGAGCGGCACCATCGAGAGCGCGGCGCTGGTCGGCGTGAACGGCGGCACGGTGGCGCTGCCGAGCGACAGCTTGAGGTTGTGGAACGGCTGCGTGGTGGCGCCGATCGTCATGGCCGGCGCATTTCCGTGACCGCCGACGGCCAAGCTCTGCCCCGTCCCGACGACGCCGGTCCAGCCCCAGGCGGGCGCCACGCTGAGAGAGGCCCCGCCGGCGCCCGCCGTGCCGCCGGACCCGGCGGCACCTGCGCTCCCCGCGGTCGCCCCAGCGCCAGCGACACCCCCGGCACCGGAGGATCCGAAGTCGCCTCCGTTGCCTCCGCTGCCCGCCCCGACGCCCCCGCTCCCGCTCCCGCTCCCGCCGCGGCCGCCGGCGCCTCCGGTCGGGCCCAGGCTCCCCGCGTTGCCGCCTCCGCCGCCGGCGGCGAAGCCACCGCTCCCGATTGTCCCCCCGGCGCCGGCGCGTCCACCCGTGCCGGTGGCGCCGGACGATCCGAAGTTGCCTCCGTTGCCTCCGTTGCCTCCGCTGCCTCCGTTGCCCGCGCGGCCGCTCCCGGCACTCCCACCGCCGCCGTCACCAGCGTCGGCGTCCGTCGAGGTTCGGCCGGTCGCACAGCCCGCGCCGCCGGCGGCCAGCAGCAGGGCGGCCAGCGGCAACGTGGCGCACCACGACCGACGCCCACGCGCCGGCCGTTGGTCGATCAGGGGGGCGATCGCCATCTCGTCGTCCATGATCGCACACCTGGCGCAGGATGCAGCGGGCGGCGTTGGCGCGGCGCGGTCAGGCCTGGCGGCGCAGGTACTCGCGCGGGGTCACGTGGCGCAAGGCCCGAAAGACCCGGTGAAACTGGGCGTAGCTGCCGAAGCCGGCCGCCAGCGCCGCCTCGAGCAGGTTGGTGCGCCCGCGATCGAGCAGCACCGAGAACCGATCGAGCCGCAGCCGGTTGCGGTACTCCACCAGCGACATCCCCATCTCGGACTTGAAGACGCGCGCCAGACGGCTGAGGCTGATGTCGAGCGCCGAGGCGATCTCCTTGCCGCCCATGGCGGGATCCTTGGCCAGCATCCCGACGGTGGACGAGACGAGCCGATGGCCCGGAGACTCGCCGGGCGTCGCCGCGCCGCGCCCCAGCGATCCGCGCACCGGATCGAGCATCGTCCCCAGCAGCGAACAGAGGATCGCCGCGTGGGCCTGCTTGCCCTCGTCGACCGGCGCACTGGAGAGGCCGGCGTCGTTGAACATCATTCCGAGCGGCGCGCGCGCCGAGCGGATCGGCGTGCAGGCCACCCACCCGCGCCCGGCGATCCGCGTCTCCCCCTCGTGGTGCTCGACGATGGGGCAGTTCTCGAAGACGGTGAAGTGCGCCGCCTCCTCTTCCGAGCGGCGGAACGCCTCCCGATCGGTCTCGCTCACGTCGTACATGATGTGGTGCTCGTTGACGACGGCCCCCTTGAGGTCCATCCCCCACGTCCCGAGCATCAGGTTGCGCGTCCGGTCGAGCAGGAAGATCCCGGCGCGCGTGAGGCCGATGTGATCCCGGGTGAGCTCGATGGCGCGGCGGAGAATCTGGTCCGGGTCGTCGAGGCTGTGGATCTGGTCGAACGCCTCCAGAAGCGAACCCAGCTTGCCGCGGGCAGAGCGATCCACCACCTTCGGGACCGGTGCCTTCGGCCCGAGAATGATCGGCCAGTCCACGCGTCGCCGCCGCGTCACAGTAAGCAGATCCTACTATTCCCGGGAAGCTCGACCCCCATCACATCGGCAGAAGTCCGCCAAAAATGAGAGAAACGCGCCACAAATGCGATGGCACCGGCGGGCACGTCGTTCCGGTGGGTATCCTTTCATCACCATGAGCGATATCGATCGACCGAAGGCCTGGGTGTTCGAAATTGGCGCCGAGCTCGCGGTTCACCGCTTGGGCTTCGGCGCCATGCGCCTCACCGGCCCGGGCATCTGGGGCGAGCCGGCCGATCCCGCGGAGGCGATCCGCACCTTGAAGCGGACGCGCGATCTGGGGATCGACTTCATCGACACCGCCGATTCGTACGGTCCGGACGTCTCCGAGCGCCTCATCCGCGAGGCGCTCCACCCCTACGGCGACACCCGCATCGCCACCAAGGCCGGCCTGGCCCGCACGGGACCCGATCGCTGGGTCCCGCTCGGACGCCCCGAGTACCTGATCCAGCAGGCCCACAAGAGCCTGCGCAACCTGGGCGTCGAGCGCATCGATCTGTGGCAGCTCCACCGCGTCGATCCGAAGGTCCCGCGCGACGAGCAGTTCGACGCGGTCAAGTCGCTGCTCGACGCCGGCCTCATCCGCTACGCCGGGCTGAGCGAGGTGAACGTCGCCCAAATCAAAGCGGCCTCGAAGTACTTCAAGGTGGCGACGGTGCAGAACCGCTACAACCTGGCCGAGCGCGGGAGCGCGGCGGTGCTGGCCCACTGCGAGCGGCAGGGGATCGGTTTCATCCCCTGGTTCCCGCTCGGCGCCGGCGCGCTGGCGCGGCCCGGCTCGGCCGTCGACAAGATCGCCAAGCGTCACGGCGGCACCGTCAGTCAGATCGTGCTGGCCTGGACGCTCCGCAAGAGCCCGGTGATGCTCCCCATCCCGGGCACCTCGCGTGTCGACCACCTGGAGGAGAACGCCGCCGCCGCGCGCATCGTCCTCACCGAGGCCGAGATGTCGGCGCTCGACGATCTGCCGGCCGGGGCGGCGTGAGCAGCAACGGCTATCTCCTCGGCAACCGCGCGGTCGAGGCGGGCGACCGGATCGCGGCGCTGTCGGCCCTCTACGATCCGGTGACCTTCCGCCACCTCGACGCGCTCGGAATCGCGCCCGGCTGGCGCTGCTGGGAGGTCGGCGCCGGTGGACCGTCGGTGCCGCGCGGGCTCGCCGATCGCGTCGGGCGCCAGGGGCGCGTGCTGACGACCGACATCGAGATCACCGACGCGCTTCGGGCGACGGCCGGTGCGCCGATCGAGGTGCGGCGCCACGACCTCGTGCGCGACCCACCACCCGCGGAGACCTTCGATCTCGTGCACGCCCGGCTGGTGCTGGTCCACCTGCCCGACCGCGAGCGGGCGCTCCGCACGATGATCGACGTCCTGCGCCCGGGCGGCTGGCTGCTGGTCGAGGACGCCGATCCGGCGCTGCAGCCGCTGAGCGCGCTCGATCCGGTCGGCGCCGACGAGGCGCTGGCCAACAGGTTGCGCGCCGGATTCCGGGCGCTGCTCTCCGAACGGGGGGTCGATCTCGGCTACGGGCGCAAGTTGCCGCGGCTCCTGCGCGCGGCCGGTCTCGGCGACGTCGCCGCGGACGCTTACTTTCCCATCGCCCTCCCCGCCTGCGCGCCACTGGAGATTGGGACGGTGACTCTGTTGCGCGAGCAGCTCGTCGCCAAGGGGCTGGCGACCGCCGAGGAGGTTGACCGTCACCTGGCCAGCGTCGCCGCCGGCCGCCTCGATCTGGCGCAGCCCCCGCTGATCTCGGCCTGGGGGCGGCGGCGCTGATCGCCGTCGCCGATGGCTGTCCGGCGCGGCGGCCGTTCCGCTATAGTCCGCCGCCAATGGCTACCTCCACCGCACCGCTGAAGCACAACGTCTACTTCGATGGAAACGTCCAGAGCGTCGGCTATGAGCGCAACGGCCGGCGCGCGACGGTGGGCGTGATCGCCCCCGGCAGCTACCACTTCGGCACCGAGGCCCCCGAGCGGATGTCGGTCGTGAGCGGCGAGCTGGCGGTCAAACCCGACGGCGCCAACGGCTGGTCGCACTACCCCGCCGGGACCGCCTTCGAGATCGCCGGACGAAGCGGCTTCGACGTCCGCGCCGAGACCCCCGCCGCTTATCTGTGTGAGTTTCTCTAGGCCACGGCGGTCTTGAAGAGGTGCTCGAGGGCGGCGGCGGGATCGTCGCAGAGGCCGGCGTGGGGCGGCGAGGGCTGGACGATCGTGCTGCGCGGCGCGGAGAGCCAGTGAAACCGCTCCGACGGCGGTAGGCGGGCGATCGGACCGGCGGTCAGGTCGCCGGCGGCGACCGCGCGCACCGCCTCGAGCTGGCCGGCGAGCGCGGCCACGTCGACCCCCGGGGCCAGCGCACGCAGCCGCTGCTCGTCGAGCGCGATGCGGCAGCCGAGGTAAGCGGCGGTGGGGCAAAACAGGATGACGCCCACGTTGAGCCGCTCGTCACGGTCGACCCGCGGCACCACCTGCACGATCAGATAGTCAAACGCCCGACGCTCGGACACGGTTCGCCTCGTCCAGAATTTTTGGCAGCGCCGCCCGGCGCGCCCGCAGCCAGCTTCCGTACGCCGCGCGCAACCGGTCGCCGCCCGCCTCCCCCAGCCAAAGATCGGGGACCGCGGAGACTGCGCGCGCGATCTGCCCGTCGTCCAGCGCCGCCACGAGCGCCGCGCCGGCCGCGCCCAGCTGGTCGGCAAACGGCAGCAGCACGTGCTCGCTGGCCCGCGCGAAGGGCCGCGACGCCGACGCCAGCAGCTCGGCGTCCTCACCGGCGGTGCCCTCCCATCCGTGGTGCCAGTAGAGCGCCGCGCCGTGATCGATGAGCCAGAGCTCGCCGCCGTGCCAGAGCAGGTTCGGGTTGCGCGCGGTGCGATCGACGTTGACCGCGAAGATATCGAGGGCCACGATCCGCGACGCCAGCGCGCCATCGATCGGCCGCCGCGCCGCCACGTCGTAGCTGACGGCGCCGGAGAGATAGCCCATCGCCAGGTTGAGCCCGGCGCTGGCAATGAGGAGCTCCTGGATCTCCCGGTGCGGCTCGCTCCGCCCGAGCGCGGCGTCGATCTCGATGAAGGCCAGCTCCGGGATGCGGAGGCCAGCCGCCCGGGCCAGCTCACCGACGATCAGCTCGGCGGCGAGCGCGCGTCCGCCCTGCGCGGCGGCGCGGAACTTCGCCACGTAGAGCGCGCCGTCGTCGGCCTCCACCACCGCCGGGACGGAGCCCCCTTCGCGCAGCGCGGTCACGTAGCGCGTGGCGAGCAGGCGCCGCAACGGTCGCCCGGCGGCTCGATCGGATGGCGTCTGGGGAGCGGCGGACATCGGGGCGCCGTCGATTCTGCCCGACGCGCCCGCCAGCGTCACCTTGCGATGCCCATCGGCGATCCGCATCGCGGGCCCTGGGCGTAGGATGCGCCCTCCGATGAGGACCTCGGCGGCGGGCACCCCATCATGATCCGCAAGCGGCTGGCGATCTTTTCGCCCGGCGGGATCGGCGGCGGCGCGTTCGCGCAGGGGCTGCCTGCGCTTGGCTCGCTGGTCGCCGGGCTGGCGGCGTCGTTCGACGTCACGTTCTACTCGCTGACGTCCGTCGACCCCGGGTTCTCACCGCCGGCCGGCTACCGCCTGCGCGCGCCGGCCGCCACCGTTGACGCCGTCGCGGGCGCCTTCAAGGGGGTGCGCTGGGTGGAGATGGCGCGGCGATTTCTGGGCGACCACGGGGCCGCCCGCTACGACCGGCTGCTGTCGTTCTGGGGCTACCCCGTCGGTGCGTTCGTGGTCGGGCTCTCCCGAACGCTGCGTGTTCCCGCCGCGGTCATGCTGCTGGGGGCCGAGACCGCCGACGTTCCGGCCATCGGTTACGGGCACCTCGGCCGGCCGCTCAGCCGGCGGCTGGTGATCGAGACCTGTCGCCGCGCCGGCGCGCTGGTGGCAGTGTCACGCTACCAGCTCGAGGCGCTTGCCGCGCACGGCTTCTCGCGGCCGGACGCGCAGGTCGTGCCGATCGGCGCCGAGGCGGACCTGTTCCCCTTCGGGGCGAGCAAGGGCGACGCGGCGTCGCGGCGCCCACCGCTCAAGATCCTCCAGGTCGGCAACCTGACCGCGGTGAAGGATCAGGCGACGCTGCTGCGCGCGTTCGCCTTGCTGCGGGGGCGGATCGAGGCGCGGCTGCGGATCGTCGGTGAGGGATCGCTGCGGGGCGATCTCGAGAGCGCGATCGGCGCGCTGGGGATCGCCGATGCCGTCGAGATGACCGGCGCGGTTCCCTTCGCGGCCATGCCGGACCACTATCATTGGGCCGACATCGCCGCGCTGACGTCGCTCTCCGAGGGGCAGAACCGCTCTCTGACCGAAGCGGCGATGTGCGGCGTCCTCCAGGTCGGCACGCCGGTGGGGCACCTGGCCGATCTGGGCGAGGCGGCGGCGGTCCTGGTGCGGGCCGGCGATCCGCAGAACGTCGCCGACCGCATCGTCGAGATCGCCGGCGACGCCGCCGGGTGGCGGCGACGGGTGAGCGCCGCCTCCGCCTGGGCCGGCGCGCACGACATGGACTGGACGGTCGACCGCATGAGGGAGATCCTCGAGGGGCTGGCGCGGCGGTGATGCTGGTCAGCGTGGTCATCCCCACCTGCAACCGCCCCGATCGGTCCACAGGGCGCCATCAGCCGGCGGGCGAGCATGGCTAGCGTGACCTCTCGACACCTGGGGAGGTCACGGAGATGCCCGATCGGCAAGCAACGGCAGAAATCGGTGTCATCGGCGGCAGCGGGTTCTACGACCTGAGCGACGAGCTCACCGACGTCGTCGTCGACACTCCCTACGGAGCGACCAGCGATCCGATCAGCGTCGGCCTGGTCGGTGGACGCCGGGTGGCTTTCGTGGCCCGCCACGGCCGTGACCACCGATTTCCGCCGCATCGGGTGCCGTACCGGGCGAACCTCTGGGCGCTTCACTGGCTCGGAGTCCGGCAGGTGCTCTCCCCCTGCGCCGTGGGCTCGCTCCAGCCCGAACTCGGGCCAGGAGCGCTGGTCATCCCCGATCAGCTCGTCGACCGCACCAGTGGCCGGGCGAGCACGTTCTTCGACGGCCCGGCCGTCCATCACGCCAGCTTCGCGGAGCCGTTCTGCCCGGATCTTCGAGCCCACGCCGTCGCTGCCGGGTCGGCCGGCGGGTGGCC
>CAVRRT010000132.1:0-11771 GCA_963723305.1 uncultured Pseudomonadota bacterium
TGATCGCCGGGCGCGCATCCCGGCCAGCCGCAGGCGCCAGCCGAAGTCGATGAGCGGCGCGCCCGGGCGGGCCTCCTCTTCGCGCGCCGGGTTGTAGCGCAGGAAGACCACGTCGAAGCCGCCCAGCGTGTCCTCCTCGACGACCGCCTCGTCGGAGGCGAGGGCGCGGGCGTAGGCGGCCGGATCGGCGTAGTCGCCGGCGCGCACGCGCGTGGTGGTCGCCAGGATGTTGTTGTCGTCCAGAAAGGAGAGGTCGTCGACGCTGACGAAGCGGACCTCGTGCCCGCGCCGGTGCGCCGCCAGCGCCAGGTAGATGCCGCTGAAGGTCGCCTGTTGCGCGCGCACGTCGGCGACGACCAGGCAGATGCGCATGACTATTCGCGTGAAGGCCCGCCAGGCTTAGCCCGGTGGGCGTCCCCTTCTTGACGAAAGGCCTGGCGATACTTCTGCAGGATCTCGCAGAGCTGGTCGAGCGGCAGCGCAGGCGCGACGTGCCCCGACTGCCCGCGCATCTCTTCACTCATGCAGAGCGCGTTGACGATCGCCTCTTCGGTGCACTCGACGGTGGCTTCGTAGAGCGGGTCGCAGGCCTCGTCGAGCAGCACCTCGAGCGTGGCGGTCATCTTGGAGGTCTGTCGGGGGACGCGGTTGGAGGTGGAGAAGGCGACGACGATCTCACCCGAGCCGTGCGCGGCGAACGATCCGGTGCGGCCGATTCCCAGCGCCGCCCGCTTGCAGAGGCGCACCAGCTGGGACGACAGGAGCGGCGTGTCGGTGGCGATGACGGTGATGATCGACCCGGCGTTGCGCTCCCGCCGCGGCTGTCCGTAGCGCGACTCCAGCACCTCGCCGACCGGCGCGCCGTCGACGCGCAGCGAGCGCATGACGCCGAAGTTCGACTGCACCAGGATCCCGACGGTGTAGTCGTTCCCTTCGACCGTCACCCGGCGCGAGCTGGTGCCGATGCCGGCCTTGAAGTCGCAGGTGATGAGCCCGGTCCCGGCGCCGACCGAGCCTTCGGCCACCCTGCCGCCGGTCGCCTGCTCGATCGCCCGGTAGACGTGCTCGGAGCGCACGTGGCGCCCGACGGTGTCGTTCAGCCAGGAGTCGTCGCATTCGCCGACCAGCGGGATGACCACGTCGTCCTCGCCGCCGATCTTGGGCCACTTCTTGGTCATCCACTTGACCGCGGCGTCGGAGACCTTGCCGACGGCCATCGTGTTGGTGAGCAGGATCGGCGTCTCCAGCAACCCCCACTCCTGCACCTGCGTGATGCCGGAGACCTCGCCGGCGCCGTTGAGCACGAAGCCGCCGGCGACCACGCGGTTCTCGAAGATGTTGGTCGTTGGGGACGATGGCGGTGACGCCGGTGCGCACGGGACCCTTGCCGACCTCCAGCGGGCCGTCGCCCATGATCAACGTCGAATGTCCGACCCGCACGCCGGCCACGTCGGTGATGGCGTTCCATTCGCCGACCGGGAAGCGCCCGATGGAGAAGCCGAGCTCGCGGAGGCGCTGCCTCATTCCGATGCTGTGGTGGGCGGGAGTCCGCCGGCGGTGACGGCGGGGGCCGGTGTGCGCTCGGCGCTGCTGGCGGCGCCGGTGCCGCTGTTCGCGGCGGCGTTGCCGTTGCCGTTGGCGGCGCTGCCGTTGCCGGCGCCGTTGTTGGCGGAGGCGGGGGGCGGCGTCGTGGCCTTGGCCTCCGGTTTGACCTCCGCCTTGACCTCGGTGCGGGCCTCGCTCTTCGCCTCGCGCCGCTTCTCGCGGAGGCGCTTGAGCCCACCCTCCAGGATTTCGCCGATCAGCGTCCGGTACTCGATGCCGGCCGCCGCGGCGATGAGGCAGAGATCGGAGTAGCCGGGGGTGAGGCCGGGCAGCGGGTTCACCTCGATGACGTAGATGTCCCCCTTGGGGGTCACGCGCAGGTCGACGCGCGCGACGTCGCGGCAGTCGAGCGCGGCGAACGTCTCGCGGCAGACCCGCTCGATCGCCTTCAGCTCGATGGGCGAGAGGTTCGCCGGGCATTGATAGGCGACGTGCTTCTCCCACTCCTGCTTGATCTGGTAGTCGTAGACGGGCCGCAGGTTGGACTTGTCCTTGAAGAGGATCTCCATCGGCGGCAGCACGCGCGGCCGGCGATCGCCGAGGAGGCCCACGGTGAACTCGCGCCCCGGGATGTAGACCTCGATCAGCGCCGGCTGCCGGTAGCGATCGATGAGCTCGCGCACCACCGCGCGCAGGCCGTCCTCATCGTCGACAACTGACGCCGAGGCGCTGACTCCCTTGGACGACCCTTCTTGATTCGGTTTGACGATGAGCGGGAACTTCAGCTTCGACGACAGACGCTCGCGTCCCGTCTCCATCACCTGGAACTCGGCCGTCAGGATCCCGTGCTGCAGCAGCACCCGCTTCGACAGCGCCTTGTCGAGCGCGATCGACAGCGTGGCGGCGTCCGACCCGGTGTAAGGGATCCCCATCAGCTCGCAGAGCGCCGGCACCGCCGCCTCCCGGTTGCGGCCGGCCACCCCCTCCGCGATGTTGAAGACCAGATCGACCGGCGTCTGCATCAGCTGCCGCGGGAGCTCGGCGTCGGCCTCGAACAGCATCACCTGGCCGTAGCTCTCCAGCGCCTCTTTGATGGCGTCGATCGTCTCGGGCGCGTCGTACTCCGCCTCGGCGTCGTTGCCCCCCTTGGAGTCGACCCGCTTGACGTTGAAGGCGAACCCGATGCGCAGCGGATCGGCCGGCCGCCGCCGCCGCGCCCCAGGCTTGACCACCAGTCCTTGGCGCTTGGCGGCGCTCTCCACGACCGCGTGCAGCGTCTCGCCGTAGTCGAGCCCCTCGCGGGCCGAGGCGGCGAAGAGGCTGGCCCCCGGCTCCAGCGAGGGGAGCGCGTTGACCTCCAGAAGATAGATGCGGTCGTCCTCGCCGATCCGGAAGTCGATCCGGCCGAGGTCGCGGATGCCGAGCGCGCGCACCGCCATCTTGGAGATCGCCCGCAGGCGCGACACCACGTCGCGCGGCTGGTCCGGCGGGCAGCGCACGGCGACCTTGCTCGCCTCCGCCGATTTCAGCCGGTAGTCGTAGAGGTTGAAGCGGCTGCGCGCCGGCGGATCGACGATGTAATCGACCGGCAAGAGCACCCCCTCGTCGCCGCGCCCTTCGAGAAAGGGGACGGTCACGTCGATGCCGGCCACGAACTCCTCGACCAGCACGCCGTTCGGGTAGGCCCGCAGCGCCCGCGGCAGAAGCTCGCTGAGCGCGCGCGCGTCGCGCACCACGGCGTCGTCGGCGATCCCCTTCGACGATCCTTCGTAGTTCGGCTTGACGATCACCGGCAGCGCCAGCCCCAGCGTCCCTGGATCGCGCAGCCGACGGTACTCGTCCGGCGTGACCAGCTGCGCGCGCGGCGTGTCGATCCCGCGCTTGGCCAGCACCAGCTTGGTCAGCCACTTGTCGAGCGTGACGGTCAGGACATAGGCGTCCGAGCCGGTGTAGGGGAACCCCAACTCCTCGAACAGCGCAGGGTAGAACGCCTCGCGCGCCCGCCCGCGCCGCCCCTCGGCGGTGTTGAAGATGAGATCGGGGCCGTAGGACTCGATGCGCGCGGCCAGCCGGGAGGCGGGGCCGGTGACCTCGAGCTTCTCCACCTCATGCCCGCCGGCGCGGAGCGCGTCGGCGATGGCGTCGACGGTCTCGACGCTGTCGAACTCGGCTTCGTCTTCGCTGTCGGTCAGTCGCAGGTTGTGCGTAAAGGCGATGCGCATCTGTTCCTTACCCGTGGGCCTGTCACCCTAACAAAATTCCGCCGCGTCCGCCGAGCGCTTCCGCCACCTTCTCTCCCAGCTTCTTCAGATCGTCGCTGGGGCGAACCAGATAGGCGTCGACGCCGGCGGCGAACGCCTCGGTCACCGAATCGTAGGAGGGGTACGCCGTGTAGAGCACCGACGCACAGTGGGGGAGCATCTGCTGCGCGTGCTCGATCACCCGCAGCCCCGACACGCCAGGGAGGTGGCGATCGGCCAGCACCAGATCGAAATGATCGCTCTTGAGCAGCGCCAGCGCTTCGTCGCCGTCCCCGGCCGACGTCACGTGGTGCGCCTTGCCGAGGTAGTCCGCCAGGAGCTGCCGCCGCTGCCCTTCGACCTCGACCAGCAGCACGCGCCCGGCCCGGCCGGCCGTCCGCGTCGGCTTGGGGCGCGCCAGCTGCTCGTCGCGGCGGGAGAGGGCGCGCCTGATACGAAAGCGTAGGTCGTCGACGTCTCGGATCGGTTTTTCGATGTAATCGAGGGCGCCGATGTCCATCGCCTCGATCGCCGAATCGTAGGAGCTGTAGCCGGTGATGAGCACGATGGCGGGCGCGGGAGTCAACGTGCGCGCGGCCCGCAGCACGTCAAGCCCCGAGGCGCCCGGCAGGTTCTTGTCGGTCAGCACCAGGTCGAAGCGCCGCTTGTGCATGAGGTCGATCGCCTCTTCAGCCGAGGCGGCGGTGGTGACGCGGTAGCCGCCGCGCCGGAGCGCCTCGCGCAGCACGGTCAGCACCACCGCTTCGTCGTCGACCACCAGCACCTCGTGGCCGGTGGGGACGACCGCCGCGTGCGGGCGGGGCGTGGTGGCGTCGGCGATGAGGCGCGCGTCGACGTCGCGGGGGGGCGTGGGGCTTCGCTTCCGCTCGGCGCCGGTCAGCACGCCGTGACGGGCCAGCGCCTCGACGATCCTCACCCCCGTCGATTCGCCGTGCCGGCGCCCCGCCGTCGAGGCGGCGATGCGTCCCAGAAGGTCGAGCGCGGCGCGCGGGAGGTAGGCGCGCGCGCCGCCGTAGATCGCCGCCGCCAGCCGCTCGAACGAAGGGGCGGCGTCGACGGCCACCAGCGCGGCGCCCGGCAGGCGCAGCCGCGCCTCGCCGAGGCGCGCGTCGACAGCTTCGTTCGCGCCGACGTCGACCACCGCGGCGTCGGGCGTCGGCTCGTCGGCCTGTCCGCCGGCGGCCAGCACCAGCTCGTCGTCGCCCAGCACCACGATGGCCGGATCGCGCCGCGCCTCGCGCGCCAGATCGTCGAGCGCGGCGGCCAGCGCCGGCTCGACCGCGGCCAGCTCGTCCTTGACGCCGGCGAAGGCGTTCAGGACCAGGAGGCCCCGGGTGCGGGCCCGCCGAAATCCGGCCAGCCGCTTGATGTGCGCGCGCAGGAGCGCCTCGACCTCCGGCAGCGGACGCGGCAGCACGGCGGCCACCTCGCGGGCGAAGGCCTGCCCGGCACCCGCCGGATCGCCATCGCTGATGAGCACCAGATCGCTGAACGGGCGCAGCTCGCGCGAGGCGGCCAGCGGATCGCGCCCGGCGCCCGGTTGGACGTCCAGCCGCTCGGCGGGGAGATCGAGGATCGCCAGATCGAACGACTCGTCGGCCAGCCGCGCCAGCGCGTCGGAGAGCGACTCCGCCTCCAATACGAATCCCTCGCTCGTCAGCGCGCCGGCGATGCGGCTGCGTTCGAGGCGATCGGGGAGCGCGACCAAGAAGCGCTCCTGTCCGCCGCGCGCGGCATTGCGAAGCGCTTCCAGCGGCCCGCGCGGGCCATCGGAGTCTGACATCGAGCAATGGGGATTGTACCCCAGGTGCGGTCAACCGCGCGGAGTCAATCAAACAGATCGGCTGAACGCCTTCCCGGGCGCGCGCACGCGAATCGGGTGCATCTCGGGTTTGTCCGTGTGAAAATTGAGGTTACGTAGTTGAGGGAGGGTCCGAGATGTCGGAGCGCGACCTGACCACAATCGAACGGGACCGCATCGCCGAGTGGGACCGGGCGAGCCTGGGGCGCGCCGAGCGCAGCAGCGAGCCTTCGCGCGCCGGCCTCGCCGGCTGGGTGGAGACGCGCCTCGCCGCGGCGATCGCCCGCTTCGTCGACGGATTCTCGCGCCGCTCGAGCGATCTCATCGACCCGGAGGACGCGGCGCCGCTCAGCCGCACCGGCGGCGCGATCGCGCGCTGGATCTCCTTCCCCCGTGGTGTCCGGTTTGCCACTGCTGCCACCTCCTCGGCTGCCGCCGCGCTGGCCGCCTGGGGGATGATCGCCATGGCGGCCAACGATCTGGGAATCGCCGCGGCGGCGGCCGGAGCAGCGGCGGCGCTCTCGGCGGCCTGGGGGCCGCTGGGGGTGGGGATGGCCAATCGGATTCATCGCCTGGTCGCGCGCAGGCGGCTGCACCGCATCTCGGATCTGCGCGGGATCCCCGACGCGCGCTCGGTCGCCGTGCGCGGCGTGGTGATCGCGCGGCGCACCGCCACCACGGCGCTCGAGGGGCGCGCGGCGGTCTGGTCGCTGACGCGCTTTCGGCGCGGCAGCTGGCTGGCCCCCAGCTTCTTTCACGAAGCGGCGTTCGATTTCCTGCTCGACGATGGCACCGATGAGCCGATCTGGATCGAGGTCACGGGCGGCATGCTGCTCGACCCCTTTCCCAGCGAGGCGCGGGTGCAGTTTCACAGCACGACGCTGCTGGAGATCGACCACCCGGTGCTGACCCGGTTGCGCCTCGATCAGCGGGAGCTGTGGGCGTCCGAGATCGACATCCTTCCGGGCGACACCATCGAGGTCGTTGGCCGGCTGTCGCGGCGTCTCGATCCAACGGCGCGGTCGTCGTCGGGGCGTGACCCTCCGCACCGTCGGACGCTGCAATCCGGGATGCGGGTGCCGGTGTTGATCAAGAAGGTGAAGACGCCCGACGCGGCGCTGGCGCGCGTTCGCCGGGTCCCGGCGCACGGACCACCCTTGCTGACGCCGGGCGAGCCGCCGCTGCGCAAGTTTTAGCGGTGGCGCCACCTTTGCAAACATGCCCGGTATGGTCACTGATAAGACTGCCGGGGTTCGCACGATGAAAAAGCTCCTCGTTGGATTTACTGTTCTTGTGGTTCACACCGCTGCGGCGCACGCGCAACAGGTCGTGCCGCCGCAGCCACCCGCGCCTCAGGCGCCGGGGCCGGCGCAGGCGCAGGACCTGCCGCCCGCCTACGCTCCTCCGCCGGGGTACGTACCCCCTCCCGCGCCGCCGGCTTATGGAGCACCGCCCGCCTACAATCCGCCGCCGCCGCCGCCGCGCGCCTACGCCCCGCCGGCGTACCCGCCGCCGCCGTATCCGCCCTACCGCTACGCGCCGTACCGGTATGCGCCGCCGCCCACCTACTACAGCTACCCTCCTGCGCAGCCGGCGCGTGACGTCCTCGAACGCCCGTTCACGCTGGGCGGAGGGATCGGGTTCGGCGGGTTGATCTTCACCGATCAGTACACCGGCCAGCAAGTGCACCAAGGCGGGCTCTCCTACACCTTTCGGCTGGGGTTCGGGCTGCGCCCCGGCTTGCTGCTGCTCTGGGACGTCGAGGGCGCGGTGGCGAATTACGGATCATCGACGGTCTCGCAGACCGCGAACCTGGTCGCGCTGCAGATCTTCGCGACGCAGCGCCTCTTCATCAAGGGCGGGTTCGGGCTTGCCGATGCCGTGCAGGACAGCTTGTCGACTCAGTGGGGCGCCGCGGCGATGGGTGGCATCGGCTACGAGCTCATCCAGGGGTGGAACTGGTCGTTCGACATCGAAGCGACGATCACGGGCGCCCACCTCAACAACAACGGTCTCGACCAGACTTGGACCAACTGGTCCCTGGTCAACTTCGCCCTGAACTTCTTTTAGAGCGGGTGGACCGTGGTGGGGGTGGTGGGCGAGATGTTGGGGATGGTCGCGGGGTCGAAGGCGTCCATCACCGGGCGGCCGATCGCGCCCGGGGTGTTGGGGTAGCCGAGCGCCCACAGTACGGTGGCGGCGGTGTCGACCGTGCTGATGGGGGTCGTGATTTTGTGGCCGGGGCGGACGCCCGGTCCCCAGGCGATCCAGGGGATGAGGCGGTCCTCTTTGATCTTGCCCGAGTGGTTGTGGCCGTGGCCGCCATGGTCGGCCGAGATGATGAAGAGGGTGTCGCGATCGAGGCCGGAGGCGGCGGTGGCGTCGAGCAGCGTGCGCAGGCAGCGGTCGGTGTGGCGCACCGCCTCGAGCTGCGGGTTCGACATCCAGCCGTCGGAGTGTCCGAGGTCGTCGGGATCCGAGAAGTGAATGAACTCGATCTGCGGGCGCTTCTTCACCAGGTAGTCGGCGGCCTCCTCGACGACCTTCTTGCAGAAGTATCCGGGGCGCGAGAAGTAGTCGACCGAGCCCGGGTGCGCGATGTGCTCGAGCTTCTGTTTTCCCACGAAGGCGGCGGCCGTTCCGCCGTTCTTCTCGGCGGCGTCGAAGATGGTCGGCACCTGGATGTAGCCGCGCTCCGGCTTCCACGAGTTCCAGTAGAGGCCGTGCTGTTTGACGTCGAAACCCGACAGCATCGCGGCGTGCGACGGCAGCGTGGAGGCGCGGCGGATGGTGCGCGCCGTCAGCGAGTAGGACGCCCGCTTCATCAGGTCGGCGTGCACCGGCGGCAGGACGTTCATCAGCGCGTCGGGGCGCAGGCCGTCCTCGCTGATGATCACCACGTGACGATAGTGGGCCCGCGCGCCCAGCGGTGCCGCTCCGGCAGGGGTGGGGGGCGGCGCCTGCTCGGCGACGGGCGCGGGCGCCGAGGAGGGAGGGGCCGACCGCGCCGGCGCCTCATGCTTCTTGCAGCCGGCGATCAGCACGGCGAGGACGGCGACGACGCGAAGAAGCCTCTCCAAGGTGATTGAACGTAACAGACGGTCTTGCACGTTTTCCAATTTGTCTTAACCTTGCCCCATCGGACCGTTTCGTTTCCCGCCGGTGAGGTCTCGCCCGGCCCTTCGCCTTCTCTGCTTCGCTGGTCTCTTTCTCGCGCCGCTCGGCTGCGCCCACGTGGAGGCGGTGCCCTGTGCCAGCGACCACGACTGCAAGTTCAACCGGCTCTGCGACGCCGGCAGGTGCGTCTGGCCGGCGTCCGCCGGGCGCCCGGCTCCAGGCGAGGAGGGGGCAGCCGTCTCGTTGCCGCTCCCGCAGTACGCCATCGAGCCGGCCCAGGCGATGTTCCGCTTCGGAGCGACGCACCGCGGGCGATCCCCCTTCACGCTCCCGGCCATCAAGCCGACCATCTGGTGGGTCTTCCAGACCGGCGGTCCCATCATCTCGTCGCCCGCCATCGCCGGCGACGGCTCGGTGCTGGTGGGCTCCCAGGACAACCGGTTGTACGCGGTGGCGCGGGACGGTTCGCTCAAATGGTCGTACGCGACAGGGGACATCATCTTCAGCTCGCCCGCCGTGGCGCACGACGGGACCATCTACATCGGCTCTGACGACGATCACCTTTACGCGGTGACGCCGGGGGAGGGGAAACCACGCTGGATCGTGCAGCTGGGGGCTTGCCCCCAGCGGGTCGGGATTGGCCCGGAGGCCAGCCGCTGCGACGTCGATGCCGGCCCGACAGTCGGCCCCGACGGCGTCATCTACACCGGTGGGGACGGAATCTACGCCGTCAACCCCGATGGGACCTTGCGCTGGCACTTTGCGACCAATGGCCACGTCTCATCGGCGCCGGCGCTGCTGCCGGACGGCACCGTGGTGGCCGGGAGCCAGGACAACGTCCTTTACGCCGTGTCCCCGAGTGGCCAGAAGCGCTGGGACTTTCGGGCGGGCGCCGACATCGAGCCGGCGCCGGCCATCGGCGACGACGGGACAATCTACGTCGGGTCCGACGATCACAAGCTCTACGCCATCGGCCCCGACGGCGTGCTTCGCTGGGCCTTCACCACCGGCGCCGACGTGCGCTCGTCGGCGGCGATCGGCAACGGCATCATCTACGTCGGCTCGTTCGACGCGCAACTCTACGCCGTCCACTTGGACGGCACCCTGGCCTGGTCATTCCGGGCCGGTGATCGCATCGTGTCGTCGCCTCTGGTCGACGCACGGGGCGCCGTCCTGTTTGGCTCGCAGGACGACCGCCTCTATTGTCTCGAGCCTGACGGCCATCTTCGCTGGTCGGTCGAGCTCGGTGGCGACATCGATAGCTCGCCGGTGCTGGCGGCCGATGGCACCATCTTCGTGGGATCGGACGATCACAAGCTCTACGCGCTTCGCGCGCCGAGCACGCCCGTACCCCTCGGCAAACCTTAGAAGGAACACGACAGTGGAAAATCACAATGACGGCCCGACATCCTCGGGCCCCTCGGTCCGCATACTGACCGGGCGAATCAAGATCCATCCCGTGGGGTACGGCTTCGTCGTCCCCGACGACAAATCAGAGGACGTCCACGTCTCGGCCCGCAACCGCGGCACCGCGATGGACGGCGACACCATCGAGATCGAGGCCTGGCCGGGCGCCCGTGGCGTCGAGGGGCGGGTGACGCGCGTGATCTCGCGTGGGCGCGCCAAGATCACCGGCCAGCTGGTGCGGCGCGGCCGCCACCAGGTGCTGCAGCCCGACGACCCGCGCATCTCGGGCCTGGTCACGCTCTCCGGCTCGATCCCCGAGGCCAAGGACGGGATCGCCGTCGTCGCCGAGATCACCCACTACCCCGACGTCCCCGAGGGGCCGATCGAGGCCAAGGTGCTCAAGGTCCTGGGCGACCCCGACGATCCGCGCACCGAGGTCGAGAAGGTCCTGGCCTGCGCCGACGTCGAGGAGGAGTTCCCCGACGAGGTCGAGCGGTTCGCCGCCGCCTTCGGCGAGACGCTCTCGCTCTCCGATCGGCTCGACCGCGCCGACCTGCGGGAGGTCCCGTTCACGACGATCGATCCCGAGACGGCGCGCGACTTCGACGACGCGGTGGCGATCGAAAAGCTGCCGCACGGCGGGACGCGCCTGTGGGTCGCGGTGGCCGACGTCTCGCACTACGTGCGGGAGGGGTCGCCCATCGACGCCGAGGCGCTCCGGCGCGGCTGCAGCATCTACCTGCCGAGCCGCGCCATCCCCATGCTGCCCGAGCCGCTCTCGGCCCGGATGTGCTCGCTGGTCCCCGAGGAGGATCGGCTGGCGATGGTGGTGCAGATCGATCTCGATCGGCAGGCCAACATCGTGGGGCGCGATTTCAGCGCGGCGGTCATTCATTCGAAGGCGCGCCTCGACTACCCGGGCGTGGCGGCGGCGCTGGGGGGCGACACCCGCGGCAAGCGGAAGAAGTACGAGCCCTTTCTTCCGGCCCTGCGGGCGATGGATTCGCTGGCCCGACAGCTCCGCGCGCAGCGCCTGGCCCGCGGGGCGCTGGACTTCGATCTCCCCGAGCCGTTCGTGGAGCTCGACCACGACGACCCGCGCCTGGTGCGCGCCATCCGCAAGTCGCGCCGCGATCCGGGCGAGCGGCAGGCCTATTCGATGATCGAGGAGTTCATGCTGGCCGCCAACGAGGCGGTGGCCGGGAGCTTTCAGGAGCGGGGCGAGGAGACGCTCTGGCGCATCCACGACGCGCCCGATCGCAGCCGCCTCGAGGAGTTCGCGGTGCTGGCCGAGAACTACGGGATCGCCGTCGACGTCGACGAGGCGCGCACGCCCAAGGGGTTGAAGCGGGTGCTCGACAAGTTCAAGGGGCACCCGGCGGAGAAGGCGCTCTCCTTCCAGCTGTTGCGCTCACTCAAGCAGGCGACCTACGACGTGGTGAACATCGGCCACTTCGGGCTGGCCTCCGCCGACTACCTACACTTCACCTCGCCCATTCGCCGCTACCCGGATCTGATCGTCCACCGCCTGATGAAGTCGCGCCTGGCGACCCTCGGCAAGCCGGCCGGCGGCTTCAAGCCGGTCAGCGTGGCGCCCGTGCCCGACCAGCAAGACGACGAGTCGAGCACATAACATAAAC
>CAVRRT010000133.1:0-17342 GCA_963723305.1 uncultured Pseudomonadota bacterium
TATCGCGTACCTCGTCCCGTCCTTCAGCACCCAGTAGGTGGCTCCGCTCACTATGAAAAGAATCTTCTTCTTCGCCATCGCGATTCCTCCTCTCGTCCCCGCGCGTTCAGATCAGCCACTCGGGAATCCGAACATTAACCACGACTGATTGGCTGCCCAGTGGGGGTAAAGCTCCGTCATCTGGTTGAAGAGCTCTTCGTCGGACGCCGTGGACTGCTTCAGCCGGTCAAAGTCCAGCAGATAGCGCTTGGTGTCCTGGATCGCCGAAGGTGAGTCGGGCGCGCCGGGCTTTTTGTGACCAGCGACGACGGTCGTCGGGTTCAGGGCTGCCAAACGGTCCAGGTCCGCGATCCAATTCCTTCGACTCTCGGGGGTGGTGTCGCCCACGTACATGCGGCATTGGTTGTACACAACGTCGCCAGCGACGATCAGGCCGATCGATGGAACGTAGAGGGAGGTCGAATCGGGGCTATCGGTGCGACCCTGCCCGATGATGCGCAATTCGTGGCCTTCGAGAGTGAACGTATCGTGGTCATAAGGCTCAGGCGCAACCAACTTGGTGGCCACTTGCCCAGGAAACATCCGGCGCGCCAACCGCTCGACCGGGGGGGTAAAGGACATCTGCATGGCGTTTACCGTCTTGGGCGTTGCGATCGCCCGAGCGCCAGGAAAACGGTCGAGCAGGATGCCCAGGCCGTAGAAATGGTCGAAGTGGGCGTGCGTTATATAGATGGTCTCCAGGTTGCGGTTGTGCAGAGCAATCCAAGCCGCGAGGGCCTCAGCCTCAACGACCGTCGTCATCGCGTCGACCAACACCGCGTCGTTCTCGCCGAAGATGAGGGTCGACGTGATCGGGTCGAACCCGAGCGCTTCGCCGAAGGGCTTTGGCCGCTCGCCCACCATGGCCTTCCCCGGTGCGGTGAAGACGTTGAAACCAAGCGTGTTCGACGTAACGGGGGCGGTCATGTGGTTGGTCTCCTTGGAACCTGGGGCGCCAGCCAATTCAGGGCCTTGTGCGGTTGAGCGGCGCTACATGGCTCGCGCCAACGAGCCAGCGCCAAGCGGACATCCGGAAGCGGTTAAAGCCGCGCCCCATATCGGGAGCCGGGCGTCAACCGTACGTAAGGTCGGTGCTCTGTCCGACCTCGATAATATAACCGTCGGGATCGCGGATGTAACAGCGCGTCTCGCCGTACTTGGGGATCGGCGCGGTGAGGAACTCGGCTCCTCGACTCTTCCACAATCTATAGCTCGCTTGAATGTCCGCGACGCGGATATTCATGAAGCTGCTGATCTTGTCCGGGTCGGCGAGAACGCTGAGCGTCACCGACGGCTTATCGGGGGTCGGCCCGCCCCCGACGTTGACAAGGAGCCATGTGTTCGCGATCTGAATGTACCCAGGCGCGCCCTTGCTGTCGCCTCTGCTCAGAGCGCGGCCGTCGAAAACCGTTTCATAGAAGCGAAGCGATCTGTCGATGTCGGCGACGGTAAGGAAGTGCGCCACGGTGAACCCTTGCCGCGGGGGCATTTCGTAGCTCTTCTGTTCGATTTGTACGCTGTTCATTGACGACTCCATTCCCAATACGGCGCCGATTTCAACGCTTTCCAGCATGTGCCCTGACCATGCCGCCGCAAAGTCAGGAGCCGCCAAAATCGGTTGAAGTCGCACGCCGCACGGACAGCCCGATTTGACGGGGGTTCCATGAAGTCGCGCTCCAGCGACCTCGGAGCAGCCCGCAGCACCCCAAGAGGACTTCCTGGCTCGTCGGCGGAGCAGGAAGGCGATCCCGGCCAGCGGGAAAACCAGCGAGGGTCGCCCCGCCCTTCCCCCGCCCGCGCCGCCCAGAGAACAGGCCTCGGCGTCGTCGCCGTCAGAGGGCGGCGGCGACGAGCCGCTGGTCGACTCACAGGCGGGCAGTTGCGTGCAGAGGCTCTGCGCAGGCGAGACCGCGCCGGTCGCGCTCACCGCCGCGACCTCCGCGCAAAACTCCGCTCCCTGCGTCAGCAACGGGTTCGCCGGGGTGCAGGACGAGGCGTCGTTGTAGGTCACGAATCCGCCGAGGAAAGTGGTGTCGCCGGCCTGGACCTGCAGGACGACGTTCAACGGGTCGTAGCTCGCCGTCTCGAGCTCGAGGCCGAGGCCGCTCCGGTCGGAGCCCGCCCAGAGGCACTCGCCGACCAGCACCGCGCCCGGCGGAATCGCGGGCGGCGCCGCCGGGCCGGCATCGGTGAGAAACGGCAGACTCTGCGCCGTCAGGATCGCCGGCGTGCTGGTGTCGAGCTCGATGCTGTACCGGGCGTTGGGCTGCAGGCTCTGCGACGGCTGAATGGCGAGCGCCGCCCACCCGTCGACCGTCAGCCAGGCGGTCGTGAAGGGGACCGCTGCTCCGTTCACGTCCAGCAGATGCGTGGCTGCCACCCGATCCGCGTTGCAGCCGTCGGGACCGCCGCCGTCGAAGAGCAGCAGCACCCGCCCGTCGGTGGGGACCAGCCCGCTGTAACGCGGGACCATGTCCACCAGGCCGCCGCAATCGAGGCTGCAGGCGTCAACCTCCGCGCGCGCCGGCACCGCGACCAGCAGCCCGGCCAAAAGGAGGAGCGCAGCTCCGCCGAGACGGCGCCAGGACGTCATGGGTCGGGCGTCAACGTCGCGGTGCAGACGACGTTGTCCTGATAATCGAGGCAGGGGAGCTGGATGACCCCGCCAACCGCGGTCGCGGTGCAGAGGCGCCATTCCTGGGTCCAGCTGGTGCAACCCCCGGCGTCGCCGCCGGCGGCCGTGGCGCAGAGATAGGCCGTGCCGTGCAACCGCCACCCTCCGGCGTTCGGGTTCTTGGCCGCGGCGGGGACCAGGGCCTCCGCTTCGAACGGCAGCCCGCACCACTCGGCGCCGCTGACCTCCATCGTGCCGTCCACCTCCCCGACGAGCTCGAATCGGGCCGGCGGCGCCGCACCCGTCGTCGACCTGATAGTCGACGGTGGCGGTGACGGCGTACGGATTCGGGCCGGGGCCGGCGCTCGGGCAGCCCGCACAGAGGGCGGCCAGCAGGGCAGCGGCCCCGGCGACGGGCGCTCGGGTCACTGCACCACCGTCAGCTGGGCCGAGCAGGACGGGCCCGCTGGGCTGGTGACGCAGGTGATCCAGAGCTGGCCGTTGACCAACGTCGTGGGGCAGGACTCGTCCTGGATGGGACAACCCGAGCCGGAGGTCTTGGCGCCGGGAGCACCGCCGGCCGCCCCGTCGAGCGACCTCATCGCGGCGTCGGTCGACATCGCGGCGTCGGTCGACATCACGGCTGCGTCGCCCGCGGAAACCGCCGGCGTGCAGTTCTCCGTCTCGCCGGGGGTGAGCGTCCACCCGCCCTTGGCCAGCGTCGGGGGGCAGGCCATCGCCTCGTACGTCCCGTAGACGGGGATGCCGGCTGTCGTCGCGTTCTCGACGGAGATCGTCCCCCGTCCGTCGGCGCGCACGATGATGAGCCCGGTCGGTCCGCAGGTCCCTTCGATTCTTGAACGTCGCCTCGGCGTCCTTCCCGCAGAACAGCGGGCCGGCGGTCGCCGCCAGGAAGAAGGTCGTCGTCAGCAGCAGGACGGCGCGCGCGAGAACGCCGAGACCCCGGGTCACGCTGCCACCTGGAGATGGGTCGGTGCCGGGGTCACCGCGCGCGTCGTGCCGTAGAAATAAGCGACGAGGACCATCGGCAGCGCAATCAGATCGGTCGGATCGGCGATCAGGTGGAACCGTGCGTGGAAGCCGCACGCCCCGAAGAGGCCCGTCGCGGCGGCCGAGACGAGGTCGGCAGCCCGCGACGACAGCTTGATGGCACCAAAGAAGACGATCGTGGCGAGCCCACCGGCCCGCAACCGGCGTTCGCGCGACCAGCGGCCGGCGAGGCCGAGCAGCGCGCTCGCGTAGAGCGGCAGGAAGAAGCAGCCGGCGAAGTCCGAAAGCTTCCCGGTCAGGGGATCGTGCAAGAGCGCCTTCAGCCAGTGGTCGTTGATCGCCATCACCGCGACCGCCGCCAGCGACAGCGGAGCGAAGAATTCGGGCGCATCGAGGGTCCGCTTCACGCGGCCGGGGTTACAGCAAAACGTGTTCCGGCCGCCCCGCCCTGCGTTCTCGGGGACCACCGGCGACGCGCGCCGCGTAATCCTGACAAATCTGTCAGGGTATGGCTCGGCGGGCGGACGCGCCCGGCCGCGCTCACGGGAGCGGGATGAGCTTGGCGTAATAGAACATCAGCCCGGCGCCGAGACCGAGGGACACCAGCCGGAGCAGCCCGCCGGATCGCCCGGGCGGCAGCACCACGGCCAGCACGATCGGCGCCATCAGGTACCAGGGGAAGAGCCAGGGGACGACCAGCAGGACGAAGGTCAGCACCAGGCCCGACGAGACCGCCACGAGCCGCGCGAGATCGCCGCCGGTCGCGAAGCGCGCGCCGAGCAGGGTCACCGCCGCGAACGCCGCCATTCGCGCCCACTGCGGCAGCGCGCTCGCCTTCACGGCGCCGAAGCTGCTCGCGCCGTGCAGAGCCATCGCATGAATTCCGCCGTTCGATCCGAGGCCGCGCGCGAAGGGAAGATAGAGCAACGCCACCACCAGCCCGGCTGTGCCCGCCAGTCTGAGCGCCAGGCGCCAGCGCCGCTCCGGCGCGGCGCTGCGCAGCTCCCGCAACGCCGCGAGCAGAAGCAGAACGCCGGTCACCCACTTCACCAGGGTCGAGACGGCCAGCAGCGCCGCCCCGCGCAAGGGGCGCCCGCGCGCGAGCAGCAGGAGGCCGGCCAGCGCCGGCAGCATCATCAGGCTCTCGGTGTGACCACTGCCGGCCGCCTCGACGACGATCAACGGGTTCCAGGCCAACCAGAGCCGCGCCTCGTCGGCGTGCCGCTCGGAGCCACTGCCCGCGAGCGCACGCGCCACCGGCGCCGCCAGCAGCGCGCAGCCGAGCGCGGCGAGCGCCGACATCGTCTTCCAGCCGAGTGCGACGCCGAGCGGGTTCGACGGAAACAGCGCCACGGTCAGCGCGGAGAGCCAGGTGTAAGCGGGCCCATACGTCGTCGTCGCCGTCGTCTGCGTGGCGAGCGCTTGCAGCGGATCGCGCACCGCCGATGCCAGCGTGGCGTAGGGGTTGATCCCGTGCAGCACCATCCGGCCGTAGATTGCCTGGCGGTAGAGATCGGTCGACAGCAGCGGCGGCGCGGCGACCACGACCAACCCCAACATCACGACCGCGCCAGCGATCACGATCGCACGCGCCTGGCGGCGAGCGGCCGCGCCGGCGACCCCGCGGAGGACCAGCACTGCCGCACCGAGCAGGAGCCACAGCGCGACCAGCGTCGCCGCGAGCGCGCCGCTGAAGGCCGCAGACGTGAGCGCGAGCGGTGGCAATCCGGTGAATGCCCGGAACAGGGGCGCCGAGGGGAGCGAGAACCCGACCCAGCCTTCGCACCCGGCCGGCGGGCTCCCAAGCAGGACGGCCAGCAGGCCGTAGAGCGCGAGCGACACCGCGAAGCAGGCCGCGAGCGCGACGAGGCGAGGGCGGTCGCCGTGTCCGGGAGCGCTCTGCGCGTCCACGCCGCATGCTACACCGGACCCAAGGAATGACGACGACCAGTGCGCGCGATCTGCATTTTGGGATAACCGAATCCCGGGAACCATGAGCGGCCAGGACTTCCAGCGGCGGTCCGCGGCAGTTGCCGTGGGAGCGAGGGTCGGCGTTTAATGGCGCTATGAGGCTGGGAGCGCGAAGAGTGCCAGGAGCGGTCGGGCTCGAGCCGCCGGTATCGGGATGCCTGGACTGAACTGCCCCGATGCTGGCTGCCACGCTCCTCGCCCTCGCCCTGGTGGCGTACACCTACCTCGGGTATCCGATGGCGATCGGTCTCCTTGCCCGCCTCGCTCCGCGGCGCCCGGCGGTGATGCCCGATTCGTCCCGGCCGAAGAGCGTGAGCATTTGCCTGCCGGTCACCAACGGAGCGAGCTACCTGCCGGCAAAGGTGGAGAGCCTGCTGGCCCAGGAGTATCCGGCCGACCGCCTCGACATCCTCATCTACTGCGACGGCTGCACCGACGACTCCGAGGCGATTGCGCGCGCCCTCGCGGCGACGCCGGGGGCGTCCGGGCGCATCCGGATCTTCGGCGAGGCGTCGCGGCTCGGCAAGCCTTCGGGGCTCAACCTGCTCGCCGCCGCCGCCCGCGGCGAGCTCCTGCTGCTGAACGACGTCCGGCAGCCGCTGTCGTCAACCGCGGTCCGTGATCTCGCGGCCGCGCTCGACGATCCCACCGTCGGGTGCGCGACGGGGGAGCTGCGGCTCAGCGGGAAGACGGGAGGCGGCGCCTACTGGAAGTACGAGCGCTGGATCCGGTCCCAGGAGGCGCAATTCCGCGGCGTCGTCGGCATGACCGGCGCGATCGCGATGATGAGGCGCGCCGATTTCGCGCCGCTTTCGGCGGATCTGATCCTCGACGATGTGTGGATTCCGATGCGCCTCGTGCTGGCGGGCAAGCGGGTGGCCTTCGTCGAGAGCGCCCGCGCCTACGACACGGCCTTCGACGACGACCGCGAGTTCCAGCGCAAGGTGCGCACGCTGAGCGGGAACTATCAGCTGTTCGGTCGCCTGCCTGCCTTGCTCTCGCCGTTCGCCAACCCGCTCTGGTTCGAGACGCTGTCGCACAAGGTTCTCCGTCTGCTGGCTCCCTGGCTGCTGCTGGCGCTCTTCGCGCTGTCGGCGGCCACGGCGCGGGCCCCGAACGAACCGGCCCGTCTCGTCGGCGAGCTGCTGCTCGGCGGCCAGATCGTGTTCTGCCTGGCGGCGCTCGCGGGACGGCGTCTGGGCGCCATCGGCGCGCTGGCACGAACCTTCGTGGTGCTGAACGCGGCCGCGGTGGCCGGACTCTGGCGGCACCTGACCGGGCGACAGCGCGTCACCTGGTAGCCCGCAGAACGCGGGTCTCAGCGGCGAAACGGCGGCACGAAGAGCAACCTCGCCCCACGCCCGCGGCGGCCTCGCAACCACGGTCCAGCTTGCGGTGACGCCGGCGAACGGGCGCGGATTGACGGCGCGGGGCTGGGGCGCGCATCATTTCTCCTCACAGAGCGAGCGAGGGTGTCCCATGCAATGTCCAAGGTGCGGGCTTACCAACACGCCGGCGGCGATCCAGTGCGACTGCGGATACGACCTCCGCGCCGGCGCGATCGCCGTGGCGATGCCGCGAGCGCTGGGCCTGCCGCTGGCGACGTTCGGTGAGCGGTTCGCCGGCCACTTTCTCGACTCCGCCGTTTCATGCGGCGGAATGTTTCTCGGCACGCACATCGGCACGTCGCTCGGCGTCGGCCCGACGCCGGCCGTGGTGATGTTCGTCGCTTACCTGCTGTTCTCCGACGGTTTGGGTAACGGTCAGAGCTTCGGCAAGAAGCTGGTGAACATCGCCGTCGTCGATCAGAAGACCGGCGCGCCCTGCACGTTCGCGGGTTCACTCCTGCGGAATCTCCTGCGGGTATTCGGCGTGTTCGACTGGGCCTTCGCCTTCGGCGAGCGGCGGCAGCGCCTCGGGGACAAGGCGGCGCGCACGATCGTCGTCAAGGTGCCGGTCTAGGCGGTCGCGCCCAAGGCGTTCGACCTGTGCATTGCACCGCGGCTGGCGGATGACCTGGGACGATCCTGCCGGCCGACGCTAGACATTGGACGTTGGACGTAGACCAAGACGATCGACGCGAAGTCGGGAAGACGGGATGACGCGAAGACGGGATGACGGGACGACGGGATGACGGGATGACGGGATGACGGGATGACGCGGGCAGGGGTGTTGGCGATGCTGGGCCTGGGGGCGGTGCTCCTCTCCTTGTCCTTGGCGGGCGGCCGCGCGCGCGCCCAAGAAAAGAAGCCTGGGATGTTCGACTTCGAGCACTGGAAGTCGCCGGTCGCGCGTGAGCGTGAGGCGGCCGGCAACATCGCCCCCACGGGGCTCGATCTCACGCCGGCCGTGCCGTCGACTGGAGCGCCGCGGCTGATTCGCCTCCGGGTCTACGCCGACAGTGACTACCGCGGCCTGGTGATGCGCTGGCAGGCCCGTCTGCGCGGGCAGATCGGGCGCGTCAACGCGGTCACCGGTCCGGTGTTCAACGTCAGGTTCGAGATCGAGAGCATTCGCAGCTGGGATCGCTCGCACGTCGGGATGGCCTTCGATCCGATGTTGAAGGAGCTCGAGGCGCTGGATCCGGCGCGCGAGGTCGATCTGGTCCTGGGTTTGGTCACGCCGGCGCGCGGGGTGGCGACCTCCTTTCACCAGCTCGGCGAGGCCGATACTCCGGGGCGCCACATCCTGCTCCGCGGGATGGACGACGAGCAGGAGGGGCAGGCGATCGATCGCGACTATCACCTGCTGTCCGAGGACGAGCGCCAGCGGCTGTACGCCGATCGCAAGGGACACAAGGAGGTCGTCCTGTTCCTGCACGAGTGGGGGCACACGGCCGGCCTCCTGCACGAGGAAGATCGATCGATGATCATGAACCCCAGCTACGATCACCGGCAGACGGGGTTCAGCTCCTTCGACAAGGAGGTGCTGGCGCTGATGATCGAGAAGCGGCTGGCGCTTCCGGGGGCGGAGCTCCCCGAGCGCGCGGATCTGCTGAAGCTGTTCGAGAAGGCGCCGCCCGACGTCGGCTCCAGCGGTGAGCGGGCGCGGATGCTGGCGTTCCTGCGTTCGTCCCCTGCCGGTCACCTGCAGGGAGGTGGCGCGCCGCCGCCACGGACGGGTCTCTCGAACGCCGACGTCGACGAGTTCAACGGCGCGCTCGCCGCCGCGAAGGCCGAGCATCCGGACCAGGCCTGGAAGATCCTCGCCCCGCTCTTGCAACGGCTTCGCGAAGAAAAGGCCAACGCCGACACCTGGACGCGCGCCGCCCGGCTGGCCAACGCCATCGGCGCGCTGACCGCCGCGGAAGAGGCGATCGGACAGGTCCCCCGCGGCGGCGCGGAGATCGAAAAGATCGCCGTCGACGTGGAGCTGACCCGCCAGCGCGTCGCTCTCCCACCCGGTACGAAGGGGGGCCTGGCCCCGGAGCGAGAGCCGGCGTACGTCGCTGGATTCTGGACCACCGCGCAATTGATCGGGGCGGGGGAGCTCCCGGCGGCGCGGGCGCAGCTCGACACGTTCGCGGCGGCGTTCCCCGACACGCCCGGCGTCGATCTGCTGAGCTGCGATCTCGAGCTGCGCGCCAAGCACGCTGCCGCGGCGACCAAACGCTGCCAGGCCGCGGTGACCAAATACAGGTACGCCCAGCGCGCGCACTATCTGCTCGGTCTTCTGGCGGTGCGCGCCGGACGGGAGGCCGTCGCCGAGCAGCAGTTGCAGGAGGCGATCCACATCGACCCCCAGGACGCGGGCGCCTGGCGAACGCTGGCGCAGCTCTACCGCGCGCAACGCGCGCGAGGACGACTCGACGAGCTGGCGCGCAAATACCAGGCGGCCTTCGCGGCGCCGCTGCCTGAGTGAGCGAGGCCGGGCGAAGCCATCACCCACCGTTCACCGTCGGCGCGGGAATTACATTCTCGGTTTCCCAAAACGCCACCGCCGTGAACGGGCTGTCTTGAATCGACGTCGCCGGCGCGGCGCCAAAAATGAGAGCCGCGCGCCAGGAATGACGAGATATTCGGGGCAACCCCTGAGACTGTGGCGCCGACTCGCGCGCAGAAAAGCGCTCGCGATTCGCTGCTCCACCACCGTACGGCCCCAGGAGGAGAAGATGATCTCGCGACTCTCGCTCGTTGCATCTTTCGTTGGTCTGTTGGCATTGTCCGGGAACGCCCGTTCGGAAGAAGCACCGCCGCCTCCGCCCGAGGTGACGTCCGGAGATCAAGGGGCGGCACCAACGGCGGTCCCACCGCCCGCCGCGCCCGAGCCCGCGCCGGCGGCGGCGCCCGCTCTGGGATCCTCGGGCGTGATCGGCGCGCCGATAGCGTCGTTCAAGATCGATCCGTCGAGCGGCAACACAATCAAGCTGGGGCTCCTGTTCCAGCCGCAGTTCCAGTCCCTCGGCTCCACCGAGCTCAGCGGGAATTCGTACAACCTCTATCTCCGCCGCACGCGTCTCCTCGTCGGTGGAACGTTGTTCGGAACGTTCGACTACTTCTTTGACACCGACTATCCCAACCTCTTCCTGGCGGGGAACGAGGCGCCGACCGCCACGGCGGCCGCGACCACCACCAAGGCGACGCCCGGGATGAACGTGCAGGACGCCTTCATTACTTGGAAGGCGGCGGGCGACTTCTTCAAGGTCGACGCCGGCTACATGCTGCCGCCGATGGCCCACAACGCGGTCCAGGGGGCGGGGACGCTCTACTCGTTGGACTACTTCTCGTTCACCTTCCTCAGCACCGCCAATACGCTTCTCGGTTCCTCGGCCAGCCCGGTCGGACGTGACCTGGGCGTCCAGTTGCGCGGCTTGGTGCTCGACGGCCACCTCGAGTACCGCGTCGGTCTCTTCCAGGGCCTGCGCAACGCCGAGACGCCGGGGGCCGTGGGTGACACCGCGACCACCGTCGGTTCGACCAACTTCTTCCGCGCCGTCGGCCGGCTGCAGCTCAACCTGCTCGACGCCGAGCCCGGGTTCTTCTACGCCGGCACCTACCTCGGCAAGAAGAAGATCCTCTCCTTCGGTCTCTCGGGCGATACGCAGAGCAGCTACCATTACTTCGCCGGCGACGGCTTCGTCGATCTGCCGCTTGGACCGGGCGTCTTCACCGCGCAGGTGAACGCGGCGCACTGGGACGGCGGCACCTTCGTCGCCATCGCCAAGGAGACCGCGGTGATGGGCGAGATCGGCTACAACATCGCCGCCATCCAGCTCTCGCCGATCCTCCACGCCGAGCACCTGTGGGGCGGAACGTCGTCCGGCATGGTCACCAGCGTCGACCAGAGCCACCTCGGCGGCGGGCTGGCGTACTGGCCCTTCGGGCACGGCTCGAACCTGAAGGCCTTCTACACCCGCAACACCACCGCCGCGGTTGGGCAGCACGCCGACAATCAATTCAATCTACAGTGGCAGCTCTACTTCTTCTAGGACGGGGGTGAGCGCCATGACCACGGCATCAGCGACAGCAGCACCGGGGGCGCCGATCAGCGCGGCGGAGATCCGAAAGGTCATCTTCGCCTCGTCGCTCGGCACCGTGTTCGAGTGGTACGACTTCTACATCTACGCCACGCTGGCGCCGTTCTTCGCGACGCTCTTCTTCCCGCCGGGGAACGCCACCGCGGCGCTGCTGGCCAGCTTCGCGACCTACGCCGCCGGCTTCTTGGTTCGCCCGTTCGGCGCGCTGGTGTTCGGGCGCATCGGCGATCTGGTCGGACGAAAGTACACCTTCCTCGTCACCATCATGGTGATGGGGTTGGCGACGGCGGCGGTCGGCCTCTTGCCGACCTACGCCAGCGTCGGGATGTTGTCGCCCACCTTGCTGGTCTTGCTGCGGCTGGCGCAGGGGCTGGCGCTGGGCGGCGAGTACGGCGGCGCGGCGACCTACGTCGCCGAGCACGCGCCCGACAACAAACGGGGGCTCCACACCAGCTGGATCCAGACGACCGCCACGCTGGGGTTCTTCGTGTCGCTGGTGGTGATCGGCACCTGCCGGTCGTCGATGGCCGAGGCGGCCTTCAAGTCGTGGGGTTGGCGGATTCCCTTCCTGATCTCCGTCATCCTGCTGGTGGTGTCGGTCTACATTCGGCTCAAGCTCGACGAGTCGCCGGTATTTTTGCAGATGAAGGCGCAGGGCAAGGGGAGCAAGGCGCCGCTCCGGGACAGCTTCACCAACTGGGCCAACCTCAAGATCGTGCTCATCGCTCTCTTCGGCGCGGCGGCCGGGCAGGGGGTCGTCTGGTACACCGGGCAGTTCTACGCGCTCTTCTTCCTGACCGGCACGCTCAAGGTGCCGTGGAAGACCGCTTACTTCATCTTGGCGGTGGCGCTGGCGCTCGGCACTGGGCTGTTCGTCTTCTTCGGGTGGCTCTCCGACAAGATCGGCCGCAAGAAGATCATGATTGCCGGCTGCTTACTGGGCGCCATCACCTACTTCCCGATCTACCGGGCGATGACCCACTACGCCAACCCGGCGCTGGAGGCCTTCGCCGCGCGGACGAAGATTACGGTGACCGCCAGCAACTGCCAGATGCACCTCTTCCCCAACCCGAAGACCGTCTACAGCGACTGCGACCACCTGCAGGACTTTCTCTCCAAGCGCAGCCTCTCGTTCGACACGCTGGAGGGTGAGGGCGTCGCCAAACCGGTCACCCACATCAACGACATCATCATCGTGGGATGGGACGAGCCCAAGCTGAGCGCGGCCCTGAAGACGCTGGCATATCCGGCGGCACCCAAACCCGAGGACATCAACGTTTCGATGTTGATCCTGCTGGTGTTCATCCAGGTCGTCTACGTGACGATGGTCTACGGTCCGATCGCCGCGTTCCTCGTCGAGCTGTTCCCGGCGCGGATTCGCTACACGTCGATGTCGCTGCCGTATCACATCGGCAACGGTTGGTTCGGTGGGATGCTGCCGCTCACGGCGGCGGCGCTGGTGGCCGCCAAAGGGAACATCTTCGCCGGGCTCTGGTACCCGGTGATCGTCGCCTCCATCACCGTGGTGATCGGCCTCATCTTCATCCGCGAGACGCGCGACCACCGCATCGACACGCTGTAGCGGGCGCCGCAGCGGTACCGGAGCGGGCGCCGCCGCGGCTTACCCGCCCGGGTGATTCCAGGCGAGCTCGCCCCCCAGCCCATCCTCCCAGTGGGCCAGTGGGAGGCGAGCTCGCCGTCTAACCGGAGAGAGCGCAACAACATTCTGTGAGCTCGACCGCCGGCGCGGCCCACCGCGTTTTGGGGTCAACAGGACAATCCCGGCGGTGGTAGCCTTCGGGCATGGTGCCCGAAGACGATTCACCAGAAGCCTTCGAGGACGATCCGACCCACCTCGATGAGATGCAGCCGCTCGGCGTCTCCGAACGCCAGACGCGCACCTACAAGAGCGCGGAGTTTCTGGCCGGGCGCGAGGCCGGCCTCAGGGAGGGGATCGACGCCACGGTCGCGGCGCTGAGCGTGGAGCTGGTCCGCGCCGGCTGCACCGAGGACGAGATCAAGCACATCGTCGCCCGCGTGCGCGCCGGCGCCGCGCCGAAGTAAGTCCACGATCGTATTCATGGGCAGCCGAGGCCCTACAGACAAACCCCCTCCCAGCCCCAAGAACGACGCGACGCCATTTTCATCAGCGAAGGCGGGCGGTTTGGAAACATCCACGGCCGAGATTCGAAACCGGGTGGCTTCCCCGTCTTGCGGTCGTGCTTAGGTTCCCCCCATGTCAGCACGAGCGGAGGGGAGATGAACCGAATTCGCCGATTGGTCGTTGCGGTGTTGTTGGCCGTCTGGTGTTTTCCAGCGGTGAGCTCGGCAAGATCGCTGCCCCCCGAACCTGCTCCGCCGGCGCTCTCCACCACCCAGAAACCGGGGGCGACGTCAGCGCCACGCGGCGCTGACGCAGAAACCTTCGCCGCGCGCGAGCGGCAGGCGCGCGACCTGCAGGACTTCAAGGGAGGTGGCGTCTATATCTACCTGGGGAGCGGAGCGCTGCTGGTCATCGTGATCATTCTTCTCATCTTGCTCATCTGATGATGCGGCCGTCGCGCGCAGCCTTCTGGCTGCTGTTGCTCACAGCGACGGCCTCTGCCTGTTACGCGGGGGAGGCGCGCACCGTCTCGCCGCAGCGGGCATCGGCGCTGGCCGCCGATCCCTCCTGGACCTTCGCGCGCGACGTTCCATTCGTCGCGCAGCGATCCGACTTCGATTGCGGTCCGGCCGCGCTGGCCATGGTGCTCGGTCATTTCGGTCTCGGCACGACGCTGGCCGACGGGTTGGCGTCGAATGCGGCCCGGACCAGCGGCGTACGCGCCGGCGATCTGCGCGACCTGGCGCGCGCCAAGGGATTGGCGGCCTTCGTCGTGGCGGGGACGTTTGCCGATCTGTTCGCCGAGCTCGCGCAGGGACGTCCCGTTCTGGTCGGGCTGGCCAAGCCCATGACGGGAGGCCGCGCGATGGCCCACTACGAGGTCGTCGTGGCCATCGGCAAGCGCGACCGTCGGTTGCTGACGCTCGATCCGGCGGCCGGCCTGCGCGAAAACAGCCTGCAGGGCTTCGCCCAGGAATGGGCACCCACCGGTCGGGTCACGCTGATCGTCTTTCGTCCCGAGTCTTCCGGCTGACCGCTTCTACGAGGGATAATGATACTGGTGGTGGCGTCTTTCGGGGGAGGGCGACAGCTCGCCCGGCTGCCGGAGGGCGTCGGCGGCCAGCGGCCAGCGGAGAGAATGCATGCGCTCCTGCCAGTCGAGCCGCCGTTCGGCTCGCCGGGCGTCCTCTTCGGGCGTCAGGATGCGGGGCTCGACCGTCGCCTCCTCCGGAACGCCGTCATCCAGTTTTCTAGGCATCCCAACAACCTGGACACGGAGAGGGGCCTGCGCCAGCCGGCCGCGGCCAGCCCGGCCCGACGGATCGGCAAGGGGCTCGAGCAGGTATTCGAATCCGGCGTGAGCTGGGGTATACGAGGTCCATGTCCGTCGAACACTCGACCATTCCCGCGGCCGATGCGCTGGCGCGCCTCAAGGACGGGAACACGCGCTACGTTCAAAACGTCCGCAGCGTGGAATCGATGCTCAGCCACAGCCGGCGCGACACCACCACCCAGTCCCCTTTCGCCATCGTGCTCGGCTGCTCCGACTCGCGGGCGCCGGCCGAGATCATCTTCGATCAGGGGCTCGGCGATCTGTTCGTCATCCGCGTGGCCGGGAACATCGTCGCGCCCTCGCAGGTCGGCAGCGTCGAGTTCGCCGCCGAGCGCTTCGGCACGCGCCTGGTGGTCGTCATGGGGCACACCCAGTGCGGCGCCATCCACGCCGCCATCGAGGCGATCAGCGGCGCCGAGGGATCGGCGTCGCGCAACCTGATGTCGATCGTGAACCGCGTCCGCCCGAACATCGAGGGGCTGATGGCCACGGATCTGGCCCGCGACTCCGTGCGCCTGCACCGCGAGGCGATGCGGGCCAACGTCCGGGCCTCGGTGAATCACCTGCGTCACGGCTCCGAAGTGATCGAGCGGCTCGCCGACGAGGGTGGGCTGGCGGTCGTCGGCAGCGAGCTCGATCTGGCGACCGGGGAGGTGACCTTCTTCGACGACCTCGCCCGCCACACCTCCCTGGGTTGATCACCGCCGGCCATCGGCCCGCGGGCCATTGACCAAAAGGTCCGGTCGGGACAGCCTGGGCCATGGTTGGTCGATCGCTCCCTCGTTCGAGCGGGCTCACCGCGCTGGCGATCGCGCTCCTCGTTGCGGGGTGCAGCCAGAGCGGATCGGGCGCCGGATCACCCGGGGCGGGCGGCGGGTCGACGGGCGGCCTCGCCGGGTCGGCTGGCGCCTCGGGCGTCGCAGGCGGCAGCGGCGCGCCCGGCAGCGGTGGCTCGGCTGCGGGACACGCAGGCGGCACGGGTGGCGCGGCGATTGGCGGCAGCAGCGGCGCGACCGGCGGCGCCGGCGGTTCCGCTGCTGCGAGTGGTGGCAAGGGCGGCGTTGGCGGCCTCGGCGCTGGCGGCGGATCCTCAGGTGGATCTTCCGGCGGATCTTCCGGCGGCGGCGCCGGTCACAGCGCCGGCGGCTCGGCGGGGGGCCCCGGCAGCGCAGGTTCGGGCGGCGCGGGCGGCGCGCTGGCGGCCGACCAATGGGTGACCATCGCCAACGGCGGCTTCTGGAACGACACCAGCGGCAATCGGATCGAGGCGCACGGTGGCGGCTTCATCCAGGTCGGCGACACCTGGTACTGGGTCGGCGAGGACAAGTCGATGAACTCGGGCAACTTCTTCGCGGTGAACATCTATGCCTCGAAGGACATGGTGACCTGGCAGTTCCGAAACGCGATCATCACCCGCCAGACCTCGACCGATCTCGCCGCCGCCGATCGGATCATCGAGCGCCCCAAGATCGTCTACAACGACACGACCCAGCAGTACGTGATGTGGCTGCACTGGGACGGAGCGAACTACGCGACGGCGCAGGCGGGGGTCTTCACCTCGGCCACCGTCGATGGGAACTACACGCAGGTGAGCCACTTCCAGCCGAGTGGCAACATGGCGCGCGACGATTCGTTGTTCAAAGACGACGACGGCAAGGCCTACTTCATGGCCGCCGCCAACAACAACCAGGACATGATCATCTACCAGCTCTCCGCCGACTACCTCTCGATCGAGAGCCAGGTGGTGACGGTGTTCGCCGGCAAGCAGCGCGAGGCGCCGGCGATGTTCAAGCAGGGCGGGCGCTACTACCTCATCACCTCGGCGGCGACGGGTTGGGACCCGAACCAGGCCCAGTACGCCTCGGCGACCAACATCGCCGGCCCCTGGAGCAGCCTCACCAACCTCGGCGACGGGACCACCTACGACACGCAGTCGGCGTACGTCATCCCCTACGCTGGCAGCCAGGTGACGAGCTACATCTTCGCCGGCGACCGCTGGCAAGATCCCGATCTGGTCAGCTCGAAGTACATCTGGATCCCGATCCAGATCTCCGGCACGTCGCTCACCCTCAACGACTACAACGAGTGGCAGCTCGACGTGACGACCGGGCACTGGTCCGACGACCAGACGCTGATCCCCCAGACCGGCTGGTCGCTCGTCTATGCAGACAGCCAGGAGACGCAGGCCGAGAATGACGTCGCGACCAACGCCTTCGACGGCTCGACCTCGACCTTTTGGCACACGCAGTACACCGGCAGCGCGCCGGCGCACCCGCACGAGATCCAGATCGATCTCGGCGCGACCTACGGCCTCGACGGCTTCCAGTACGTGGCCCGCCAGGACAACAACACACACGGGATGGTGGCCGACTATCAGTTCTACGTTAGCAGCGACAAGACCAACTGGGGGACGGCGGTCGCGACCGGGACCTTCAACGCCGATACCAGCGCCCAGTGGGTCATGTTTACCCGCCAGACCGGCCGCTACGTCCGCTTCGTCGCGCTCTCGGAGGTCGGCGGCAATCCCTGGACCAGCGTCGCCGAGCTGCGCATGGTCGGCGGCTCACCGTGAGAGCGCGCGCCGCCGCGGCCGGCGCGCGCCTCGGCCCGAATCCCACCGCTGACCTTGCTCGCGCGCTGACCTTGCTCGCGCGCTGACCTTGCTCGCGCGCTGACCTTGCTCGCGCGCCGACGCTGGCCTTGCGGGCGCAGGCATGATTCCATCCGTTCAATGCAGTCGAGATTCCGGCCTCTGTTTCATCCAGCAATACGTCGTCTAAGGTACAAGGGCAGA
>CAVRRT010000134.1:0-11033 GCA_963723305.1 uncultured Pseudomonadota bacterium
CCCTCCCGGTCCCCCGCCGATGGCGCAGCCGCGGGCGTCGAAGACGGTGACGACGAACGTGACGTCGCCGGTCTGATCGCCGGAGAAGCCGACCGACAGCGTGCCCATGTTGATGCTCCCGTCGGCCGCGATGGTGAGGTTGCCGGCGGGATAGGTCAGCGTCTTCATCTCGGTCGCCCCCTGCGAGACGACCACGCTGATCTGGGTGACGCCGACGATCGGCGTCGCCGATTCGAGCAGCAGCACGATGAACGACTGCGGGCTCGAGCAGCCGAGCGTCCCCAAAAGCGCCAGCGCCGGCCAGCAGCGACTAAAACGCATGCATATTCCCCAGCGTCGTGGTGGGCGGCGACGAAGAGCCCGACGTGGAGGCGGAGACCACGATGATCACCGTCGTCAGGACGACGAGGCCCACCGTCCCCCAGAACCAGTCCCGGCGGTAGAACGGCGCCGGGCTCTTCGAGGCCGGATGCCCCGTTGTCTGATCGAGCTCCAGCGGCGGCGTGGCGGGGGGAACCGGGGTCAGCGTGAGCGGCGGCGAGGCGGGCGCGATGCTCGCGGGCTCGCCCGGCGGTGGCGTGGCGGTTGACGCCTGCGCTGGCGGCGGCGGCGCGGCCGGCGGGGTCGGCGCGGCAGGCGGCGTGGGCGGGGTCGGCGCGGGAGTCGGCGCGGGCGTGGTCGGCGCTGGCGGCGGCGCCGTCCCCGGGGCCGCGGGTGCGGGCGTCGGCGCGTCGGCGGGCGCCGGCGCGGTCTCGGCGCGCGCCGGGCCTGACCGGACACCCGACCAGATAAGGGTCACCGCCAGGAACGGCATCCCCAGACGCAGGCCTCGCATTGACCGCATTGTCACGCCTCGGCGGGACTCGCGTCCAGTCACCGCGGCGCCCCCGCGGCGCCGGTGCGCCGTTCGGCCGCCCAGTCGACGCGCGCCCGCATGTCGAGCGCGCGCAGGCGATCGGCCTCGGTGGCGTCGACGGCGAGGCGCGCCAGCGCGGCGCGCGCGCGCACGAAGTCGCCCACCCGGTAAGCGGCGTCGGCGATCATGCGGCGGCACTCGCGTTCGAACTCGGGGGCCAGCGTCGGCCGCTCGCGCGGATCGTCGAGGCGCTCGTCGCCGCAGGCGCGCGTGAGCTGCGGCAGGGCGCGGGCGGCGTCGCGGCCGATGAGCTGGCGGCCGATCAGATAGGGGCCCAGGCGGTCGGTGGGGAAGAGGCGGGCGTACTCGGCGAGCAGGTAGAACGTCAGCACCGGATCGATGTCTGGCTCGAGCACGTCGGCGAAGAGGGCGCGTCCCAGCGTCGCGCGCGCGGGCGGGCTCTGGAGCGCCTTGAGCTTGGCCAGCGCCTGCCGGCGATCGGCGTCGGTGGCGGCCAGCTCCAGCGCGCGCCGCTGGTGTGTCTCGGCGTTGGCGTAGTCGCGCGCCGAAAAATCGATGGCCGCCGAGAGCGCCTCGGCCTCGGCACGCAGCGGGACGGTCAAGCTGGCGTCGAGCGCCAGGTAGGCGAGCGCGGTGCGCGCGGCCCCCTCGGCGCCGGCCGCCAGCTCCGCCCGCGCCAGCGCCAGCCGGTAGAGCGGCTCGTCCGGATCGTCGTGGCAGGTCGTGCGCAGGAGCTCCACCGCGCCGGCCGGGTTGACCGCCACGATCCCGCGCGCCTCGGCGACCCGCGCGGCCAGCTCCCGCGCGCAGACGCGGCTGAAGATCGCCGGGCGGCGGAACTCCTCGGTGGCGTGCGCGCGCTGCCGCGTGGTGAGCGGCTGCCCGGTCAGGAACTGCCGCCACTCGCGCTCCAGATCGGGCAGCGGCACCCGGTAGACGTCGCTGAAGTTTCCCGCCGAGTGGTAGAGCGCGCGCAGCTTCTCTGCCCCCCGCGTGGCGAGCAGAAAAGCGGCGAACGATCCGGCGAGAGTGTAGGCCCGCGCCCCGGCCAGCGTGCTGAACCCGGCCCCCACCGCGTCGGCGAGCGGCGGGGCCAGCCCGGCGGCGATCATCGCCGCGGCTTCCTGGTGAATCGTGGCGTCGCCGGTGGGATCGCTCACCGTGGCCGCCTCGGCCACCCCTTCGACGAGGCCCATCGCCAGCGCCGGGTGCGGCAGCGGCCCCCAGCGCCAGGCCAGCGCCACGCCGAAGAACGGATCGCCGAACGCCCCGGCGAAGACGTGCGCCATCTCGTGCCGCAGGCGCGTCGACGGGAAGCGCTCCTGCACGAAGATCTCCCGCGTCCAGGGCTTGGCGTAGAGCGTCTCCCCCGCGCCGACCAGCGCCTTTTTTACTGCCGCGCTCGGGAAGTCCCACACCGTGATGGGCAGCTTTGGCTCGACGCCGAACGTCTCGCGGAGCTGGTCGTAGCGGAACTCGAGGTCCTCGATCTGCAGCGCCACGTCGGTGCGGCTCTTGCTGCCGCCCACGTAGTGGACGACGAAGTGGGGGGTGGTCTCGGTCCGGTCGAGCTCGCGCGCCGAGATCGTCGTGCCGGATGTGGAACCCGAGCCGGCCTCCGAGCGCGTAGAGGACGATCGAGGCAACGAGCAGCGGGAGCGCCGCGGCGGTCGCGCCGGGACGCCAGCGCCGCGGATCCCAGCCCCGCCCCCCGCCGGCGAGCGCCAGCAGCATCGCGGTGGCGGCCCAGACGAGGTTCGCCATCCGGAACAGCAGCAGCGTCAGCGGCGGGCGCAGCGCCTCGTCGTAGATCGGTCCCGGGAAGTAGCCACCGAAGGGATCGAAGGCGAACACCGGCGGGTCGCGGTAGAGCCGGAGCAGGGTCCAGAGGATCGAAGCCACCGGCAGCGCGAAGGCCAGGAGCCGCCCGCGGCGCGGCCGGGCGGCGGCGAGCCCGGCCAGCACGCCCGCCGTCGCGGCGAAGAGCGCGCTGCCCAGCGGGAGCAGCGCGAAGAAGGCCAGGCCGGCGCCGAAGCTGCAGTTGCGGACCCGGGCAGCGTTGGCCGAGCCCGAACAGGAGCGGCAGGACCAGCGTGGCCGCGGCGAGCGCCGCCGCCTCACCGAACACCCGCGCCAGCTCGCCCCCGACGGGAGCCCGGCCGATTTTGGCGCGCGCGCGCGCCAGGGCCCCCTGTCCGATGTCGACCCCCGCCAGCGCGGCCGCGAACCCCATCGCGAAGGAGAAGTCGTAGCCGAGGAGATCGAAGAGCGGGCGGAAGTCCAGGACCAGCGCCAGCAGCGCCAGCAGACCGCCCCAGACCAAGGGGCGAAGCCCAAATCGGCCGAATCGAAGCCCAAATCGGCCGATTCGAAGCCCGATTCGGCCGATTCGAAGCCCGATCCGCGCGCGCGCGCGTTTGACGGCTTTTTGCGCACGGCTTAACATGGGCGACACGCTCGCAACGACCTTGGGTTGCGTCCAGAACAGCGGATCATGACTGAAGAAGAACGACGTCGCGAGGCACGGGCTCCCATCGAGCTGAAGGTGGAGTACAAGCGGCTCAACACCTTCTTTTACGACTACACGAAGAACATCTCCAAGGGGGGGACGTTCATCAAGACCGACAAGCCGCTCGACATCGGCACGATCTTCCTCTTCAAGCTGATGATCCCCTCGCGCGACACGCCGCTCGCGCTGCGCGGCGAGGTCCGCTGGGTGATCAAGGAAGGATCGCCGCCGCCGCCCGATCTCCCCGCCGACCACGAACCCGGAATGGGGATTCGCTTTGTCTACGAGGCGTCGGATCAGCGGCAGGCGCTGGAGGAGGTCGTGGAGAAGATGATGATCGACAGCCTCGGCCCGCTGATCTTCTCGCGCCTGGTGAAGAAGCTGCCCAAGAGTTAGTCGTCGCGACTGGCCGATCCGCTTCCCCGGCGTCATCTTTGCGGGATGAACTACCGGCAGCTGGGCAGGACGGGGTTGCGCGTCTCGGAGATCTGCTTCGGGACGATGACCTTCGGTGGCGAGGGGATCTACCAGGCGATCGGGACCACCGCGCAGGCGGAGGCCGATCGGCTGGTGGCCGCCTGTCGCGACGCGGGGATCAACTTCTTCGATACGGCGGACACCTATTCGATGGGGCGCGCCGAGGAGATCCTGGGTCGGGCGCTGGGCGCGCGGCGCAAGGAGGTGATCGTGGCGACCAAGGTGCGCGGCCGCGTCGGCGCCGGACCGAACGAGGTCGGCCTCTCGCGCGGGCACATCATGGATTCGATCGAGGGGAGCCTGCGGCGGCTCGGCACCGACTACGTCGACCTCTATCAGATCCACGGCTACGACGCGCTCACCCCCTGGGACGAGATCCTGCGCGCGCTCGACGATCTGGTGCGCGCGGGGAAGGTCCGCTACATCGGCGCCTCGAACCTCGCCGCCTGGCATCTGATGAAGGCGCTGGGGGTCAGCGAGCGCGATCGCCTGGCGCGCTTCGAGACCATCCAGTCGTACTATTCGATCGCCGGCCGCGATCTCGAACGGGAGCTGGTCCCCTTGATGAAGTCGGAGCAGGTGGGCCTGCTCATCTGGAGCCCGCTGGCGGGCGGTTTTCTGGGCGGCAAGTTCGGGCGCGACCAGAAGAAGCCAGACGGAACCCGCCGCGCGAGCTTCAACTTCCCGCCCGTCGACGAGACGCGCGGCTACGCCGTGCTCGACGCGCTGGGCGAGGTGGCGCGGGAGCAGGAGATATCGGTCGCGCGGCTGGCCCTGAGCTGGCTGCTCCATCAAGCCGTCACCACCAGCGTCATCATCGGCGCGCGCAGCGACGACCAGCTGCGCGACAACCTGGCCGCCACGGAGGTGAAGCTGACGCCGTCGCAGCTCGAGCGGCTCGGCAAGGCGAGCGCGCTGCCGCCCGAATACCCCGGCTGGATGGTCACCATGCAGGCGAGCGATCGGCTAGAGGCGATCCCGCCCGAGCGGCGTTTCGCCAGCGTCGACGGCAAGAAGAGCAGCTAGCCAGACCGCAGCGCGAGCAGGTCGCGCTCGCGCTCAGCCGCGCTCAGCCGATGATCATCTCTTCGTGATCGGCCCGGTCGGCCGCCGGCGGCGCGCCGCTTGGGCCGAAGCGGGCGGCGCGCCAGGCTGTGAAGAAGGGGTGCGGCGTCTCGCCGTCGAGGTAGGCGGCGTAGTGGCGGGCGACGACGGGCGCCATCATGAAGCCATGGCCGCCGAAGCCGCAGACGACGTAGAAGCCGGGCAGGCCGGGCAGCTCGCCGACGATCGGATCGCCGTCCGGGCTGACGTCGTAGGGTCCCGCCCACTGGCGGACGACCTTGACGTGCCCGAGCCGCGGCATCAGCGCGACAAGGCCGCGCGCCATCGTGGTCAGGAAGTCGAGCCGCGAACCGAGACGGACTTCGCCGTCGGGGTTCGACTCCTCGGGGAGCGACACGCCGCCCACCAGCTCGCCGCGCAGCGACTGCGAGACGTAGAGCCCGCTCTCGATCACCGAGACCATCGGCCTCAGGAACGGCTTGAGCGGCTCGGTGGAGAGGATCTCGTGCCGCACGGGTCGGTCGGGGAGGGCGCCGCCCGCCAGGCGCGCCACGCGTGGTGACCAGGCGCCGGCGGCGCAGACGATCCGCCCGGCGGTGAGCGTCCCCGTGGGCGTCGTCAGCAGGAAGTCGTCGCCGCGCCGCTCGATCGCGGTCACGGGCGCGCCGGTCCGGATCGTCACGCCCTTGCGCTCGGCGGCGCGCGCGTAACCCCAGAGGAACGGCCAGGGGAAGACGATGGCGTCGGTCGGGTTGTAGCAGGCGGAGACGAACTGCTCGGTGTCGAGCTCGGGCACCAGATCGCGCGCGTCGTCGGGCGCGATCATCCGCGTCGGCAGGTCGCAGCGGTTCTGCAGCGCCACGTTCCGCTCCAGGCGCGCGGCCGCCGTCTCGGTGCGCGCCAGGAACAGGTAGCCGCCCCGGCGCATCCAGACGTTGATCCCCATCTCCTCGGCGAAGTGGGCGCAGATCTCGGTCGACTCCTGCATGAGGCGGACGTTCATCTCCGTCGACCACTGCTGGCGCACGCCGCCGCCGTTCCGCCCCGAGGCGCCCCAGGCCAGATAGTTCCCGTCGAGCACGACGATGCGCCGCCCTCCGCGCGCCGCCAGGTTGTAGGCGATCGCCAGGCCCATCACGCCCGCGCCAACCACGGCGATGTCGGCGCCGGCGCCCGAGGCGCGGGTGGTCATCGGCGCGTCGAGCCCCGCCGGCGCGCGCCCGCCGGACGCCAGCACCGCCAGCTCGGTCGGCACCAGCGGCGGCCGGGCCGTGAAGGGGGCCAGCGTCGGCGGGATCGCTGCCCGCCGCCTCGGCGATCGCGCGCGCGATCTCGCGCAGGCACTCCTTTCCCTGGCAGGGGCCGGTGCCGAAGCCGGTGTAGCGTTTGACCTCCTCGAGGTCGGCCCGCCCCAGCTTCACGGCGTGCTGGACGTCGGCCAGGGTGACGTCCTCGCAGCGGCAGAGGATCACCTTGCGCGACACGGCGCCGCTCGTTCTCCTTACGGCGCGCCCGGCGCCGGCGGCTCGAACATGTTGTCGTCGATCGGCTCGTCGAAGACGACCTCGTTGATGGTGGTGACCACCGTGATCGGCCCGGCCTGCGTCTCGGAGACGTACGGCATCTTGACATCCGCCCACCGGACGCCAGTCCTGACGGTGGCGTGAAAAGGCACGTCTCCTTGAGGGGTTGCACGTGTTCCTTCTTGCGATACTTGAAGGTGAGTCTGGCGGTCGTAGCAGTCGCGGATCGCGGCGCCCAGCTCTTGCGGCGTCATGGTCAGGCACTCGAGCCCGGCCGGCGGATCGGTGGCGGTCTCGATCTTGGTGAAGAGCTCGGCGCCTCGAGATCGGTGTTCCAGGCCGCCTCGATGCGCGCCTGCTCGGCCTCCGCCCCTTCCAGAAGCCGCAGCCCGTTGACCGGATCCTGCGACCACATCACCTTCCCGTTCGCCCCCTCGCGGATGGCGCCGACGCCGGGGAGCGTGGTGACGGTCAGCGACTTGTTGGCGTTGGTCTGGAAGTGCTCGGCGGGGCCGGCCATGCCCATCCCCTGCAGACTGACCGTCAGCTTGATGTGCGCCGTCTTGTGGGCGTTCCAGGCGGCCGCTCCGCCGGTCGCCTCGACGGCGTCGGCCAGGATGGCGTCGGGCGTGCGAGCGCCCGGCGGCGCAGGAGCCGCCGCGGTCTGCGCGGTGGCGGGTGACGGCGTTTGCTTGGCCGCGCAGCCGACCGCGCAGCCGGCTGCGATCGCGACGCGGAGGAGGATCGAAGTCGGCGTTCTCATGGTCATGGGCCGCGCGATGCTCGGATGGCGACGAGGGCGGCGTCAAGGACCGGATCGCGGCCGGTGCGCAGCGCCGCGCGGGTCTCGACCACCCGCCTGTCGGGCTGCACGCCGCGTCCCTCGACCAAGGACCCCCTTGGGCGTCTTGAAGTCGGCGACCACGTACTGCATGACCGCGCCGCCCGGCAAGCGCTTCGACCACCGACGGCAGCACGGCGCCCAGCGTGGTGTCGCCGACCACCACCGCGCGCTTGGCCTCCTGCAGCCCGGCGGCGAACATCTCGGAGGTCGAGGCCGTCCCCTCGTCGGTCAGGATCGCCAGCGGGCCGAGGAACGGCTTCGCGCCCAGCTCCGGGCGGGCATCGAACGTCTGGGCCAAGGTGCGGAAGGTGAGCGTGCCCAGCTTGACCGGTCCGGCCACGAACAGGGAGGCGACCGGGATCGACATCGCGCCCTGGCCGCCCGGGTTGCCGCGCAGGTCGAGCACGATGGCGCGCACGTGGTGCTCCTGAAAGCGCGCCATCGCCTTCTTGATGTCCGCCAGCACGGGATCGAGGAAGAAGATGTTGAAGGCGATGACGCCGACGTCGCCGATCTCGTAGGCGCGCACCTCGGGGTAGATGGGGGGCAGGAGGCCGAGCTGCAGCGCCTGGCCGCGCGGCGGATCGCGCGTCAGCACCGCCTTGGCGGGCCGGTCGTGCTCGTCGAGATAGCTGACCGTCACCCGCGTGCCGGCCAGCCCAGCGAGGCGCAGGGCGGCGGCGCGCCGCAGCTCGAAGCGCTCCTCGACGGGGCGGAGGGCGCGCGTCGAGTTGTGCGGCGCGCTGAGCGGGCGGCCGGCGATCTGGGTGACGATGAGCCCGGGCGTAAGACCGAGCTTCTCGGCCGACGAGCCGGGGCGGACGCGCGTGATCGTCGGACGCCCCTCGATGATCCGCACCGTGAGGCCGGGATCGCCGACTGGTCCGCCCAGGGCGCTCTCGGGCGCGGCCGTGGAGCTGGTGTCGGACGGGGCCACGGAGGGCGCCTCGCCCGGCTTGGCGGTCTCGTCGTCGGCCACCTCATCCTCGGCGCCCGGTCCGGTGATCATCATGTGCGACTGTCCGAGCTCGCCGATCATCTGGTTCAGCAGGCGGTAGAAGGCGGCCTCGGACGGCGCGGCGATCGCCAGCGGCTCGTACTTGGCCCGCACGGCGCTCCAGTCGAGCCCGCCCAGCGTCTTGTCGTAATGCTTGTCTCGCACGGTCGTCCAGGCGGCGTCGAGGATCGCCCGGCGTAGCTTGCTGCGCGCGTCGGCCGCGCTCTCGGGCGTGGCGGGGGGCGGCGCCGCGAAGGGCGGCGGCTCGACGACGGCGGGCGGTGCGGTGGGGACCGCTGCCGTCGGGGCCGCGCGGCGCCGGTGGCGGCGACGCCGCACAACCGGCCGGCAGCATCGGCAGAGTTACCAGCGCCGCGAGCAGCGCCAAGGTCGCGGCCAGCGCGCGGCCGGCCTTCGCCCCCGCGCGCGCGGCCGCCGCGGGGCCGGCGTAGCCGGTGACGTCGCCGCAGGCGAAGACGTCGGCGGCAGTGGTGGCGCCCCGCTCGTCGACGACGGCGGCGAACCCGCCGCGCCCGGCGTCGAAGGCGACGGCGGCGCCGTGCTGCCGCGGCAGCTCCGAGGCGGGCGAGGGGAGCGTGGCCACCGCCACCAGATCCCCGTCGATCTTTCCTGTCACCGTCCGGCGAGGTGAGCGCGAGGCCGCGCACCCGCTTCGTTCCCCGGGCGGCGACGACGGTCTCGCGCGCCAGGTCGACGCGCGTGGTGGCCACGCCCGCCGCGTTCAGCGCGCGCTCGAGCGGCGCCGCGGTCGGCGCGCCGTCGAGGATGATCACCTTGCTCCTGGGCGCGACCGGGCGGACGCCCCAGTGAAACGCCAGCCGCCCGCAGGCACGCGCCGCGATCACGCCCGGGCGATCGTTGTCGGCGAACGGCAAGTTCTGATCGTACCCGCCCGTCGCGTAGAGGTACCGCCGCGCCCGCACGCGCATCAGCCGGCCGCCGGCGACGATCGCCAGCAGGCCGCGTCCGCCGCCCGGCGCTTCGTCCTCCGGGTAGTAGCCGATGGCGGTCGCGCGCGGGACCAGCTCCGCCCCGGCGGCGCGCGCCTCCGCCGCCATCGCGGCGGCGCGCGCCGCGCCGGAGGCCTCGGCCAGGAGCGAGCCGCCCGGCGTCGCCTGCTCGTCGTAGAGCGCGACGCGCGCGCCGGGCGCCGCCTCGGCGATGGCCCGCGCCGCCGCGAGCCCGGCCGGTCCGCCGCCGATCACGCAGGCGTCGAGCGCCTCGTCGAGCGCCGCCAGCCGCGTCGTGGCGGGCGCGTCGGGGAGCGTCCCCGCTCCGCCCATCTCGCGCACCAGCTTCAGGAACAGCGCATTGCCGGTGTGGCTGCCGGTCATCATCGTGTGGTGGTCCATCCCCTCGGGGAAGAGCCAGTCGGCGGCGGCCAGGAGGTCGACGTCGGCGCTGGGGAAGGCGTTCTGCCGCGCGCAGCGGAGATCGGCGCACGCCGGCGTCAGGCAGGCGCGCTGGTTGGGGCGGCCGTCGATCCGCAGAAGGCAGGCGGCGCAGTGTCCGTCGAGGCAGAAAAACCCGCGCGGGCGGTGGTACTTCGGCGAGCGGGCCAGGGTCTGGATGCCAGCGGCGTGCAGCGCGACGGCGACCGGCTCCCCCGCGAAGGCGGCGACGCGCTCTCCCTCGAAGTCGATGGTGACAGGGAGGCCGCGCGCGGCGCCGGGGGCCAGGGAAAGGGAAAGATCGCGCAGGTCGGGGGGCACGTGCTTAGTCTACCAGTCGGGCCCATCTGCATATTCCGCCCAGAGGAGATTCCGACGATGACCAATCGATTTGTTCGCTCCATCGCTGCTGCCACGGTGCTGACGGTGGGGAGCGGTTCCGTCGGGTGCGGCTACCTCCTTCACCCCGAGCGGCGCGGCATACAGAGCGGCGTCATCGACGGCGCCACCATGGTCATGGACTGCCTCTGGCTGCTGGTGGGCGTCGTTCCGGGCGTCGTTGCGCTGATCGTCGACTTCTCGAGCGGCGGGATATAACTATCGACTGACACGGTTTTGTATCAAAAAATAAAATTAATTATTTTTTTATCGAAAATTTTAAAAATAATTGAAATTCTTTGATTTGATCATAAAATCGAGACTCGAAAATCGAGTCTCGATACCGGCCTCTAATGAGAATATAACTTTATTTATCAGTCGTTAAAATAAATAAAAACTATCGCAATAATCAATAGGAAAAACTTTGGTTACTTTTTATTACTGATAATAAACTCATACAATTCAACAAAGATTTCATAAATTTTGTAAAAAGGTGTTTAGTTACTGATTCTTCCAGATATTTGTTACAGTTTAGACGCATTTAGATCTTTGATACAGTTTAATCACTTAATTTGATAGTAATGCTTATATATTTTGAAAAAATAGTGATTCATTGATAAAAACTTCATACAGTTAAACCTCCGAAAGTTGAACATAGGATGGGACCAAAAATTTTGTTCAAGTTAGAGAGTTGTTCAACATAGAGAATGCTATTTATAATGTAAAGGAGGGGTTGAGTCTCAAAATCATGCTCAAGTTAGAGAGGTTGTTCAACATAGGGAGAGTTCAAGTTAGGGAGGTTTAACTGTATAATAAATGTATGCTTTGAATATACAGGAAAGACGTTCTCCTGTACTTTTCATTTTAAGCTAAATTCCTGTATTATAAGGCGATTCCTGTATACTGGTCACCCTATTCCCGTAATGGTTTTTGTTATCATTTGATTTTGCA
>CAVRRT010000135.1:0-55232 GCA_963723305.1 uncultured Pseudomonadota bacterium
GGCCTGTTCACCTTCGACGATTACGTGTCCGCGTACGGCGGCGCATTTTCATCGACTTCCGATTGTCCCGTCGTCCCATGCGGTGGCAGTATCCCCATTCGCGCCTGGCCGTCAAGGACGGTTCGCGCGGTCGGCCGAATCTACCGTTAAGTTGTAAGGGGCGTCCGCGCATGCTAGCTGGCTAGGTTCCGGATGCGATTCCCCAGCTTGCGGCGCCCCGTCGGAGCCTCGGTCCTGGCTGGGATCTGCGGCGCGGGGCTGCTCGACGCAGCGCTGACCGCCGGCAATGGGGGCGGAGCGGCCGGCGGCGTGCTGGCGCTGGCGCTCGGTTTCTACGGGACGGCGGCCATCGTCTGCGGCCTCGGGGCCCAGCTTCTGGTCGACGCGCTGGAGGACGCGCGACCACCGGGGTGGGAGTCGCTGCCCGGCGCGCCGGAGCGCGACCGCGCGGTCGCGGCGGGGATCATGGCCGCGCTCGCCGCGGTCCTGGTGATGGCCGTCGTCTCGGCCACCGGCCAGCGGGTGCTGGTCGGCAAGATGGCCAGCCAGAAGCTGGCGACCATCGCGGCGGCCGGGCTGGTCGTGATCGGCGCGCTGCCGGGGGCGGTCGCCGCCATCGCGGCGCTCCCGCTCTTCCGGCGCCTGGCCCGTGCCCTCCCCCGCCCGCCTGCGCTCGGTACCACGGGGTTCCTGCTGGCGGCGCTGTCGGTGGTGGGCCTCTTGGCCTTCGTCTTCGCGCTCTCGCGCGCCGACTGGCGGGTGCTCGACCTCGGGCCGCTCTACGCCATCGCCGCGGCGCTCGTGCTCGGCAAGGCGCACGGGTTCTTCTGGTTCTGGTCACGGACTGGCAAGGCGCTCCGGGCGCGAATCCCATCCGTGGTCGACCTGGCGCTGCCGCTCGTGGTGGCCATCGGGGCGGCCGCCGGGCTCGTCGTCGGGGCGCGCCTGCCGGAAGGGGCACCCGCCTTCGAAGCGGTCGCCGACCATGGCTGGGGGCTGCGGTTTCTGCTGGCCACCGCGCGCCGGTTGACCGACCGCGACGGCGACGGGTTCTCCGCCCGGTTTGGCGGTGGTGACTGCGATGACAGGCGCGCGGACGTCTACCCCGGCGCGGAGGACATCCCGGGCGACGGCATCGACCAGGACTGCGAAGGGGGCGACGCCCAGCCGGTCGCCGCAGCCGCGAAGAGCGCGGGCGACGCCACGCCGGGCCTCCCCCTCGCGCCGATCAAGCCGCGCCCAGAGGCGTTCAAGGGGAACATCCTCATCGTCACCATCGACGCCTTCCGCGGCGACAGGCTGGGCGTCGCGGGGTACGGCCGACCGGCCGGCCATTCGCTGACGCCGACGCTCGACGCGCTGGCCGCGCGCGGCGCCTACTTCAAGCGCGCCTGGTCGCAGGCCCCGAACACGCCGCGCTCGTTCCCGTCGATCGTCACCGGCCGCTACCCGACCGACATCGCCTTCGACAAGCCGACGGTGAACTACCCCAACCTGCTGCCGACCAACCACACCTTCTTCGAGGTGCTGGCCGCGACGGGGTGGAAGCCGATCGGGATCTTCTCGCACTTCTACTTCACGGCCGATCGCGGGATCAGCCGGGGGTTCGCCGAGTGGTCCGACGACGGCGCCGGCACCATCGCCGAGTCGAACAAGGACAGCGCGTCGCCGCGCATCGTTCCTCGGGTCATCGAGCGGCTGAAGGTGGCCGCCGCGAACCACGAGCGGTTCGTGCTCTGGACCCACCTCTTCGAGCCGCACTCCTCGTACATGCCGCACAAGGAGTTCCCCACCTCGCTCTCCGGCGTGCCGGGGCTGATGGAGAAGTACGACTACGAGATCGCCTTCACCGATCTGTGGGTCAAGAAGCTGTTCGACGAGCTCAAGGCGCTGGGGCTCGACAAGACCACGGCGGTCGTCGTCTGCGCCGATCACGGCGAGGCCTGGGGGGAGCACAAGCAGTTCTTCCACGGCACCGACCTCTACGACGAGCAGACGCGCGTCCCGCTCATCATCGCCATCCCCGGCCAGAAGCCCCGCGTGTTCGACGACCAGGTGGCGCTGGTCGACGTGGCGCCGACGCTGCTCGATCTCGTCGGGGCGCCCATCCCGCCGGCGATGCGCGGGCGCAGCCTCTTGCCACGCATCGAAGGAAAGTCGCTCGCCCCGGCGCCGATCTACGCCGAGCAGATGCCCGCCACCGCCTGGCCGCATCAGGCGGCGATGATGGTCGACGGCGACCACAAGCTCATCCACCGCATCAGCGATCGCCGCTGGGAGCTCTATGACCTCAAGCGCGATCCGGGCGAGAAGACCAACCTGGCCGCCAACCCGGCCGACGCGGCGCTGTTCGCGGCGCTGCGCGCCAAGCTGGTCGCCTTCGAAGAGCGGCCGCGCTAGCTCCAGCGCCAGACCTGGACCGACGGTAGCTCGTCCCATCAGGGGGGGAGCGGATGGCCTGCGTCGACGTCGTGGCCTGCGCCGGCGTCGCGGCCTGCGCCGGCGTCGATCGACGCCGCCCGAAGCCCGTCGTCGACCAATCCATCGAGAGCCGCGCCCAGCGCGTCGCGACGCTCGGGGCGGGCGCGGCCGAGGACATAGCCGCGGATCTCCTGCCAGCTGCCGGCGCCGGGATCCTTGCGCGCACAGGAGATCGCCCGTAGCCAGAGGGGATCCTCGGGGTCGTCGCGCCAGCGGGCGGCGCGGATCCACTGCGCGCAGGCTTCCCGCGGGCGCCCCAGGCGCTCCCAGACCATCGCTCCGCGTGCCAGCCCCGCCGCCCGATCGGGCGTGTGAAACGTCAGCTCCATCAGCATGCGCTCAGTCCCGCCGAAGCGCCCCGCCCGGCCGAAGATCAGCGCGACCAGCTCGAGCACGTCGGGGGAGCTGGGATCCTCATCGAGCAGGAGATCGGCCCACCGGAGCGCGCGGGGGACGTCGTCGAGGATGGCGGGGAATTTGGCGGCGAGCGGCACGAGCCGCACGGAGAGCGCAGGCCCGCTCAGCACCCAGCTCTCGAGGTCGGGCGGCAGCCGGGTCGGTGACCATGGCGCGCCAGGCGGCAAAAGCGGCGCCGCGGCGGGCGAGACGCCACCCAGCTGGGCCGCCAGCGTGAACGCGGCGCGCGCGTCGTCGCGGGCGTCGATCGCCTTCCAGCTGTCGCCCGCGGCGGCCGCCGCGGCGGCGCGGGCCCGGAGCAACCTCGTCCCGCGCGCCGGGTCGAGGCGCGCGACGGCCTCCAGATCACGGCTCTCGGGGATCGGCCGACCGAGCATGTTGAAGGTGGCCGCCCGCGCCAGCAGCAGATCGGCCAGCCGCCCGTATTCAGCGGCGGTCGGCTTGGCGCGCAGGACCGCGTCCAGGTGATAGGACCGCTCCAGTGCCGCCAGCGCGCCGAGCTCGATCACCGGCTCGCCCGCCGCCCGGGCCCGCGACGCCGTCTCGCGCGCCTCCAGCGGCGTGGGCCGCGCGCCGGTCGGGGGGATCGAAGGGTGCCCGTTGAGCGGCGCGCCGATCTGCCAGGGTGGCGCGCTGCACCCGGCGACCGCGGCGCAGGCGCCGATCGCGATCGCCCGCCGGAGGGTCACGGACGCGACCCGTGCTCCCATCGTGAGGGTGTCACGATGAGCGCCAGCAGCGCGCCCCCCACCAGCGCCCCGGCAAAGAAGGAGAGCATCGGCAGGCCGACCGGCTCGCGCAAGATGGCCGAAGGGGCAATCGCCACCGCCAGCGGGGCGAACGCCAGAGGGAGCGAGAAAATCGCGCGCGGCCCCCCCACCAGCGCCAGCAAGATCGCGATCGTGCCGGCCGCCGCGACCAGGCCCGCCCGCAAGGCCCGGTTCCAGAGCTCGGAGAGCGCCTCATCGTTGGGCGCGCCGCCGATGGGCTGGGCGTCCAGCCTGAACGCGTCGGCCACCTCGTCCGCCACGGGAATCCCCACCACCGGACCGATCGCCTCCAGCGTCGCGCTCCGCACCTCGTCCGCCAGCACCCCTTCGGTCGGCAGATCGGCGCCGTACAGCATCTCCTTGAAGTCGAGCCGCGCCGTGTGCCGCTTCTGCACGGTGGAGAGCCGGCGCGCCAGCGCCCCCGCGGTCGCGTTCAACATCGACTCCGGCAGCCGCGCGCCATAGACCGCCGCCACCACCGTCCGCACGTCGTCGGGCGCGGGGTCGGTGGCCAGGGCGTTGGCGCCCAGGATCAACCGCTCGACCTCCGATGGTCCGAGCGGCCAGGGGTGGTGGCTGCTGAAGCTCCGCACCGCGTCCGCCACCTCGGCCTCGAGCCGCGGCGGATCGGCGGCCGGGATGAGCGCCGCCGCGCGGGCCACCCGCTCGACCGAGAGCGCCTCCGCCTGGTTCAGCGTCCGCCCCGAGCGGGCGCAGATCCGCAGCACCCGCTCCCGCGCGTCGTCGGCCAGGACCCCGGCGCCGACGAGGCGGGCGACGGGCGAGGTCGCCGCCGCCGACAAATCGATCCGGGCCAGCGCGTGGCGCAGCTCGCGCCGGATGTAGCGCTCGGCGTGGGCCACGATCGCCAGCCGGTCGACCGTCGGATCGTCGTCGAATCGGACGCCAATCAGTGCCTCCCGGCGGTCGGCCGAGAGCTCCAGCCGCACCGCGGGGTCGGTCTCGGCCTGGATGAGGATCCGGCGCAGCTCCTCCGGATCGTCGGGGATGCCGCTCGCCTCCTGCCCTTCGAAGGTGACGCCCAGGAACAGATCGGCGATCGACCAGGCGTTGGCGACGCCCGGCTGCGCCCGCAGATCGTCGGCGAAGCGGCGGACCTCGCGCAGCACCACCGGCTCGTCCAATCGCCGCGCACGCTGATGAAGAACATCGGCGTCGCCTTCCACTGGCGCGTCCCCACCCGCAGCCGCGGCGAGAGCGCGGCCACCTCGAGCACGAGCGCCGCCGAAATCCAGAGCACCGGCAGCAAGAACCGGGGCGCCGAGGTGATTGCGCTGTCGCGCGCCCGCGCGCCGCCGAGCGCTATCGCCGCGGCGCCGAGCGCGGCCAGGACGCCCGCCAGCCGCACGCCCGAGACCGGCATCAGCACGAATGGCGCGGCGGCGGCGGCCGCGGCGGCCAGCGCGCGCGAAATCCGCCGGCGACCGAGCGGAAAGTGGGCCCGCCTCGCCGCGACCATCACGAAGAAAGCCCAGATCGCCGCGAACCCCAGCGGCAGAAAGAGCGCCCGATGACGCCGCGGATCGGGCCAGAGCGGCCGCGGCTCGAGACCGCCCGGCGAGGGGACCACGCCGAGACCCGACTCCGCGAGCGCCTTGGCCAGCGCCGGCTCGACGCGATCCCAGTCGGGGGCGTCGACGAGAAACCGCACGCGGCGGCCGTTCTCGGTGAGGAACCAGCCGAGCGCGTCGGCGCGCCGGACGATCCTCTGCCTGGCGGCCTCCCCCTCGATCTCGGTGGGGGACCCTGAGAGGGTCTCCGCTCCCCCCGGCGTCGGGCTCCGCCGGGCCGAGCCCAGCTCCCTCCAGGCGCTCTCGCTCTGCCCGCGCGCCAGCACCGGCCGCGCGCTTGGCTTGCCGCTGCCGTCGACGGTGATGTCGAGGAGGCCGGAGGGCCCGTAGAGGGCACGGACGCCGGGAACGGCCGCCATCCAATCCTCGGCCAGCCGCAGCGCCTGCCGGTTGGCGGCGTCGTAGAGATCGTCGACCTCGACCTCAATCTCGGAGAGGCCGAGGAGGCCGAAGCGGGCGCCGGTCAGCCGGCCGCGCACCACCGCCGGTGCGTGCGCCGGCGCCCAGGCGAAAGCGTCGTCGGCCGCGCGCGCCGGGAGCGCCACGATGGAGAGCGCCATGACCACAATCGCGGCTACGACGGCCAGAGCCCGGAGTTTCACGCCGGCCCTAAGCTACACGAAACCGTCTATCGCACGAAGGTCGCGGCCCGGGCCACGGCCACGCTCCGTTCGGCCTCGGCATCGGAGAGCACGTTGTTGTCGATCAGCAGCTGGTATTCGAGCCGCAGATGCGTGTTGAGGAGGTAGGGCCCGTCGGTGTTGATGGTGTAGCGAACGCCCGCATTTTCGAAGGTCCGCAGCGCCGCCGCCAGCTCGGGCAGTCCGGCCACCGCGCGCGTGCGCAGGTTCGAGCTGGGGCAGATCTCCAGCACCGTCCCCGATTCGACCAGCTTGCGGACCGCCTCCTCGCTGGCCGCGGCGGCGATCCCGTGGCCGATGCGCGCCGGGGCCAGCTCCCTGAGCACGGCCAGGACGCCCGGCGCGGCGGTGTGGACCGTCTCACCGGTGTGAACCGTCGTGCCCAGCGACGCCGCGCGGGCCCGGGCAAACAGATCCCGGTAACCGGACACCTCGGCGCCCAGCTCCAGCGTGTGCACCTCGGGGCCGGCCAGATCGATTCCCACCACCCCGCGCGATTTGTACTTCACCGCCTTCTTCACCAGGATCTCGTTCAGCTCCAGCGGGAACTCGCGCGCCAGGCAGAAGATGAGGCCCGCCCGCACGCCATACTCCAGACAGGCCCGGTCCATCCCGCGCAGCGCCGCGTGGATGATGTGGTCGAGGTCGCGCTCCCCCCGAGGTTCCGCTTCATCGGATTGAAGCGCAGCTCGATCAGCGACACGCCGCTCGAGCGGAACTCCTTGCCGATGATCTCGTAGACCGAGCGCTCGATGGCCGCCGGCGACGACTGAATCTTCTCGGTCCAGTGGTGCAGGATGGCCAGGTACTCGTCCAGCGAGGAGACGGTCTCCGGCTTGGCGGTGACGAGGTCGCGGAACTCCCAGTAGGTCGATACCGGCAGCTTGAAGCCCTGCTCGTGGGCGATCGACCAGAGGATGTGCGGCGCGACGGCGCCCCCCACATGGATGTGCAGATCGGCGAGCTCGAGGCCGGGATCGAGCATCTGTCGATCTATTATTGGCCGGAACTGGGCTAGCGGCTACCGGAAGCGCTCTTGGCGGCGACCGGCACGGCGTGGGCCGCCGGGCTTGCCGTTCCGGTTGAGCAGCGAGCGCAGCTCCTGGCCGGGCGAAAAGGTGATGGTCTCCTGCTGCGGAATGGTGATCGGCGCGCCCGTCTTGGGGTTCTTCACCATCCGCGGCGGACGGCGGCGCTTGGAAAACGTTCCGAATCCCGGGTAGGTCAGGCGGGGCCCCTGGGTGCGGCTGACGCGGGTGCGGATGAAGTAGTCGCCCATTTCTACGAAGACCGCATCGATGATCTGAGCAACTGTCTTTTTGGTCAGATCACGCGGCAGGCGCTTGCCCGCATACACACGCTCGATGAGCTCCGCCTTCGTCATTCGTCTCTCTCCGCTCCCGTCCTGACGGGGGCGGTCAGACTACGGATTCGAAATGGAGGTGTCAACGCGGTCGCGCGGCTGTTCTTGGTTTATTCTAGAGAGGCGATTCGGGTGAGAGTCGAAACATATGAGCGCCAGCAAGGTGACATACGTCAGTCTCTCCGCCGACGACCCGGCCATCGACGCCGGGTTCGCGGCGGCGATTGACGACGCGCGCGACACGCTCGGCGCGACGTCGCCGTTGCGCGTGGCGGGTCAGACGCGCGCCGGCGCCGGCCTCATCGAGAGCCTCGACCCCGCTGACACGCGCATCGTCGTGGCGCGGGTGGCGACCGGCGGCGCGGCCGATCTGCGCGACGCGGTCGCCGCCGCGCGCGCCGCCTTTCCGGCCTGGAGCGCCCGGTCCTGGCAGGAGCGGGTGGAGATCGTCGAGCGGGCCGCCGAGATCGTCCGCGCGCAGAAGTTCGAGCTCTCGGTGGCGATGATTCTGGAGATGGGGAAAAACCGCGTCGAGGCGCTGGGGGAGATCGAGGAGACCGCCGATCTGCTCGCCTACTACGCCGGCCAGATGCGCGCCAATGAGGGCTACGTCCGGGAGATGGGGCGCCTGGCGCCGACCGACCGGAACGTGAGCGTGCTGCGCCCCTACGGCGTCTGGGCGGTGATCGCGCCCTGGAACTTCCCCTACGCCCTCTTGGGCGCGCCGGTGGCGGCCGCGCTTTTGGCGGGCAACACCGTCGTCTGCAAGCCGTCGTCGGAGACGCCTCTGTCCGGGGTGAAGCTGGCGGAGATCTTCCACGCCGCCGGCGTGCCGCCCGAGGCGCTCACCTGCCTGCCCGGCAGCGGGCGCCTGGTGGGGGACGGCCTCGTCGAGCACCCGGACGTCGCCGGCGTGACCTTCACCGGGTCGTACGACGTCGGGTTCAAGCGGCTTTACCAGCGCTTCGCGGGCGAGTTCCCCAAGCCCGCCATCGTCGAGATGGGGGGGAAGAACCCGGCCCTGGTCATGGCCAGCGCCGACCTGGCTCAGGCGGTTCAAGGGATCTACCGATCCGCATTTGGAATGAACGGACACAAGTGTTCCGCCTGCTCGCGGGTCTACGTCCACCGCGCCGTCGCCGACGAGCTCCTCGCCGGCCTGGCGCGCGCCGCCGACGCCGTCGTCCCCGCCGACCCGCTCGGCAAAGGGGTGTTCGTGGGGCCGGTGGCGACGAAGCAGAGCTACGAGGACTACCAGCGCTATGTGGCGCTGGCGCGCCAGTCCGGCGACGTCGTGCGGGCCGGCGGCGCGGTGCTCACCGACGGCGTGCGCGCACACGGCTACTTCGTCCGCCCGACGGTGCTGGCCGGGTTGCCGCGCGACCATCAGTTGATTCGCGACGAACTGTTCGTCCCCATCGTCGCCGTCCAGACCGTCGACAGCCTCGACGAGGCGCTGGGGGAGGCCAACGACACCAAGTTCGGCCTCACCGCCGGGCTCTTCTCGCGCGAGCAGAAGGAGATCGACGCCTTCTTCGAGCGCATCGAGGCCGGCGTCACCTACGTGAACCGCGCGGCCGGCGCGACGACCGGGGCCTGGCCCGGCGTGCAGCCGTTCGGCGGCTGGAAGGGGAGCGGCTCGACCGGCAAGAACATCGGCGGCCTCTACACGGTCCCCTGCTACCTGCGCGAGCAGAGCCGGACGGTGTGCCAATGAACGCCCAAGCGACGGCCCGGGCCGCGCTCGACGCGCTGGCGGCGCAGCCGATCTCCGTCGTCACCGAGCCGCCCGGTCCGCGCGCCAGGGAGATGATCGCGCGCGCCCTCCCCCACCTGTCGCCGTCGCTCATCCATTGCTATCCGCTCATGGTGCGGCGCGCCTCGGGCTGCATGGTCGAAGACGTCGACGGCAACGTCTACCTCGACGCCGAGGCCGGGGTGGCCACGGCGTCGACCGGCCACTGTCACCCGGCGGTGGCGGCGGCGATCTCCGGGCAGGCGGAGGTGCTCATTCACATCTGTGGCACCGACTTTCACTACCCCGGCTACGGCGAGATCTGCGAGAGGCTGGGGACGCTGGCCCAGCGGATCGGCCCCAACGCGCAGCACTGGCAGACCTTCCTCACCAACTCGGGCACCGAGGCGGTCGAGGCGGCGCTCAAGCTGGCGCGGCATCACACCGAGCGGCCCGGCATCATCGCCTTTCGCGGCGGCTTTCACGGGCGCACGCTGGGCGCGCTGTCGCTCACCGCCAGCAAGGCGAAGTACCGGCGCGGCTTCGGCCCGCTCTTGCCCAACGTCTTTCACGCCGCCTACGGCGATCTCGACAGCGTCGTCGAGCTGTTCGGGACGGTGGCTCCCCCCGACGACATCGCCGCCATCGTCGTCGAGCCGGTGCTGGGCGAAGGGGGCTACATCGTCCCGCCGGCGGATTTCTTGCCGGGGCTCCGGGCGCTCTGCGACATGCACGGGATCCTGCTGGTGTTCGACGAGGTCCAAAGCGGCATGGGACGGACCGGCAAGATGTTCGCCGCCGAGCACACCGCGGTCATCCCCGACATCCTGCTGGTGGCCAAGGGTATCGCCTCCGGGATGCCGCTCGGCGCGATGATGGCGCCGCGGGAGATTATGACCTGGCCGCCCGGCAGCCACGGCTCGACGATCGCCGGAAACCCGGTGGCGATCGCGGCCGGATTGGCCACCATCGAGCTTTTGGAAGGGAGCCTGGTGGCGAACTCCGCGCGCGTCGGCGACCGGCTCAAGAAGATGCTGACCGACCGGCTGAAAGACGCGGCCGGCGTCAGCGAGGTCCGCGGCGTCGGTCTCATGCTGGGCGTCGAGCTGGCCTCTCACGATCTGAGCGAGGCCGTCGCCCAGCTCTGCTTCCGGCGGGGGCTCCTGCTGCTCGAGTGCGGCAAGAAGGCGATTCGTTTCTCGCCGCCGCTCATCCTGACCGAGGCGCAGGCCGCGGTGACCGTCGACGTCTTTGCCAAAGCCGTGGCCGACGCGCAGGCCAGCGCCGCGGCATGAGCGCGCTCAGCGACGAACAGGCGGCCCGCGTCTTCACCACCTGGTCAACGCAGGCCAACGCGCCGACGCTGGAGATCACCGGCGGCGAAGGGGCACGCTTCTCGACCGCCGACGGCGCGCGCTGGTGGGACCTCGGCAGCATGACCTGGAACGCCGCCCTCGGGCACGGCCACCCGCGCATGCGAAAGACGCTGGCGGAGGCGGCGGCGCGCGGCCTGCTGGTCTATCCGACGGCCGTCTTCCCGGCCAAGGCGCGGGCGGGCCAGCTGCTCGCCGAGGTGACCCCCCAGGGGCTGGAGAAGACCTTCTTTTGCCTGTCGGGCGCCGAGGCCAACGAGAACGCCGTCAAGATGGCGCGCCTCTTCACCGGGCGAAAGAAGGTGGTCGCCCGCACGCGCAGCTACCACGGCGCCACGCTGGCGATGCTCTCCCTCTCCGGCGATCCACGCCGCGAGCCGTTCGAGCCCGGCCTTCCCGGCGTGCTCCGGATGGGCGATCCCTATTGCTTCCGCTGCCCGTTCGGCAAGGAGCCGACCTCCTGCGCCCACGAGTGCGCCCAGGATCTGGAGACGGTCCTCTTGCGCGAAGGTGCCGAGTCCGTCGCCGCCGTGATCCTGGAGGGGATCGTCGGCGCCAACGGTGTCTTCGTCCCGCCCCCCGGCTACTGGAAGAAAATTCGCGCGATCTGCGATCGGTACGGCATCCTGCTCATCGCCGATGAAGTCCTCTCCGGGTTCGGCCGCACCGGCCGCTGGTTCGCCGTCGACCACGACGGCGTCACCCCCGATCTGCTCACGATGGCCAAGGGGATCACCGGCGGCTACGTCCCCGGCGGCGCCGTCATCGTCAGCGAGCGGATCGCCCGCCACTTCGACGACCACCTGCTGGTCTGCGGCCTCACCAGCTACGCCCACCCGCTGGTCTGTGAGGCGATCGTGGCCACCATCGAGATCCTGCGCGACGAGAAGCTCGTGGAGCGCGCCGCGGCGCTGGGCACGTTTCTCTCCGGCCGGCTGGCCGACTTCGCACGCCCGCGCCCGGTCATCGCCGAGACGCGGGGCCTGGGCCTCCTCTGGGCGTTCGAGCTCTGCGTCCCGGGGGCCTCGGGCACAGCGACGAAGATCCCGCTGCCGGCCGCGGCGATGGCAAGGTTGAGCGCCAGCTTGCGCCAACACCACCTGCACATGCACAAGCGCGACAACCTCCTCTATCTCGCGCCGCCGCTGGTCATCACCGAGGCGGAGCTCGAGGCCGCCCTGGGCGAGCTCGGCCTGGCCCTCGACGAGGCGCTGGCTTGAAGGACGCGCGCACCCCTGGCGACAAGCTCTATGCCAGCGTCGCGGAGGCGCTCTCCGGCCTCCTGCGCGACGGAATGTCGATCATGTCGGGGGGATTCGGCCTCTGCGGCAACGCCGAGGCCTGCATCGAGGCCATCGCCCAAAGCGGCGTCCGCAACCTCACCATCATCAGCAACAACTGCGGCAACCAGGGGCAAGGGCTGGCCGTGCTGCTGCAGAACCGCCAGGTGGCGCGGGTCATCTGCAGCTTCGTGGGCGGCAACCCCGATCTCGCCGACCAGTACCTCACCGGCAAGGTGCAGGTCGAGCTCTGCCCGCAGGGAACCTTCGCCGAGCGGATCCGCGCCGGCGGCGCCGGCATCGCCGGCTTCTACACGCCGACCGGCGTGGGGACGGTGGTCGCCGAAGGAAAAGAGGTGCGCGAGATCGACGGGCGCTCCTACCTGCTCGAGCGGCCGCTGCGGGCCGACCTGGCGATCGTCCGCGCCGCGGTGGCCGACCGCTTCGGCAACCTCCGCTTCTACAAGACCGCCCGCAACTTCAACCCGCTCATCGCCACCGCCGCGGAGGTGACCGTCGTCGAGGCCGATCGGGTGGTGCCGAAGGGAGTCATCGACCCCGACGACGTCCACCTCTCGGGCCTCTACGTGAAGCGCATCGTCGAGGTCCCCGAGCACCGCGACGTGATCGAGCACCGAACCACCCGGGCGCGCGGCACGGGACAGAAGCTCACCGAAGCGACCCGCACCCGGAAAGGGCGCGCGTGAGCGCGACCAAGACAACCGAGGTCCGCGCGTGAGCGCGACCAAGACAACCGAGGTCCGCGCATGAGCTGGACGCGCGAGGAGATGGTCCGGCGCGCCGCCGCCGAGGTCCAGCCGGGGCAGATCGTCAACCTCGGGATCGGAATGCCGACCGAGGTGGCCAATCACATCTCCCCGGCGAGCAACGTGACGCTGCAGTCGGAGAACGGGCTGCTCGGGATGGGCCCCTACCCGGCCGAGGACGAGATCGATGCCCGCCTCATCAACGCCGGCAAGGAGACGGTGACCGCGCTTCCGGGCGCCAGCATGTTCGACTCGGCGCAGTCGTTCGCCATGATCCGGGGCGGGCACATCGACCTGGCCATTCTTGGCGGGCTGGAGGTCTCCTGCAACGGCGACCTCGCCAACTGGACCGTCCCCGGTCGCTTCATCACCGGGATGGGCGGAGCGATGGATCTGGCCGCCGGCGCCCGCCGGCTGGTGGTCATCCAGACCCACGCCTCCAAGGACGGGCAGTCGAAGCTGGTCAACCGCCTCAGCCTCCCCGCCACCGCCCTCGGCTGCGTGAACCGCGTGATCACCGAGCTCGGCATCTTCGACGTCGGCGGCGACTGCTTCGTCTGCGTCGCCCGCGCCGAGGGGATCCCCCGCGAGGCCATCGTCAAGGCGACCGGCGCCCCGGTCCTCTTCACCACCGCCACCTCGGGGCGCTGAATCGGGGCCCCGGTGGCCTCTCGTCGGCGCTTCGGTCGGCCCTGGTTCCAACGTCCTTGACCTTGGCCGTTCGTCGAATAGATTCCCGTCGAGCTTGTACCGAAGATGTGGATAGTCCGGCTGGCGCTCCGGCGCCCGTACACAGTCGCCGTGATGTGCCTCCTGATCCTGGTCATGGGGATCCTCTCGCTCACGCGCATGGTGGTCGACATCTTTCCGGCCATCGACATCCCGGTGGTGGCGGTGGTCTGGAACTATCCGGGGCTTTCGGCGCAGGACATGGAGCGCCGGGTGGTGCTCATCAGCGAGCGCGCCTTCTCGACCACCGTCAACGGGATCGAGCGCATCGAATCGCAGTCGATCCCCGGGATTGGCATGCTCAAGGTCTACTTTCAGCCTGGCGCGGAAATCGGCGCCGCCATCGCGCAGATCTCCTCGGTCACCAGCACGATCCTGCGCATCGCCCCGCCGGGGATGACGCCGCCGACGATCATTCAGTTCAACGCCTCGAACGTCCCGGTCGCGCAGCTCACCATCTCCAGCGAGACGCTGCCCGAGCAGCAGATCTTCGACTACGGGCTGAACTTCATCCGGGTCAGGCTGTTCACCATCCCCGGCCTGTCGACGCCGGCGCCGTTCGGCGGCAAGCAGCGGCAGATCAACGTCGACATCGACCCGCGCCAGCTCTCCAGCCAAGGGGCTCTCGCCCTTCGACGTGGTGAACGCGCTCAACAGCTCGAACGTCATCCTGCCGGCGGGGACCGCCCGCATCGGCAGCCGCGAATACAACGTGCTCATGAACTCCAGCCCCGGACGAGGTGGCCGAGTTCGCCAACATCCCGGTCAAGATCGTCGACGGCGCGCCGGTCCTGCTGGGCGACGTGGCGCGGGTCTCCGACTCCTTCGCCGACCAGACCAACATCGTGCGCGTCAACGGCCGGCGCGCCACCTATCTGGCCATCCTCAAGCACGCCGACGCCTCCACCCTGGCGGTGGTCGACGCCGTCCGCGACGTGCTTCCCCAGATCAAGGCCGCTGCTCCCAGCGGGATGGAGCTGAAGATCGACTTCGATCAGTCGGTGTTCGTGCGCGGCGCCATCAGCGGCGTGGTGCGCGAGGCGATCATCTCGTCGCTGCTGGTGTCGCTCATGGTGGTCCTCTTCCTGGGCAGCTGGCGGAGCATGGTGATCGTCTGCACCTCGATCCCGCTGGCGATCTTCTCGGCGATCATCGGCCTCAACCTCTACGGCCACACCATCAACATCATGACGCTGGGAGGGCTGGCGCTGGCCATCGGCATGCTGGTCGACGACGCCACCGTCGAGGTGGAGAACATCCACCGCAACCGGATGCTGGGCAAGCCGCTCACCCGGGCCATCCTCGACGGCGCCTCCCAGATCGCGGTGCCGGCGATCGTGGCCACGCTGGCGATCTGCATCGTCTTCTTCCCGGTCGTGCTGCTGGTGGGGCCGGCGCGCTTCCTGTTCACGCCCCTCGCCATCTCCGTGGTGCTGGCGATGCTGGCCTCGTACCTCCTTTCGCGGACGCTGGTCCCCGCGCTGGCGCGCCTCCTCATGCACAGCGAGCACCACGACGCGCTTGGATCGGCGTTGCCCGAAGGCGGCTGGAAGCGGGTCGCCGTTCGTTTCAACCGCTGGCGCGACGAGAAGTTCGAGCGGCTCCAGAACCGCTACGCCGCTGTCCTGGGGGCTGCCCTGGCCCACCGCCGCTTCACGATCGCGACGGCGGCCGCCATCGCGGTGGCCAGCCTGGGGCTGGTGTTCGTGGTGGGGACCGACTTTTTTCCTTCGGTCGACGCCGGGCTGATGAAGCTTCACTTTCGCGCTCCGACCGGCTCGCGCATCGAGCGGACCGAGGCGCTGGTGGCGGGGGTCGAGGCCGGCATCCGCGACATCATCCCGGCGCACGAGATCGAGACCATCAACACGATGATCGGCATCCCCGTCTCCTACAACCTGGCGTTCGTCCAGACCGACAACGTGAGCCCGATGGACGCCGAGATCCTGATCGCGCTCAAACCCGAGCACGCGCCGACCGCCGGCTACATGCGGCGGATCCGCAAGATGCTGGCCCAGGGCTTCCCGGGCGCGACCGCCTATTTCCAGCCGGCCGACATCGTCAGCCAGGTGCTCAACTTTGGCCTCTCGTCCCCCATCGACGTTCAGGTGGAGTTCGCCGATCTGCAGAAGGGCTATGAGTTCGCCCGCCGGCTGCGCGACGGCATCGCCGAGATCCCCGGCACGGCCGACGCGCACATCGTCCAGGTGATCGACTACCCGGCCCTCCGGGTCGACGTCGACCGCCTGCGCGCCGCCCAGGCCGGGCTGGCCCAGCGCGACGTGGCCAACAACCTCCTGGTCTCGCTGTCGTCGAGCGGCCTCGTCGCGCCGTCCTACTTCCTGAACCCGCACAACAACGTCAACTACACCGTGGTGGTCAAGACGCCGCTGCCGCAGCTGGCGTCGGTCGATCAGGTGATGGCCACGCCGATCACCGCCGGGGCGCCCGTCGCCAGCACCACCGGCACCCCCAGCCCGGCGGCCGTCCCCGAGGCGCCGACGCAGATGCTGAGCGGCATCGCCGATCTCCGCCCCGGCGGCAGCCCCGAGCAGATCAACCACTACACCGTCCAGCGGGTCATCGACGTGGGGGCCAACGTCGAGGGGCGCGATCTGGGCGCGGTCGCCACCGACATCCAGAAGAGGATCGACGGCCTCGGCAAGCTGCCGCCCGGCATGCGCATCACGCTGCGCGGCCAGAACCAGGTCATGAACCAGTCGTTCCGCATGCTCGGCCTCGGGCTCATCCTGGCCGCCCTGCTCGTCTACTGCCTGATGGTGATCCTGTTCCAGTCCTGGCTCGACCCCTTCATCATCATGGTGGCGGTGCCGGGCGCGCTGGTCGGAATCCTCTGGATGCTGGTCTTCACCCACACCACCATCAACGTCGAGTCGTTGATGGGGTCGATCATGGCGGTCGGCATCGCGGTCTCGAACTCGATTCTGCTGGTCAGCTTCGCCAACGACATCCGGATCGAGCGCGAGGAGCTGACGCCGCTCGAGGCGGCGCTGGAGGCCGGGCGAACCCGCCTGCGGCCGGTCATCATGACGGCGCTGGCCATGATCATCGGCATGATCCCGATGGCGCTCGGTCTCGGCGAGGCGGGCGAGCAGAACGCGCCGCTCGGCCGCGCGGTCATCGGCGGCCTCGGCTTCGCCACCATCGCGACGCTGTTCGTCGTCCCCGTGGTATACGCCACGTTGCGCGTGAAGTTACCGAGCAAGCACGTCATGGAACAGAAGTTTTTGGCTGAGGAACGGGAAGGAATGCCGGAAGGAATCGACGCCGCCGCGCACTCCGGGAGCCAGGCCTGATGTCGCCCCGGCGTAAGTCGATGATGGTCTATCTGGCCGGCGTCGGCGTCCTGCTCATCACCGTCTTCGGCGTGCTCGGGCTCGGGCAGCAGCGCAAGCACGCGACCCGCAACGAGGCAGAGGCGCGAGAGACCGAGGTCGAGCTCGGCCCCCGCGTGCGCGTGGCGACGGTCAAGCAGGCCCCCGGCGTTCGCCACCTCACCCTGCAGGGAGAGGCGCGGCCATTTTTCGAGGTCACGCTCTACGCCAAGGTGGCCGGCTTCCTCTCCGATCTCAAGGTCGACAAGGGCGACCGGGTGAAGAAGAACCAGCTCATCGCGACGGTCACGGCGCCCGAGCTCGACTCGCAGTACGTCGCCGCCGTGGCCGACGCGCGCAACAAGCGGGTCAATGCCAAGCGCCTGTCAGCGCTCGCCCCGGCCGGCGTCGTCTCGGCGCAGGAGCTGGAGCAGGGGCAGGCCTCGGCGGACGTCGCCGACGCGACGCAGGCCTCGCTCGGCACCGAGCGTGGCTACCGGGTGATCCGCGCGCCGTTCGACGGCGTCATCAGCGCCCGCTTCGCCGATCCGGGGACGCTGATCCAGAGCGCCGCCAACGCCCAGAGCGGCGCCGTTCCCATCGTCTCGGTCTCCAAGGGGGATCAGCTGCGCGTCTACGTCTACGTCGACCAGTCGAGCGCGCCGTTCGTTCATGAGGGCGACACGGCGGTCGTCAAGGTGGCCGAGCGACCGGGCTGGTCGCGCGCTGCCAAGGTCACGCGCACGAGCGGCGAGCTGTCGCCCAAGACGCGCACGATGCTGACCGAGATCGACATCCAGAACGACGACCACGTGATCCTCCCCGGCAGCTACGTGCAGGTGGGGCTCGACATTCGGGTGCCACCGCTGATGGAGATCCCGGCGGAGGCCCTGGTCACGCGCGGTGACAAGTCAGAGGTGGCGGTCGTCGACGGCGGGCAGCGCGTCCACTACAAGCCGGTGGTGGTCGCCGACGACGACGGACAGATGGTGCGCCTCGTCGGTGGCCTCCGGGCCGGCGACCGGGTGGCCCTCGATCTCGGCAGCGCCGTCGACGAGGGCGGCCTCATCCAGGTGGTCGAAACGAAGCCCAAGGCCGCGCCCGGCGGTGCCCCGGTCGCCGCCGCGTCATCTCGCTGACGCGGCGAGGCCCACATCGCCCCCGGGCGCCGCACCTCGACCCAGAAGTGCACATCTCCTCGGCATGCGTCTGCACGCCGGGCGCCTGACCTCGCAAGATTCACGTATCATCGTGGGGCATGCACCGTCGGCTGCTCGCGCGCGCGGGCATCGTGCTCACGCTGGCACTGGCTTCGCCCGCGGCCTGGGCTTTGAACCCCGAGCGATCCGTCGCTCAGTACGCCCACGAGAGTTGGGGGGCCAAGGACGGTCTCCCCGAAGGACCGGTGTTCGCCATTCACCAGACGAAGGACGGCTTTCTCTGGCTGGGGACCATGCCCGCGATCGTGCGGTTCGACGGGAAGCGTTTCGTATCGTTCGACGAAGGCCAGCTGGGCCTCGGGCACTACAGCCACGCGCGGGATCTGCTGGAGGTCGCCGATGGCTCGCTCTACGCCGCGCTGGCCGGTGGCGTCGCCCGCTTCGAACACGGTCACTTCGATCTCTTCGACGAGCGCGCCGGCCTCATGCACCCCTTCGTCTACGCGCTCGCCCCGGGGCCGCAAGGTGGTGTCTGGGTGGGGACGGGCGGCGCTGGAATCTGGCAATTCCGCGACGGGGCGTTCACCCGTCACGCCGCCTACGCGGCAGACGCCACGCTGCCGCCGCAGGTGAACGATCTTCAAACCGGCCCGGACGGGACCCTCTGGGCCGCCACCGATCACGGCGTGCTGTCGCTCGGCGCGCGGCCGCACCTCTACTCGCTCGCAGAGGGGCTGCCCTCGGAGAAGGCCGGCGTGCTGACCTTCGATCGGGATGGATCACTCTGGGTCGGAACGCGCCGGGGTCTGGCGCGCCTCGAGGACGGGGATCGCTTCGTCGTCCACGACATCCAGGAGGGCGCTCCGTCGGCGGACGTTTCGGCGCTCTTCTCCGATCGCGACGGGACGCTGTGGGTGGGCACCTACGACGGGCGGCTGGCGCGCATCATCGGTGGGCGCGCCGCGCCGGCCAGGCCGACCGACGTCGTCGCCGCCGGAGGCGTGCTGGCGCTGGCCGAGGATCGCGACGGTTCGCTGTGGGTCGGCACCGGCAACGGGCTCGAGCGATACCAAGACGGCGCCTTCGCCACCGTCGGCGCCGAAGCCGGCTTCGGCAGCGACCAGATTCTGAGCGTCGCCTCTCGCAAGGACGGCGGCCTGTGGGTCCTCGACGCCACGGGGGCGGTGTTCGCCTACGACGGCGGGCGGGCCCTCCAGATCGCGCGTCCCGGCACGATCGCCGGCGAAGGAATGCTGGGGATGTTCGAGTCGGAGGACCAAAGCCTCTGGATCGGAGGGCAGAAGCTTCGTCGTTTCCACGACGGAAAATGGGAGGCCTACCAGCACGCGGGGGGCGAGTTCGCGGTGATCGTCGGCGACGGACCGGGCCTCTTGGTGGCCCAGACGGCGGGCGACGGCACGAGCACGCTGTCGCGGTTTCGAGAGGGCCGCTTCGCGCCGGTGCCGACGCCGGAGCGGCTCATGCACCTCCAGCGCATCATGCGCGATCGCGCGCAGCGCCTCTGGATCAGCACCGGTGGCGGGGGCCTGCTCCGGATCGACAGCCAGGGCAGCCGCACTTTCCGCACCAGCGACGGACTCCCCCACGACACCGTCTATTCGTTGGCCGAGGACGATGCCGGCGATGTCTGGGTCGCCACCCGGGGTGGTCTGGCGCGCATCCGGGGGGACCAGGTCACCAACCTGGCTCGGATCGAGGGGACGCCGGACCGCGCGCCGGTGCAGCTCCAGCTCGACCGGCTGGGGTCGTTGTGGGTGGCGGCCGACGACGGAATCTTCCAGATCTCCCTGGCCGAGCTGCGCGCCGCCGCCGACGGTCGGGAGCGCGCCGTCGCCTCCCGCCGCTTCACCGTGGCCGACGGGCTCAAGAGCGTGGAGGTCTCCTGGCGCTGCTCTGCCCAGGTGCACACCGCCGAGGGCCTCTGGTACGCCACCACCCGCGGCCTCGCGCTGATCGATCCGCGCCAGTTGGAACGACCGACCGAGGTACCCGCCGTCGAGATCGAGGATCTGATCGCCGGCGGGCGCGAGCTGCTGCTCGGCCCGGCCATCTCCATCGGCGCCGGGCGCGAGCGGATCGAGATCCGCTACACCGCGCCCAGTCTCACCCGGCCCGACGAGCTGCAGTTCCGCTACCAGCTCTCCGGTTACGACGCCGACTGGGTCGACGCCCGATCGCGACGGGCGGCGTACTACACCGGCATCCCGGCGGGGGACTATCGCTTTCGGGTGGCCGTGCGGCGCGGCAACGGCGACTGGAGCGAGGCGGGCGCGGTCCTCCCGCTGCACATCGAGCCGCGCTGGAACGAGACGGCTCTGGCGCGGGCGCTCTACACGCTCGGCGCCGCCCTCTCGCTGCTCGGCCTCTATCGCTTCCGCGTGCGGCGGATGCGGGTGCAAAGACAGGTGCTGGTGAAGCAGGTCGCCGAGCGTACGACCGAGCTGCGGGCCGAGGTTTTCGAGCGCCGAAACGCCGAAGATCAGGTGCGGCGCCTCAACGCCGAGCTCGAGGCGCGGGTGCGCGACCGGACGTCGGAGCTCGAGACCGCCAACCTGGCGCTGGCGGCCGACGTGGCGGCGCGGCAGCGGACCGAAGCGGCGCTGGCCGACGAAAAGGAGAAGCTGGCGGTCACCTTGCGCAGCCTCGCCGAGGGGGTGGTCACCGTCGATCTCGAGGGGCGGGTCCTGACGATGAATCCGGTGGCCGAGCGGCTCTGCAACTGGCAGTCGGCCGAGGCCGCGCGGCGGCCGCTGGCCGAGGTGATGCCCATGGGCGAACGCTTCCGCCGCAGCCCGCTGCGATCAGAATCCCGTCGGGCTCGTGCTGGTCGGCCGGGAGAGCGGGAGCAGCCAGATCACCCAGGCGCTCCTCACCAACCGCGCTGGCCGGGAGATCCTCATCGACGCCTCGGCGGCCCCCATTCACGACGGCCGGGGACGGGTGGTGGGGGCGGTGCTGGTGGTACGCGACGTCACCGAGAAGACGCACGCCGACGAGCAGATTCACAAGACGCAGAAGCTGGAGGCGGTGGGCATCCTGGCCGGCGGCATCGCCCACGACTTCAACAACCTCTTGACCGGAATCTTTGGCCTGGTCGATCTGACCCGCCGGAAGCTCCCCAGCGGGGAGCCTCGCGTCCTGCTCGACGAGGTGTTCGCCGAGTTGGAGAACGCGCGCGGCCTGGCGGGGCAGCTGCTCACCTTCGCCTCCGGCGGCACGCCCGCCACCGCGGCCCACTCGCTGCGAGAGCTGCTCGATCGCAGCGCGCGGTTCGTGCTCTCCGGCTCCGGCGTGTCGGTCGACCTGGACGCGCCGAGCGATCTCGAGAGCTGCGACGTCGATCCGCTGCAGATCCGGCAGGTCGTCGACAACCTGGTGCTCAACGCCCGCCAGGTCCTGCCGCGCGGCGGCCACCTCAAGATCGCCGCCCGCAACGTCGAGCTCTCCGGCCGCGAACCGGCGCGCCTTCCCCCCGGGCGCTACGTCGAGGTGGCGATCGGCGACGACGGTCCCGGGATCTCGGACGCCATCCGCGATCGGATCTTCGATCCCTTCTTCACCACCAAGAGCACCGGCACGGGGCTCGGTCTGGCCACGGTGCGCTCGATCATCGCGCAGCACGGCGGCTTCATCGACTTCGACTGCCCCGCGACGGGCGGAACCACCTTTCGATTTCTGTTGCCGGCGACAGGCCCGGCGGCACCCAGACCGGCCGAGGCGCCGGGAGCCGGATCCTCCCCGCCCGGGCAGGCCCGGATCCTGGCCATGGATGACGAGCCGCAGATTCGCAACCTCCTCAAGATGGGCCTCGAGCCCGAGGGATACGAGGTCGTCGTCGCCGGCGACGGAAACGAGGCCATCGCACTTCACGGCCGCGCCGCGATCGAAGGGCGCCCCTTCGATCTGGTGATCCTCGATTTGACCGTCGCCGGCGGCATGGGCGGCGTCGACACGCTGGCCCGCCTCAGGACCGTCGATCCGGGCCTGCGCGCGATCGCCTCGAGTGGGTACTCCCGCCACGACACCGACGCCGAGCTCCGCCGAACGGGATTCGACGGAATCCTACCCAAGCCCTACAAGCTCGCCAGTCTGGCGGCGGTGGTGGCCGAGGTGCTGGCGCTCCACCCCGACGGCCGCTTCGAACCGGCGCGCGCCAAGGCCGAGCCGTAGCTGGGCGCCCCGGAGGTGCCCTACCGCGAGACGAGCTCGAGGGCGGGACGGGAGGGGCTGTCCCCCTCCCCGCTCTCGGCGAAGGCGCGGATCTCCAGCGTGGCAGGCGTGCGGGCGACGCTGCTGAAGGGCCAGGCCTTGTGGACGCGCGAGCGGGCGCACTTGGCCCCGCCGTTCGGGTTGCAGTCGTGCGCCATCTCGACGACCAGCACGTGCTCGCCGGCCGAGACCGAGCCGCTGTAGAGCCTGCGAAAATCGGGGCTGTGCAGCTCGCCGGCATCCTTGTCCTTGGTGACGATCGGCGCGAAGTCGAGCGAGATGACCACCGAGCGCGCCGTGTACTCCTCCGTCACCTCGTCGCGGTAACGGATGATCACCGGGGCGCGCCCGGTCTCTTTCTGCTGCGCCGCGATCAACATGTCGCGCATCCGATCGCGATCGCTCGCTATCGATTCGTCCCCGCTGTGCGGCCCGAACGTCAGCGCCGCGTCGTAGGCGGCCCAGGCCTTGCCCGGCGCCTCGCGCTTCTCGTAGGCGTGGCCCAGCGTCAGGTAGGCCTGCCGGCAGTGCTGGTGCGCGCCAGCCCCACCGCAGGTCTTGAGCGCGAACGACTCCAGGTCGGCCACGGCCGGCTCGAGCTTCCCTTGCTTGAACGACGCCTGCCCCCGGTCGTACAGCTCCTCCGAGGAGGCGCCGCAACCGAGGGCGATGAGCGACGCCAGCGGTACCACAAAGGTGGCCAAAAACGTGAGAGCGCGGAACGCCGGGGGGACTTCGGCATGCGGCGGCCATGCTACACGAAAAGCTGCGCGGTCAAGCGGCCGGCGGACGGGGCGGCAACACCCCGACCTTGGCCAGCGCGGCGTTCACCGCCTTCAGATCGTCCCAGGCCAGCTTCTTCTTGCTGGGATCGCGCAACAAGTAGGCGGGGTGGAACGTCGGCATGAGCGGGATCCCCTCGTAGCTGCGAAGGTTGCCCCGCAGGCGGCTGATCGGCGCGTCGTCGCGCAGCAAGCACTGCACCGCGAACTTCCCCAGCGCCACGATGATGCGCGGCCGGATCGCGCCGAGCTGCTTCTTCAAAAACGGCTCGCAGCTCGCAACCTCGTCCGGCTCGGGGTTGCGGTTGCCGGGCGGGCGGCACTTGAGGACGTTGCAGATATAGACGTCGCCCCGCGCGTAGCCCATCGCCTCGATCATCTTCGTCAGCAGCTGCCCGGCCCTGCCGACAAAGGGCTCCCCCTGCGCGTCTTCGTCGGCGCCGGGCGCCTCCCCGACGAACACCAGCTGGGCGTCGGGATTCCCCACGCCGAACACGATGTTGGTGCGGGTGGGGCAGAGCTTGCAGCGCTTGCAGTCGCCGAGCTCCTCGCGCACGAGCGCCAGGCCAGCAGCGCCGTGCGGCGCGGCCGGGTCGCGCTCTTCCTGATTCGGTTGGGTATTCGGTCGAGGGGTTTTCATGACCACAGAGTCCGGCGGCTGGGTCGGGGCCAGCGCCGCGGTGGCGACGGGCTTCCTCGCGGCGGCTGGGTCGAGCGACACGCCCAGCAGCCCCGAACGCCCGCGCGTCGCCAGGTTGGTCCGGAGCTGCGCCACCACACTGCGCAGCTCCTCGCGCTCGTCCGCGCTATCGGCCACGCGCGCCCCCGGCCTCGACGCGCCCCTGGCCCGCGTTCTCGGGCGTCACCAGGGCCTCGACGGCCAGCGCGTAATAGAAGGTCGGCATCACCTCGGCGAACCGCACCGTTCGGTCACGGCCGAGGGCGCCGTCGTGGTCGCTGTCCCGCCGCTCAATCTCGTCGAGGATCGCCGTGTAGCCCTCGAGAAACACCGGATCGGTCGCGATGGCGTAGGCACGCCCCAGCGACCAGGCGACGCAGGCGTTCCAGCTGTTCTCGTCGAGCCTGCGGGGAGCGAAGGCGCGGGGGGCCCCGGAGGCGATCCGCTCGCGCAGCCAGGCGCCTACGAACGGCGTGTTCCCTTCGGCGGCGATCACCGCCAGGATCCGGGTGGCGGTGGTCGAGGAGAAGTCGAACAACCCCCCGAGCGGCGACGGTTCGTGGGCGAACGGCGCCGGTGCCTTCATCCCGAACGCCCGCTCGACGAACTTGCGCCCGCTCGCCAGGAGGCCGCGGTCGTCGAAGGCGCGCGCGTACTCGATCAGCGCGAAGGCGAGAAAACCAGGATCGCGAAACTCGCGCCCCGAGAGATCCTCCAGCGCGCCGAGGTGCATCGACAGCACGCGGGCGGCGCGATCGGCGATCGCCTGCCGGCGCGGATCGATCCGTCCGAGGGTGTGCTCCGCGGCGATCGCCCACAGCACCATCGCGCAGTCGTAGGCCGCCTCGTCGTCGGTGGCGCTGTCGATGGCGTCTGGAACGAAGCGCGCCGCGGCCTCGAGCAGGAAGCTCCAGGCTGCCGTCCGGGCCACGGTGAATTTCTCCACCCCCGACAGGCGCTGGTGGCGCGCCCAGATCCAGACCGCCGCCAGCGTGGCGTGGAAGTCGGGATCGGGCGCCCCCGGCCAGGGGGCGACGTGGCCCGAGTGCGCGCCGGCGGTCGCCTGGCGCGCCACCATCACGCTGCCCGCCGCCGCCAGGTGGCGCACCGCCTGCGGCGCGTAGTGTTTGAGGCGTGGATCAGCCATCCCGGTCCTGGCTCGTCCCCCGGGGCGGCAGGCGCGGCGCGAACAGTCCCCACAGTTGATCGGCCACCCGGCGCTTGGAGGCACGCCCGATGTCGGCGCGGCCGCCGTCGGCGAACAGCACGGTCACCGCGTTGTCGTCGGCGTCGAACCCAATCCCAGGGGCGCTCACGTCGTTGGCCACGATGGCGTCGCACCCTTTCTCGCGCAGCTTGCCTGCGGCGCGCGTCTCGGCCGCCGCGCCGCCGCCGATCTCGGCGGAAAATCCGATCAGGAACGGGCGCCCGTTTTGCCGCGCCCGAGCCATCCCCGCCAGCAGGTCCGGAACCGGCGTCAGCTCCAGCGTCAGGTCTCCGCCCGCGTCGCGGCGCGACAGCTTGCCCGGCGCGCGCACGCGTGGGCGAAAGTCGGCCACCGCCGCGGCCATCACCACCGCGTCCGCGTCGGCCGTGGCCGAAGCCAGCGCGCGCTCGAGATCGGCGGCCGTCTCGACCTCGATCCGCGCCACCCGGCCGGCGCCGCCCGACGGGACGCTCGGCGTCCCCGGCCCGGCCAGCAACGTCACCGCCGCGCCGCGGGCCGCCGCCGCCGCCGCCAGCGCGGCGCCCATCTTCCCCGACGAGCGGTTGCCGAGAAAACGGACGTCGTCGACCGGCTCGCGCGTCGGCCCGGCCGCGACGACCACCCGCCGCCCCTCGAGATCGCGCGGCGCCAGCAGCCCCGCCGCCGCCGCCACGATCTCCGCCGGCTCGATCAGGCGCCCGGCGCCGACCCACCCGCAGGCAAGCTCCCCGCTGTCGGGGCCGACCGTCGCCACGCGCCCGCCCCCCGCCGGCCCCAGCAGGCGGCCGAGGTTGGCCTGGGTGAGCGGGTTCTCCCACATGTTGACGTTCATCGCCGGCGCCAGCAGCAGCGGCGCCCGGGTCGCCAGCACGACCGCGGTCAGAAGGTCGTTGGCCATTCCGGCCGCCAGCCGGGCGATGGCGTCCGCCGTGGCCGGGGCGACGATGACCAGATCGGCCTCGTCCGCCAGACGGATGTGGCCGATCTCGGCCTCACTGCCGAGGTCGAACAGATCGCGCGCCACGGGGGCGCCCGACAGCGTCTGCAGGGTCAGCGGCGTGATGAACTGGGTCGCGGCGTCGGTCATCACCACCCGCACGGTGGCGCCGGCCTTGACCAGCAGCCGGCAAAGCTCGGCGGCCTTGTAGGCCGCGATGCCGCCGGTGACGCCGAGGACGATCCGGCGCCCCCGGAGCGCGGCCGTCTCCGCCGCCTGGGGCGCCGAAGCCGCCGATGCCCGGAAATCGTTCATGGCCTTCGAATATGTCACGTCTCAATGAGACGCGACGCAAGGTAAAATGCGCCGGTGACGGGATGACTGGAGCTGGGGGGTTTCCTCGACGATTCGATTCCTACGTGCTCTTGAAGCCGCTCGCCCGCGGCGGGATGGGACAGCTCTATCTGGCGCTCACCGGCACGCCGGGGCTGGAGAAGCTCTGCGTGATAAAGCAGGTCATCCCCGACCTCGTCGCCGCCGACACCGCGCGCCGGTTCCGCGACGAGGCGCTGGTGGCGTTGCGCCTGGCGCACGGGAACATGGTCTCCGTCTTCGACGCCGGGATGGAGGGGGGACAGATCTTCCTGGCGATGGAGTACGTCGACGGGAAGGACCTGCTCGTCACCTGGAACCGCTGCGCCGAAAAGCGCATCCCCTTCCCGATCGACATCTCCGTCTACATCCTCAAGGAGGTCGCGCGCGCGCTGGTCTACGCCCACGCCTTCGAGGACCTCAAGCTGGTCCACCGCGACGTCTCGCCGGCCAACGTGCTGCTGTCGTACACCGGCGAGGTGAAGCTGACCGACTTCGGGCTGGCGATGTCGATCCTCAAGATGGAGCGGACCACCCCCGGCATCGTCTACGGCAAGCTGTCGTACCTGGCGCCCGAGCAGGCGCGCCGGCAGCCGCTCGACGGGCGGGTCGACATCTACGCCGCCGGGATCCTGCTCTGGGAGCTGCTGACCGGCCGGCAGCTCTTCCCCATCTCCAGCACCAACGACCAGCCGAACCCGGACGCCATGGCGCGCGCGCGCAACCCGGAGGTCGTTCCGCCCTCGAAGATCAGCGGCCGCGTCCCGCCCGAGCTCGATCGGATCGTCATGCGCGCGCTGGCGGTGGAGCGCGAGGATCGCTACCCGAACGCCGAGCTGCTGCGCGCCGATCTGGCCGGCTTCCTGGCCGAGACGGCCCCCAAGACCGACGCCGATCGCCTGGCGGGATTCCTGCGTCCGCTGTTCGCCGACGACGCACGCGAGGAGAAGCGGGAGCGCGAGCGGCTCATCACCGCCTCGCGCGCGATGCTGTCGGGCGGAATCGGTGCGGCAGGTCCCGCCCAGGCCCCCCGCCTGATGCGCTCGCGCGCAGGCGATGCGGCGCCGAGCGGGCCGTCCGACGAGCCGCGCGACGGCCAGGATCCGCGCATCGGGACCACGCTGGGAGGGCGCTACCACATCCGGCGTCTGTGCGGCGAAGGGGCGATGGGGCGGGTCTACGAGGCGCAGCACATCGACATCGGCCGCCGGGTGGCGATCAAGGTCCTGCACGCCCGTTATCACCACAGCGCCGATCTGGTGGAGAGATTCCGGCGCGAGGCGCGGGCCGCCTCGAAGATCGGTCACCCCAACATCGTCGACGTGACCGACTCGGGGACCACCCCCGACGGCGCGTTCTACTTCGTCATGGAGTTCCTCGACGGGCTCGGCCTCGACGAGCTCATCGCCAAGAACGGCCCACTGCCGGTGGCGCGGGCGCTCCTGGTGGCGGCGCAGATCGCGCGCGCGCTCGAGGCGGCGCACGCCGCGGACGTCGTCCACCGCGATCTCAAGCCGGCCAACGTCATGCTGGTCAACCGCAACGACGAGGCGGACTTCGTCAAGGTGCTCGACTTCGGGATCTCGAAGGATCTCGATCTGGCGGTCGGCGCCGCGCTCACCCGTCCCGACGTCGCCATCGGCACGCCCGTCTACATGGCCCCCGAGCAGGCGGCCGGCAAGGCGGCTGATGCGCTGACCGACGTCTACGCCGTCGGTGGCCTGCTCTACGAGATGCTCACCGGCACGCCCCCCTGCGCGGGCGAAGACGCCATCGACGTGCTGCACCGCAAGGCGACCGAAGACCCGCGACCGATCGGCGAGCTGCGCCCCGAGCTCGCGCGCGCCGTCCAAAAGTTGGTCATGCGCGCGCTGGCCCGCGCGCCCGGCGATCGCCACTGGTCGATGACCGCGCTCAAGGAGCAGATCCTGACCTGCCTCACGACCGCCGAGGGGGCGCCCACGCCGACGCGCAGCTCGGGCCGCTCGGTGGTGACGCCGCGGCTGCCGCTGGGAAGCGCGGAGACGGCAATCGCCCAGTCGATCTCGGTGGGGACGCCGGTGCGGCGAATCCGTCTCGGCGTTCCGGCTGTCGTGGCGGCGATGTTGATCGCCGCGGGCGCGCTGGCCGGCGTGCACTTCTTGAAGACACCCGCGGCGCCGGCGGCCGAGCCAAGCGCGCCGGTCGCGGTCGCGGTCGCGGTCGCGCCCTCACCGGCGCCGGCCGCTGCCTCGGCGCCGATGCCCGCGCCGGCCGCTGCCTCGGCGCCGGTCCCCGCGCCGGCCGCTGCCTCGGCGCCGGTCCCCACGCAGGCCGTTGCCTCGGCGCCGCTCGCCCCGCGGCCTGCCGCTCCGCCGGCGCCCGCACTCCGCACCCCACCGCCCGTCGCCGAGGGGGCACTCCGCAAGGGGCTGGCGACGAGCGATCGCCACGTCGTCACCTCGGAGCCGACGCCCGCCCTGCTGCACGCACCCGCCGGGCAACCGCTGGCGATTCCGAACGCCCCTGCCGAACCAGCCGCGGGCGACAAGGTTGCAGCGGCCGAGTCGCACCCGACCAAGGTCGCGGCCGCCGCTCCGGCGCTGCCGGCGTCCCTGGCCGATACGACGGCCATCCTCGACCGCGGCCAGTCGGCGTTCGACCGCGGCGACTACCAGGAGGCGATCCGCCAGGGGCGACAGGCGATCGCCGCCGGCGCCGAGATCAACGGCCGGCTGCTGGTCGGCGACGTCTACTTTCACCTCGAGCGCTACCGCGAGGCGCTGCGCGAATACAACGCCGCCGTGGCGCGCGATCCGAGCGACCCCTCCGCGCGCCGCCGCCGCGATCTGGCCCGCGAGAAGGCCGGCCAGGCCGCGGCCGTCGACGAGTGAGCGACTCCGGCCGGAGCGCCGCTACTTGATGTAGCCGCGCTTGGTCAGGTACTCGGCCACCAGGATGGCGCCGCGGGCGGCGCCCATGCGGGTGTTGTGCGAGACGAGCAGGTACTTGATCCCGTTCGCCAGCACCGGGTCCGTGCGCAGGCGGCCGACCACCGTCGACATGCCCCCCTCCGCGTCGCGGTCGAGACGGACCTGCGGGCGGAACGGATCGTCGCTGACGGAGATGAGGTGCTTGGGCGCCGAGGGCAGCTCCATCGCCGCCAGCTCGCCGCCGAAGGCGCGCCAGGCCGCCTTGACCGCCTCCAGCCCAGCCTTCTTCTTCAGCTCGACGAAGACAGACTCGGTGTGCCCCTCCATGACGTTGACGCGTGTGCAGGTGCACGACACCGTCACCGGCGCCGGGACGATCGCCTCGCCGACCAGCTTGCCCAGGATCTTGTGGGTCTCGGTCTCGACCTTCTCTTCTTCCTTGGGAATGTAGGGGATGATGTTGTCGAGGATGTCCATCGCCGAGACACCCGGCGAGCGCCCGGCGCCCGAGAGCGCCTGCATCGAGGTCATGATCACGCGCGAGACGCCGAACGCGTCATCGAGCGGCTTGAGCGTCATTGCCAGGCCGACCGTGGTGCAGTTCGGGCCGGGCGAGACGAACCCCTTCCAGCCGCGCCTCTTGCGTTGAACGTCGATGAGCGCGGCGTGGTCCCAGTTCACGCCGGGCAGAAAGACCGGCACGTCGGGCTCGTAGCGGAAGGCGCTGGCGGTCGAGATGACCGGGATCTCCGCCGCGCACCTGGGCTCGATCTCCTTCGCCACGTCGGCCTCGACCGCCGAGAAGACCAAGCGCACGCCGTCGGTGGTCAGGTGCGCCGAATCCTCGACGGTGATCGCGGCGTGCTCGGCCGAGAGCGGCTCGGAGCAGTGCCACTTCGAGGCCCCCTTGTCGTCCTTCACCGCGTCGGCGAACTTCTTGCCGGCCGAGCGGCTGGACGCCGCCAGCTTGCGGATCTCGAACATCGGGTGACCAGCCAGGGAGGCCAGGAACTGCTGTCCGGCCAGGCCGGTCGCACCCACCACAGCGACAGGGATACGTGAAGACGACATCTACGTGAACCTCCGGGGCCGGCACGATATCAGATGCGCCGCGGAGATGCCGCCATCTCGCGAGGTCGGCAAGGTCGGCAAGGTCGGCAAGGTCGGAGGATTGATCGGATCGTCGGGAGGACGCGCCTGAGGTTACGCCGGGCGCCGCTGGCGCGCCGTCTCGTAGAGCGCGATGGCAGCGGCGACGGAGGCGTTCAGCGAGGCGACCGCTCCCTGCTGCGGGATGTGAAAACGACCGTTGCAGCGACGGGCCACAGCCTCGCGGATCCCTTTCCCTTCCCCGCCCACCACCAATCCCAGCGGCGCCGTCAGGTCGAGGGCGTCGATCCGCTCGCCGTCGCCCGCGCCGGCCGCCAACACACGCAGGCCGCGCGCGCGCAGGTAGTCGATGATCCGCATCAGGTTGTTGACCTCGGCGATCCGGACCCGCTCGGTCGCGCCGGCCGAGGCCTTCACCGCGCCCGCCGTCACCGGCGCGGCGCCCTTGGCCGGGATCACCACGCCATGCGCGCCCAGGACTTCGGCGCTGCGCACGATCGCGCCCAGGTTGTGAGGATCGGTGATCCCGTCGAGCAGCACCACCAGCGCCGGCTCCTTGGCCTCGGCCGCCACCGCCAGGATGTCGTCGATCGTGACGTAGCGAAATCGCCCGGTGACGGCGACCAGCCCCTGGTGAACGGCGTCGCCCGCCAGCTCGGCGACCAGCCGACGGGGGCGGATCTCGACGGCCACCCCGCGTTCCTTGGCCGTCTGGACGACCCGTTCAATCTCCGCCGAGCGCGTCCCCTCGGCGACATAGATGACGCTCACGTCGCGCGGTCGCGCCCGCACCAGCTCGTCGACCGGCCGGACGCCAAATACGATCCGCCCCTCGCCCCCGGAGGTCTTCGGCGCGTCGCTCACACCGCTGCTTCGACTTCGCGGACCAGCGCCTCGAACGCGGCGGCCGGATCGGCCGCGTCGCGCACCGGGCGCCCGACGACCAGGTAGTCGGCGCCGTTGGCGATGGCCTGCCCCGCCGTGGCGACCCGCTTCTGATCGTCCTGGCGCCCGAGCGCTTTGGCCGCGCCGGGAGCCGCCGCCGGACGGATCCCGGGGACGACGATCAGTAGGCCAGGCGCTGCGCCGCGCGCCGCCTCGATCTCGAGCGGCGAGCAGACCAGGCCGGCGATCCCGGCGCGGGCCGCGATGCGGGCGCGGGCGCGGACCATCTCGGGGATCGTCTGCTCCACCCCCTCGGCCCGCAGATCGTCCTCGGCCAGGCTGGTCAGCACCGTCACGCCGAGCAGCTTGACCCGCCCCGCCGCCGCCTCGGCCGCCCGGGCCAGCATCTCGTACCCGCCCGAAGTGTGGAGCGTGAGGAGCTCGGCCTGCACCCGGGCCGCCGAGGCGACCGCGCGCGCCACCGTCTCGGGGATGTCGTGCAGCTTGAGATCGAGGAACACGTGTCCGCCGCGCGATCGGACCATCTCCACCGCCCGCTCCCCCTCGGCGACGAACAGCTCGAGCCCGACCTTGTAGAACGCCGGCCGACCGTCCAGCCGGTCGAGCAGCGTCTCGAGCGCCGCGCAGTCGGGAACGTCGAGCGCCACGATCACCCGCTCGCGCGGTGCCAACTTTTGGTGATGATTCATCGGATCACCCATCATTTGCGCTCCCCTTCCACTTCGGTCGCAACCAGCTTGGCCGCCTCGTCGATCTTGATCTTGCGAACCTCGGCGCCGCTCCGCCGCTTGAGCTCGACAATCCCCTCGGCGACCCCCTTCTTGCCGACGGCAATCCGGAAGGGGATGCCAATCAGGTCGGCGTCCTTGAACTTGACGCCGGGCCGCTCGTCGCGATCGTCGAAGAGGACGTCGATGCCGGCTGCGGTCAGCTCGTCGTACATCCGCTGGGCGGTGGCGACGACCGCCGGGTCGTCCTGCTGGAGCGACAGGACCATCACCTCGAACGGCGCCAGCGGCACCGGCCAGATGATTCCGTCCTTGTCATGGTTCTGCTCGATCGCCGAGGCGACGATGCGCGTGACGCCGATGCCGTAGGTCCCCATCACCGCCGGCTTCTCCTGGCCGTCGCTGTCGAGGAAGGTCACCCCCATCGGCTTCGAGTACTTCGTGCCCAGGAAGAAGACCTGGCCGACCTCGATCCCGCGGTAGGCCTTGAGGTGCCCGCTCTGGCAGCGGGCGCAGGCGTCGCCGGCCGCGGTGGTCCGGTAGTCGCCCAGGGCGGCGGGCTTGAAGTCGCGATCGACGTTCACCCCGGTCAGGTGGGCGTCGTTCTCGTTGGCGCCGACGACGAAGTTCGACAGCGCGGCGACCTCGACGTCGCAGTAGACCGGCACCTCGAGGCCGACCGGCCCGGCGAAGCCGACCGGGGCGCCGGTGATCTCCTTGACCGCCACGTCGCCGGCCAGCGCCAGCGTCTCCACGCCGAGCGCCTTCGCGAGCTTGATCTCGTTGACGTCGCGGTCGCCGCGCACCATCACCGCAATCGGCTTGCCGTCGGCGATGTAGATGAGCGTCTTGACCAGCTTCTCTGGCGGGACGCCGAAGAAGCCGGAGACCTCGGCGATCGTGTGCTTGCCTGGCGTGGCAACCTTCTTCACGGGCTCGGTCGCGTTCGGCGTCGCGGCAATCTGGCGGGCGACGGCCTGCTCGACGTTGGCGGCGTAGTCGCAGCTGTCGCAGGCGACGAGAGCGTCCTCGCCGGTCTCGGTCAGCACCTGGAACTCGTGCGACGACGAGCCCCCGATGTTCCCGGTGTCGGCCTCGACGGCGCGGAAGGCCAGCCCGCAGCGGGTGAAGATGCGCGAGTAGGCGTCGTACATCTTCTTGTACTCGCGCTGCGTGTCGGCCTCGTCGACGTGGAACGAGTAGCCGTCCTTCATGATGAACTCACGCCCGCGCATGAGGCCCGCGCGCGGCCGCAGCTCGTCACGGAACTTGGTCTGGATCTGATAGAGGTTGAGCGGCAGCTGGCGCCAGCTGCGGACGTCGTCACGCACCAGCGCGCAGATCACTTCCTCGTGGGTCGGACCGATGACGAAGTCGGCCCCCTTGCGGTCCTTGAAGCGGAGCAGCTGGGCGCCATACTTCTCCCAGCGGCCGGATTGCTGCCAGAGCTCGGCCGGGATGACCGCCGGCAGGAAGACCTCCTGGCAGCCGGCCCTGTCCAGCTCCTCGCGTATGATCTTTTCGACCTTCTTCACCACCCGCCAGCCGAGCGGCAGGAAGGAGTAGATACCGGCCGCCACCTTGCGCAGGTAGCCGCCGCGCACCATGAAGACGTGCGACGGAACCTCTGCTTCGGCAGGAGCTTCCTTGAGCGTGGGGATCAGAGACTGGGACATCCGCATGGGGAGACGGTATTTAACATAGGACGGGCGCTGGAGATGGGCCTTGGCGAATACAACCGGAAGCGAAACTTCGCCCTCACGCGAGAGCCGCCGGGCGAGGAGGCTCCGGGCGAAGCAGCGACCGAGGGGCCGCCGCAGCCGGGCGGCCGTGCGCGCGCCTTCGTGATCCAGAAGCACGCAGCGACGCGGCTGCACTACGACTTCCGGCTGGAGCTCGAGGGGGTCCTCAAGAGCTGGTCCGTCCCCAAGGGGCCCAGCCTCGACCCCAAGATCAAGCGGCTGGCGATGCGGACCGAGGACCACCCCCTGGCCTACGCCGCCTTCGAGGGGATCATCCCCAAGGGGCAGTACGGCGGCGGCGCCGTGCTGCTCTGGGACCGCGGGACCTGGGAGCCGCAGGGCGATCCGCACCAGCAGCTGGCCGCCGGAAACTTAAAGTTTTTCTTGAAGGGTGCCAAGCTGCGGGGCGGATTCGCGCTGGTCCGGATCAAGCCACGCGGCGGCCGTCCCGGCGACCGCGACGACGAGCGGAGCTGGCTGCTCATCAAGGAGAAGGACGCCCAGACGCGCGACGAGGCGGCCGGCATCGTGACCGAGGAGCGCCCGGAGAGCGTGGCCAGCGGTCGAACGCTGGAGGAGATCGCCGCCGATCGCTCGCACGTCTGGCACTCCAATCGGGACCAGCTCGACCTCTCGGAAATCGCCGCTGCGCCCGACGGGGTGATCCCCACCGTCGGCTCGCTCCGGGGGCCGAAACCAAGGCCGCGCCGGACCCCGGTGGCGGGCGACGGCTGGCTGCACGAGATCTCCGTCCCCGGGGAGCGGCTGCTGGCGCGCAGCGAAAATGGCGAGGTGCAGCTGTTCCACCCCGATGGAAAACCCCTGCCACCGGCGGCGGCCGCCCTGCGGAAGCCGGTCTCGGACGCCGTTCGGCTGCTGCCCTCGAGAGCGCTCGTCGTCGACGGCGTCCTGACCGCCGTGCGCCCCGACGGCCACGCCGACCCCCAAGCCATCACCAAGGCGCTGGCCGGCGAAGGCCCGGACCTGCTCGCCTACTACCTGTTCGACCTCCCCTTCGTCGAGGCACGCAATCTGACCGAGCTGCCGCTCAGGCGGCGCAAGGGGCTGCTCGACCAACTGATCGGCAAGGTCGCCGAACGCACCTGCCTGCGCTACCTCGACCACGTCGAAGGCGCGGGGCCTGACTTCTACCGGGAGGCCTGTCGCCTGGGGATCCCGGCGGTGATGTCGCGACCCGCGGATTCTCCCTACGGCGCCGACGCCGGATGGATCATCGTCGCCTGCGCCAGCGCGGCCTCGAAGCCAGGCGCGCCGCGCGGGCGGCGTCGCGTCGTCAGCGGAGACTCTTGATGTCCGCGCCGTCGACGACGTAGACGCGCGGTGGATCGGTGCGCCGCCCATTCGCGCCAAAGTGCAAGGCGCCCGTCAGCCCTTCGAACGTTCCGCTGGCGAGGACCTGCGCCAGATCGCCGCGCGTCTTCGCGCCGCCAGCGAGCGCGGCGCGGATGGCGTTGACGCCGTCGTAGGCATACGCCTCGGTGGCGTGAGGATCCTGGCCATACGCCGCCCGATAGGCGTCGACGAAACCGCGGGCGCGTGGATCGGCGGCTCCCGCGTAGAAGCCGGGCGCCAGCAACGCGCCCTGCACGTAGCGGCCAGCGCTCTGCAAGAGGTGGGGCGACAGGTCAGCGGCAGTCGACAGCAGCAGCACGTTGCGAGGCCGAGGCTTGCCGGCCAAGCCCGCGGGACGCGAAGCGCCCCAGGGGGCGGCCCAGAGATCGGCGGCGGCCAACGCGGGCGCGATCAGCTCCAACCGATCGGCGCCGTCGCCGACGAACACCACCTGGGGCTGGGACTTCTTGATCGCCGCGATGACCGAGGTGAATGAGGTCGACCCGGGCGGATAGCTCACCTCGGCGGTGATGCGCCCTCCCCCCTCGACGACCCGCTGCTTGAACGAACGCCGCAGCGCGATCGCCACCGCCGTGTCGGGGCCGACCATCGCGAAGTCGCGCGCCCCGAGCTGCAAGGCCGTCGCTGCCAGCGTCGCCGCCCGGGACGACGCCGCATGCAGCAGATAGAAGGTGGTTCCGGCGACATCGGCCGAGCGGTCCTCCAGCACCAGGGTCGGCACGCCGTCGCGGGTGACGACCGCCGACGTCTCCTCGGCCGTCGTGCGCGGGGCCAGCGCCACCACGATGCCGATCACCGATTCGTCGCGCACCAAACTGTCGACGGCCCGCTGCGCGGACGCAGGCTCGCCGCCCGCGTCGCGCACGCACAGTTGCATCGTGGGGGTCGCCGGCGCGCCGGTGGCCAGCATGGCCGCCCTCAACGCTGCTTCGCCCACGGGCTGGAACCTCCCCGAGAGAGCCAGCTCCAGCCCGAGACGCCCCGGATCACCGGCGGCGCCGTTGCGGTCGGCCGGCTGATCGATCCCCAACGTCACCCGCGCCGACGCTGTTTGCGACAGGACGTCGGTGGCGCCCGCGTTGTCGCCGCGCGCCCGCAACGCCGAGGCGGCCGCCTCGCCGAGCAGCGCCCGCCCCAGCCCCTTTTCGGGCGCCGCGCGGAAGGTCTGCACCAGCGCGTCCGGCGACAGCTTGCCGGCGAGCTCGCTGATGCGCTGGCGCGCGTAGGCCTTCTCGGCGTCGCGGCCGCCGCGCGCGTAGGCGTCCCACAGCTCGATCGCCGCCGCCGGATCGCCGGCGCCGGCTGTCGCCTCGGCCAGCGCTCCGCGCAGCTCGACCAGCGCGTCGTCGCCCGGGCCAGCGGCGCCCGCCGGCGGCAGGAACGGCAGCAGGAGCTCACGCGCGCCGGCGAACCTCCCGAGCCGCGTCTCGGCGAGGCCGAGGTAGTAGCGCGCGCTCGCCCCCGTCCCCTCGTCGGGGGGCGGCGAGGTGAGCGGCTCCAGCAGCCCCCGCGCCGTCTCGGCGTCGCCGCGGGCCAGCGCCAGCCGCGCCAGCATCAGATCGGCCGCCGGGCGCGCCGCGTGCTGCGCATGATGGGCCACGAAGCCCTCGAGCAAGGGTCGCGCCTCCGCCAGGTCGCCCGCGTCGAAGCGGGCCTTGGCCAGCGCGAAATCGGCGTCGCCGCCCGGATCGTTCGTCGCGCCGGCCGGCAGCTCGGGCCCGTTCGCCGCCGCCGTCGTGGAAGGCTTCCCGGGCTCGGGAACCACCGGGGCCGGGAGCGGCTCGCCCGCGCCGAACGTCCCAGGCAACGCGGGCGCGGTCTGGCCCGCTGCCGCGCAGGCGGCGAACAACAGAACGACGTAAATCCCGAGCCGCACCACGTCTCCTTCTACGACCGAAGCCTGATGTTGTCGCGTTTTGGGCCCATCCCCAGCGCCACCGTCTTGCGCGCGAAGCTGGAGACGCCCAGCTTGGCCAGGCCGTCCACCGCGACCCACCGGCTGTCGGCCCGCGAGCGCCCGGCACGCGCGACGTCGAAACGGAAGACCTCCGCCGTCACGTCGCGGTGGGTGAAGACGTGCCGGACGGCGCCCCGGTGGTCGATCTTCGAGGAGCGAACGCCGGCCGCCGCCGCCGCCTTCCGCGCGGCCGCCAAGGCCGGGCTCGTGACCACCACCTCCTCCGGCAGCGACCAGGTCCCTGCCAGGAGGCCACCCTGGCGTTTGACCAGCAGCACGCGCGCGCCGTCGGTCACGCAGGCGCAGGCCAGGCGCACCACCGGGCGGGCCACCTTGCGCGAGCGGCGCGGGATGACGTCGACGGCGCACGCCGCGCGCGCGGCGCAGGCGGCGCGCAGCGGGCATTCGTCGCAGCGCGGGTTGCGCGGCGTGCAGATCGTGGCGCCCAGCTCCATGACCGCCTGGGTGAAGTCGCCCGGGCGGGCGGCCGGGACCTCCCGCGTCCCGGCGGCGCGCAGCGCCGCGCGCGTCGCCGGCTCGTCGATCGACGCGGTGACACCCCCGAGGCGGGCCATCACGCGCGCACCGTTGCCGTCGAGCGCGAAGGTCCGCGCGCCGAAGGCGATCGCCGCCACCGCCGCCGCGGTGTATGGCCCGAGGCCCGGCAACTCGCCCAGCTCCGCCTCGGTCCGCGGAAGCGCGCCGCCGTGCCCGGCGACCGCCGCCACCGCCGCCCGCCGCAGGTTGCGCGCCCGCGCGTAGTACCCCAGGCCCGACCAGAGCGCGGTCACCTCCTCCTCGCTCGCCGCGGCCAGCGACCCGAGCGTGGGGAACCGGGCGACGAACCGCTCGAAGTAGGGGATCACCACGGCAACAGTCGTCTGCTGCAGCATCAGCTCGGAGACCAGCGTCTTGTAGGGCGTCGGCGCGCGACGCCACGGCAAGTCCCGTCTCGTCCGGTCGTACCAGCGCAGCAACCCAACCGCGATCGGCATCTCGTCTTGCCGTCGCATTGTAGTACAACCGTTGCGTGGCCCCGCCACCACCGCCGCCCGACATCGCCGCCGCCGTGGCCCGCGGCGAGATCGATCCCGTCTATTGCCTCTCCGGCGAGCGCTATCTGGTCGACGCGACGGCGGCGGCCATCCGCGCCGCCGTCCTGGCCGCGGCCGGCGCCGCAGCCTCCTTCAACCAGGACGTCTTCGACCTCAAGGAGAAGGGCCTCGGCGCCGCGCTGGCCACCGCGCGCACGCTGCCCATGCTGGCCAAGCGGCGGCTGGTCGTCGGCAAGGCGATCGACGAGGTCAAGGCCGCCGATCTCGAGCCGCTCGTCCCCTACGTCGAGGACCCCAACCCGGCCACCTGCCTCCTTTTGATAGCCGACAAGGTCGACGTCCGCTTCAAGGCCTTCCAGACGCTCAAGAAGCGCGGCTACCTGCATGTCTTCGCGCCGCTGCGCGATCAGGCCCTGGCCGGCTGGATCCGCACGGAGGCCCGCGCGCGCAAGCTCACCATCGCCCCCGACGCCGCAGAGACGCTGGCCACCGCCGCCGGCCCCGATCTCGGCCGCCTGTCGCAGGCGCTCGATCTGCTCGCGCTCTATGCCGGCGATCAGGCGATCAGCACCGAGGCCGTCGAGGATCTGGTGGCCGAGACGCGCGAGCGCAGCATTTTCGAGCTGACCAAGGCCATCGGCGCCGGCAACGTCGCGCGGGCCCTGGCCCTGCTGACCAACATGCTCCGCAACCGAGAGCCGGCGCTGCGCATCCAGTTCATGCTGGCGCGCCATCTGCGCCAGGTCTGGCGCGCCAAGGAGCTGGCGGCGTCGGGCGCGGCGCGCAACGAGATAGCGGCCGGCGTCGGCATCAATCCCTACTTCCTCGACGACGTGCTGGCCCCGGCCCGCCGCATGTCACGCGCCGCGCTCGAGCGCGCGTTCGAGCGCCTCTACGCCGCCGACGTCGATCTCAAGACCTCCAAGCTCGACCCGGAGATCACGCTCGCCCGCCTGGTCCAGACGCTGGCCGAAAGCTCGGCCTAGTCAGGAGATCTATTTGCCGCCGCGGGCGGCGACCGCGACCGTCAGGCGAGAAACGGACCGCGAGGCCGTCCCCTTCTTGATGACCCCCTTCGAGGCCGCCTTGTCGATCGCTTGAACCGCGCTCTTCAACAGCGGTCCCAGATCCTTGGTTGTCTTGCCGCCGATGGCGGTGCGGAGCTTCTTGATAGCCGTCCGCATCGCCGTCGTCTGCGCCACGTTGCGGGCCGTCCGCCGCACCCGCTGGCGGTTCGCTTTCTCTGATGACTTGATATTCGCCACGTCGTGTCCTTCTCGAATCGAAACGGTTCGGGCGCGCATCATGCTGACCGCCCCGCGGGTTGTCAAGGAGCGGGTCCAAAAGCGCCAGGAACGGCGCCCCTGGCCACCCCGCCTCTGACCGGAGGTCCGCCCGCCCGGGCGGGGTCAACCGAGCCCCAGTGCCTCCAGCGCGGCGTCGTCGAGGCCGAAGAAATGCCCGGTCTCGTGCAGCAAGGTGGTCCGGATCTCCTCGCGCAGCTCATCTTCGTCGTGGGCCGCCCGCTCGAGGTTGCGGCGAAACAGCACGATCTGCGTGAGCCCCGGCTGACCGCCGAGGCCACTCGCGCCGTCGCCGTGGGCCGTGCCGGTGAAGAGGCCCAGCGCCCGCGGATCGAGCCCATCGGCGACGTCCGCCTCGGCCGGCAGCTCGGCGATGACGATCGGGCATCCCTTCCAGGAGCGCGCGCGCCCGCGCCGGCAGCTCCTCGAGCGCCGCCTCCCCCACCGCCGCCACCTCCGATTCCGACAGCCGGTCCGCCTCGCCCTCCGCCGAGGTCGAGGCGTCGGGCGCGGCATCGAGCGTCCAGGCGCGTCTCCAGGCGGCGCGGGTCTCCGCCTCGTCACCCAGCTCTTCGGCGGCGCATCCCAGCGCATACCAGGCATCCGCTGAGGTCGGGCGCTCGGTGGTCAGCACGCGCAGACGCTCGCGCGCCGTCGCCGGATCGCCGAGCGCCAGGTGAAGGTCCGCGATCTCCAGCGCCAGGTCGAGATCGTCGAGGCGCACCTCGGGCGGCGGAAGGTCCTCCAGCGTTCGCTTCGCCTCTTCGCTGTCGCCGAGCTCGAGCTCGAGCCCCGCCTTGAGCGCGACCGCCGAGAGAAACTCGCCCTCGTCCTCCGCCAAATCGAGCGCCCGCTCCGCGTGGACCAGCGCCTCGGCCATCACCTCCGGCCCCTCGCCGGAATCCGCGACCGCCCGGGCGGCAAGGATCTCGCCCAGCCAGAGCTCCGGCGTCGCCCACTCGGGATCGGCCGCCGCTGCCTTGCGCAGGATGGCCACCGCCTGAGCGTCGTCCCCCTCTTCACGGCAACAGGCGCCCAGCAGCAAGAGCACCTCCGGCGACTCGGCGTCGAGCGTCTCGACCTGCCGCCGCGCCCCCGCCACGTCGCCCGCTTCCAGCGCCTGCCAAGCCGCCTCGACCCGCGGGTCCCCCGCCTCTCCTGCTTCCTCGTCGTCCGGTTCGTGTGCCATGGCCGTAGCTTACGAGCCCGGCGCCGTCCAGGCGAGATCCGGCGCCTCCGCCAAGACGGCCAGCGAGGCGCGCATGTACGAGGCCGCCACGTCGCTCGTGCGCCGGGAGTCGTCGGCGCTGCCGATCGGCGGCGCCACCTCCACCAGATCGGCGCCCAGGAGCGGAAACGCCGCGCCCACCCGGGTGATGAGCGCCCGCACGAAGTCGGGCGTCAGGCCGTCCGGCTCGGGCGCGCCGGTCGAGGGGGCCGTCGCGCCGTCGGTGGCGTCGATGTCGTTGGACAGATAAACGCTCCCCACGCCGAGCGCGCGCAGGTGGGCGATCACCTCGTCGATGACGGCGCCACCGCGCGCGCGCACCTCGTCCGCCCAGAACTGCCGCACGCCGAGCGTCGACTCCCAATGCTGCTTCGATCGCGACGACGTCCGGACGCCGACCTGCACCAGCCGCCCGCCACGGCCGACCAGCTCGTTGGCGTGATAGGCCCAGGTCGCGAAGCAGATCCGCACCCCCAACCGCTCGGGGAGCAGATCGGTGTGCGCGTCGGCGTGAACGATGGCCCAAGGCGCCGCCGCGTGGCGCGCAATCGCCGCCACCACCGGCCAGGTGACGGAGTGATCGCCTCCCAGCATGAAGATTCGCAATCCAGGGCGCGCGCGCAGCAACTGATCGACCACCCGCTCCGCAATCGAGAGCGGCGCCACCGGCCGATCGACGTTGGCCGCCGACGGGCCGTAGAGCGCCACGCGGGTGCGCCGTTTTTGCTCGTCGCTCAACATGTCGTCGCTGAGGAGCTGCGGGACGACGAAGATGTCGCCCACGTCGACGACGCCCGCGCCGGCCGCGCGCGCCGGGAAGTCCGGCGCTTGACGCAGGAGCGCCGCACGCACCGCCTCTGGCCCGAAGGCGGCGCCGCGCGCCAGCCCTGCGCCGCAGTCGGAAGGGATCCCCAGGATCGCCACCCGGGCCGTGCCGATCGAGGCCAGCGCGGCGCGCCAGCGCTGCTGAATCTCCGCTTCGTCCCGCGCGCCGTAGAGCGTCTTCTGCAACGCTTCACGCGTGGCACGGCCGGTGCTGACCGTGTGAATGCCGCCGCCGGCAGGTCGCAAAAACTGCGAAAGGTCGTCCATTTCGTTACACCTCGGCGCGCGAACAGTGTTTGGGTTTCGTTACCGTGAACCGAAACCTGCGTGCCGCGCGTCAGGCCTCTTTTTTAGCCCGAAAATCGTCTGCCTTCAGGCCGAACCGTTTCGCCCAGCGATAGACCAGCGCCGGCTTCCGGTCGAGCTCGCGCGCGACGCGCATCATGTTGCCGTGAAACCGGCGGATTAACGCCTCGAGCTCGGCGGCGTCGGGCGGCGGGCGGGACTTCCTGCGGCCGCCGGCCGACGCGCGGGCCTTCGGCGCCGCCAGAATCGTCCCCGGAAGATGCTCGACGCCGATGCGATCGGCGTCGCGCGCCAGCGCCTCCGCCGAGGTCATGACCTTGCCAAGCTCGCGCACGTTGCCGGGCCAGGAATAGAGGCAGAGCGCCTGGAAGGCCGCCAGCTCGATCGGCTTTTTCAGCCCGCCCAGGAGAAAGCTGGCCAGCGCGCCCAGATCCTCGATCCGCTCGCGCAGGGGCGGGATCAGGATCGGTTCGGCGCCGAGCCGGGCCGCCAGATCGATCCGCAGCCCCGAGCTCCCCGACTGCGACGGCGGCGCGGTCCGGCTGGTCGCGGCGACGATGCGCGTTTCGATCGGCCGGGCGCGCAATCCACCGACGGGCGCCAGCATCCGATCCTGCGTGAAGCGGAGCAGCTTGGTCTGCAGCTCGGGCGCCATCTCGCCGATCTCGTCCAAGAAAAGCGTGCCATTTTCGGCCTCTTCAATGATGCCCGGTTTGGCCATCGCCGCCTGCGAGTGCGCGCCGCGCGCGTAGCCGAACAGCTCCGTCTCGACCAGCTCGCGCGGGATCGCCGCGCAGTTGATGGCGACGAAGCGGCCGCCCCGGCCGCTCGCGTTGTGAATCGCCCCCGCGTAGACCTCCTTGCCCACGCCCGTCTCGCCGGTCAGCAGCACCTCCTCGCCGGCCACCGCCAACTTGCGCAGCTTCCTGCAGACCATGGCGAACGCCGGATTGGCCGTCGCCACAGGCCCGAAGGGCTTCGTCAACTCGGCCTCGATCGCCGCCTTCTGCGCGACCGTCGCGATACGGAAGACGAGGACGTGGCTCCCCACGAAGATGACCGCTCCGTCGCGCAGCCGGACCGTCGTCTCGACCGGCTCGCCGTCGACCACCGTGCCGTTGGTGCTGGAAAGATCCGTCAGCTCGTAGATCGCCTCCTCCGGTGCCGGGCTTATCGCCAGGTGCTGCGACGAGACCATCCGATCCTGGAGGACCAGCGACGACTGCCCCGGCTCCCCCTGGGTCGCCTCCCTGCGTCCAACCGTCAGCGACCCCGTGAACGTCGCAAGCCTGTCGCGCCCCTGGGGGACGTTCCCCTTGTTGTCCCCCACGATCAAAATCAGGGGGACCTTTACGGGATCGTCTGACGCCTCGTGGCGGGGAACGAACGTCGTGCTTTCGTTGGGCGTGATCACTGTGATCGCCCAAACATTAAAGCGTAACTGTGCTTGCGTAAACGGATATAAAACCGGAACTAGAAAAAGCCCATTTTCTCCGTGTAAACCCCGGAGGTTAGGGCTCTTGGCATTGGTCCTTCTGTTGCTCCTGGAAGCTCGTGAAGACGCGTCGACTCATGACGCGTCTTTCCGAACGCAACAACCAGACCACAGGGGGAATCGATGCTCAAGAAGATCACTCTCGTCACGCTTTTCGTCGTCTCGGCCGCCGTGGCCGCCACCGGATCCGTCTTCGCCCACGGGGCGGCGACCAAGGTACCGGTCCCCACCGCGCCGCACGGTATCTGCCCGATCGGCACCTTCTGGTGCTAGCCGGCTTTCAGCATCTCCGAGAGCCCTCCTAGGAAGGGTCAATCGAACCGAACGAGCCTCGAAACCTCAGCCTTCTCGACGTTGACATGCCGAAAAAAGGGCGAGTCGGCTGCCGGCGTCTTCGGCCAGCATTGCTGTCGACCCGCCGCGTTCAACTCGTCTGCAACGTCGAAGTGACGGCCGGTCTTCGCTCCTGTCTCGATGTCGCGCTCCGACCAGGAGTAGTGCCCAGCCGAGGTTTCGAGGCTCCAGATCTTCGTCGCCGACGACCATACCGGGAGGGCATTCCTCCGAAGCAAGATGCGTCCCAGGAGATGCGCACTCGTCCATCCTCAATCGACAGGACCTTGAGTTTCTGAACACCCAGTTGCGTGACATAGGCGAGCCTTGCGCCATCCGGCGACACCACCGGAGCGGAGGGCAGATCACCCTCCGGCCATACCTGACAGGCGCCGTCATCGAACGAGCACAATACGATGCTCTTCTTTTCATAGTCGACGTAAGCCCACTTCCGACCGTCCGGCGCAAATCGCGGTTCCACATCATTGCGGCCGTGCGTGAGTTGTTTGAGATCTCCGCGAACCCCTTGCAACCAGACGTTGGTCCCCCCGCCACCATTCCATTTACTCAGCAACAACCCTCCCGACAGCGACCGGTCCCCGGAATACGTCTCGCCGTCCGTCGTCAACCTCTCCCGGCGGACACCGGCGTAGTACCAGGAGATCGCTGGCCAGATGACGAACCAGCAACACATCGCCGGGAGCGGGGGCAGGAACGGATAATTGGGCGCCGACGACGTCGAAGCCCGGGTAGCGGCCAATGGCCGCGAAGCTCCCGGCGCGCCAATCCAGAAGTCCCAAAGCCGACGAGGATCCCGAGAGGCGATAGGAGGCTAGGACGCCCTCCCCTCCTTTTTCGAATTGTACGAGGTGGATGGCTGGGGTGACGAGCATCCGTTCCTGCTCGAACTCTTTGCCGTGATAGATCGCCAGGGCATAGTTGGCGCTCTCGTCGCACAACAACAAGGCTATCGTGTTGCTCCGCCTGTCGACGACCTTTCCTTGGATCCCGTGGTGCTTTCCGAACTCGGGGTCTTTCAACAACACAAAGCTCATCGTCGGCAGGGCAAACACCGCGGCGTGCGCCTGACCGACGTCAAAGACAAATTCGTCGTCGCTTAGCCACTGGGCGTCCGATCCCGAGGCGATTGTCCTGGCGGAGCGTCCGTCGGAGCATATTCGACAGTCGAATCTCGGCCGTACCGGCCTGATTCCGCGCGGTAAAGAGCAATCCTCGTCCGGAGGGCGACTGTTCCGGGCAACCGTCGCGATAAGACCGCGGATCGAGATCCGACGGATGGCGCCGACCGGAGTAGAGATCGACATCCTCGGCCCGACGAGGCAATCCCCAGATGAGGCGCGCCGTCTTGGGGCTCAACATCGAGAAGCAGTGAGTGCGCCCGGGAATGTCGGCGACGATCTTCGTACGCCGACTCAAATCGGCGGCTTCCCCCGTTGGCTGCAACCGAGCGAGGACCGGCGCGTTTTGAGCCGATTCCGTCGTCGCCCGTCGTCCGTGGTTCTTGGCCACAAAAATGCCGGCCAGAGCGACGAGCGCTGCCAGGCCCGCCCCGATGGTCAGCCCACGGTGGCGCCGCCCGGGCCGGCCTCCCCGACCAGTGAGCGCCAGATCGAACTGCTCCGCCACGACGCCGGCATCAGAGGGGCGATCGAGCGGAATGTCGGCCAGACAGCGTTCGCAGAGAAGAATCATCGCCCGCTCGACCGAAGAGCTCGGCCGGAGCGGCCCTTTTCCGCTGCCGTCGAAGCTGACCGAGCGGCGCTCGGGACGCCGATTGAAGAAGATCTCGTGCAGGACGACGCCCAGCGCCCAGACGTCCGAGCGGCTCGTCGCCGGCTCACCGGCCAGGACCTCGGGCGCCATGTAGTGCGGCGTTCCGATGAGGACGGTCACGCCCGGCGCATTCGCGGCGTCGGTCGCCAGGCCGAAGTCGGAGATCACCAGTCGGCCGTCCTCCATGCGCAGGAGATTGTCGGGCTTGAAGTCCCGGTGCACCACGCCGGCGGCGTGGATGGCGGCCAGTCCCTCGATCGCCGCCTGCGCGTCCGCCAGCCGATCCGCAATCGGCCGCTCGACCGAGCGATTTCGCCGCAGCTCGTCGCGGAGGGAGCCGCCCCGGGCCAGCTCCATGGTCAGGAAGCGATGGCCGTCAGCTTCAACGATGTCGAAGATCCGGCAGACGTTCCGGTGCTGGATCGGACGGCCCAGCCGGAGCTCGCGAGAGAACCGCCTCTCCCACTTCCTATCGCGCGCAAGCTCGGCCTTGAGGACCTTGAGCGCGACGACGTTCTGGGCGGTGCGATCAAAGACGCGGAGGACGATCCCACTTCCCCCCTTCCCGATGACGTCCTCGATCTGGTACCGACCCGCCAGCACGGTGCCTCGCTCGATCTCCGGCGGTCGCTCCCGGACGAAGGACTCCTCCGCCACCTCGGTGACGCTGTCCTTCTGGCCAGATTCGGAGTCGCTCATGTGACGCCGCGCGACAGCCTATCGAGGTCGTCAGTGTGTCGGTAGGAATTTCTGAGCGAGCGACCGGACCGCGGCCGCCTGCGGCGGGTCAGGTCTTGGCGCGGACCGCGGCCGTCAACGGGCCGGGCGCCGAGAGGTGGCGATCGTCCACGAAGATGGTGTTGACGAAGGTGGCGCCCCGCGCCGAGTAGCGCTTCGATTCGAGCAGTCTCAGGATCTCCACGTCGACCGCGTCCGACGCGACCTCCAGCGTCTCGACGCAGATGACGTCCGGACGGTAACGCTCGAAGTCCAGGCTGCGGAGAATGCCGAGGTCCATCCCCTCGGTGTCGATGGAGAGGAAGTTGGGAGCCCCCCCGAACTGCTGCTGCATGACGGTGTTGATGTTCTCGAGCGGCAGCTGGATCACCCGCTCGATGAAATGAACGCCCTGACCTCGGGCCTGAACCTGCTCCGCCTCCTCTTTGGAAAACGTGTTGAGCAAACCCTGGCTGGGCCCGCCGATGAGGTAATAGTCGGCGGTCGTGCGTTCCGCCGACAGCCCGATCCCGATGTTCAGCGTCCGATCGCGGGGACGGACCCGTTCGAGCCGACGCGTCTTGGCCGGGTTCGGCTCGACCAAGACTCCATGGCCGCCGTCCTTGTAAAGAGCGTAGGTATTGTTGATGACGACCGGATCCCAGGCGCCGACGTCGAGATAGGTCGGGTTGCTTATTCCGATCGCGATGAGAATATGGCGGACGATGAGATCCTCGCCCTGCTGGGCGTAGGACCACTGCCCCTTCTCGCGACGATCGTAGGTGGCGACCGCGCCACCGCCGACGGCCGTCCCGCCGAAGGCCCCCAGGATGAAGCTGCCGCTCACGCCGTCGCGGAGGGTCTTGACGAATCGCCGGCGGTCCATCCCGGTTGCAGTGTCACTCAGCTTTTCGTTCCAGGCAACACGACGGGCCGGCGCCGCGTTGCTTTCGAAGCTCGTGCCGCACCGCCGGCCAAGCGATCGCCGACGACGGTTTCGCCAAGCTCACTCCGCTTTGCCTTTGCCGTCGCCTTTGCCGTTGTCGTCGCCTTTGCCGCTGTCGTCGCCTTTGTCCTCGCCCTTGCCGACGGTCTTGGCGCGCAGCCGGTACTTCACAATCCACCGCCACACGACGTTCCACTTGCGGTCGAGCGTACGGGCCACGCTGGCGACGTTGCCACCGTGTTGTTTGAGCAACCGCTCCAGCTCGGCGCGCTCGGGCGCGCTGCGCGGCTGGCGGCGCGGGTACTCGATGGGCGCGCCGCGCTCGAGGGCGCCGCGGATGGCGCTCGGCAGATGCTCGAGGCGCAGGTGGCCACCGGTGCTCATGGCCATCGCGATGGCGACCGTCTTCTCTAGCTCGCGGACGTTGAGGGGCCAGCCGTGGAGGGCGAGCGCCCGCAGCGCGGCGGGCTCGACCTCGGCGATCATCCCGGCGCCGAAGTGCCGCAGCAAGGATGGCACCTCTTCGGGGCGCCGGCGCAGCGGGGGAATGGGGATCGGATCGGCGCCCAGCCGGGCGACCAGGTCGGCGCGCATCGCGTCCAGGCCCGTGCCGGTCGCCATCCGGGTGGTGGCGGCGAGCACCCGGACGTCGACGCGGCGGGCCCTGGTGGCGCCGAGCGGGGTGATGGTCCGGTCCTGCAGGAAGCGAAAGATCTTCGCTTGCAGCTCGGGAGCCATCTCGCCGATTTCGTCGAGCAGCAACGTCCCCCCCTCGGCCGCTTCGACCAGCCCAGGCTTACCGGTCTTGGCGGTCGCGTGCGCCCCCGCCAGGTAGCCGAAGAGCTCGCTCTCGACCTGCGCCGCCGGCAGCGAGGCGCAATTGATGGCCACGAACGGCCCCCGCCGCCCCGAGGCGCGGTGGATGGCCCGCGCGCAGATCTCCTTGCCGACGCCCATCTCGCCGACCAGCAGGAGCTCGCTGTCGGTGCGGGCCAGCTTGCGCAGGCGCGCGTACGTCAGGGCCAGCACGGGGGAGAAGGTCGGGACCGGGCCGAACGGCGCGGCGGCGTCCTGGCGAAGGGCCGCCAGCTCGGCGCCGGAGACGAGGCGGAAGACTCCGACCTGGTTTCCGAACAGGACGATGGCGCCCTCGCTGAGGCGAGCGGTGCTGTCGAGCCGGGGGCCGTCCAAGAACGTCCCGTTCGTGCTCCCGAGGTCCGTCACTTCGTACCCGCGCTCGGTGCGCGCGATCCGCAGGTGCCCGCGCGAAAGCAGCCGGTCGTCGAACAGCGCCGACGAGTCCCCGGCCCCGGACTCCAGCGATCCGCCCGTCGAGCGGCCGCGGCCCACGGTCAACGTCCCCTCGGCAGGGAGCAGCGCTTCGAGCCGCCCCTCGAGCGATGAGATCAGCAGCACCGCCCGCTTTTTCTGGGCCTCGCGCGAGGCGTGCTCCTCCGGCTCCGTGTCGCCGCCCTTCTCCTTCGGCTTCATTCCCCTCCCGTTGGATACAATAGCCGCCGGTTTCCGCCAAGCGTTTCACCCCCGCGTTGCCGCCGCCGAGCGAGAGGACATGAAGAATTCGAGCCCACCCCCCGCCTCTGGTACGGTGAACCATACCTTGCGCCACCTGCTGGTTGTCCCGGGGCTCTTCTGCACCGAGCTCCACGACGAGGAGCTCGGCCACATCTGGGGGAAGTTCGGCCAGCTCTACAGCGGACCGCCGATCGGCACGCTCGACGGGCTGCGCGGAGGTCCCAAGGGGATCCTGCGCGCTCTCCCGCTGCTGTTCGGGTTCAAGTACGACCTCATCGGGGCGCTCGAGCGCGCGCTGGTCAGCGCCGGGTACCGGGTCGGCGAGACGATGCACTACTTCGCCTACGACTGGCGGCTGCCGGTGGTCGACCTCGGCGTCACGCTGGCGGCCGAGACACGCCGCCTCGCCGCGCTGGCCGGCGATTCGATCGACATTCTGGGGCTCTCCAACGGCGGGCCGATCGTCCACGCCGCCTTCGCCGCCGATCGTGACCTGCCGGTCGAGCGGGTGGTCACCTCCGGCGGCGCGCACGCCGGGACGATCGAGACGCTCGCCTGCTTCGACGCCGGGTTCAGCTTTGCGCCGCTCGGGCGCCGAATCTCGCCCGAGGAGTTCATGTCCTGCCCGGGCGGGCTCGATTCGATCCCCGACCCGGCGAGCGCCGCGTTCCTGCCCGAGGATGCCGGCTACGATCTCTACGACGTCGAGACCTGGCGCCGGCTGCGCCTTTCGGTGTTCCGCCGCCACCCGGACGATCCCCTCTGGACCGACCTCGTGAAGAAGCGCCTGGCGGCGGTGGGCGAGCTCTACCGGGTGCTGGACGGGGCGGCCGCACCGCGCCGGCTGGTCTGCATCTGCGGCACCGGGCTGCCGACGCAGATCCGGATCGTCGTCGAGAAGGGACGCGCGCGTCTGCCGGGCGAGGGGCGGCTGGCCGGGCTGCCGCAGTCGGCGCTGGGCGACGGGGACGGCGCGATCGCCATCGAGGCGGCGCACGCCTGGGCCGGCGGCGCGCCAGAGATCGTCAAGATTCCCGTCACCCGCCACCGCGACATGATCCGGACGCGTCAGGCCTTCGACGCGATCTTGACCGCGCTGCGGTAGGCGGCCGCGCCGCGCTGGCGACGGCGCGGCGCCGGGCGGCCGTATCCGTGCTTGCCGGGAGGCCCCGCCAGGGTTTCTACTGATCGAGGGATGCGGCGGACCTTCAACCAGCTCCGGGCCTTCCTGGAGACGAACCCCCTCACCGCCGCGGCGACCATGCGCCTGTCGCGGCGGGCGCGCGCCGCGATCTTCGTCTACCGGCTGTCGGTGCGGATCCTGGCGCAGTGGGCGCGCGACAAGTGCCCGCAGCAGGCGGCGGCGCTGGCGTTCCAGACGGCGCTCTCGCTGGTGCCGGTGACGGCGATCGCCTTCTCGATCCTGCGCGGCGTCGGCTCGCTCGACGCCGAGTCACACCTGCTGCAGTTCTTCTCCGAGCACGTCTTCCCGCGAATGTCCGACGTCAGCGAGCGGATCCAGTCGTTCGCCGGCAAGGTCAGCATCGGCGCGCTGGGCGGCGGCGGCCTCATCTTCACCATCGTCACCTGCTACTCGCTCTACAGCTACGTCGAGCGGATCTTCAACGACATCTGGCGCGTCGGGCAGCGGCGCACCCTCATCGGAAAGTTCCTCACCTTCTACGCGATGGTCACGCTGCTGCCGACGCTGGCGGGGTTCTCCCTCTACTGGTCGGGGCGGCTCATCTCCGCGGACGGCATGACGCGGTTCTTCGCCCCGTTCATGATCGAGCTCCTGGGCCTGGTCATGATGAACAAGCTCCTCCCCCGCACCAACGTCGACTGGTCGGCGGCGGCGGCGGGCGCGCTGGCGACGGCCTGGCTGCTGGAGGCGACCAAGTACCTCTTCGTGCACTTCGCCGAGCGGATCATGCTCAAGAGCTATAGCAGCGTGTACGGGCCGCTCGGCCTGGTGCCGCTGGTGCTGGTCTGGATTTACGCCGCCTGGGTCCTGATCTTGCTGGGCGCCGAGATCACGCACGCGCTGCAGAATCTGAGGCTGCTGGAGGCGGAGGACCGGCGGCAGCGCGACGACGAGCCGATCAACGGCCTGGTGGCGGCGCAGATCCTGGCGTCGGTGGCGGCGACGCACGCGGCGGGCGGCGCCGGGCACTCCAAGGAGCGGCTGGTGACGGAGTTCGGCCTCACGCCCCACAACATCGAGCGGTTGGTGGCGCGGCTCAAGGCGCGCGGCCTCATCGCCGAGGTCCGCGGCGATCTCAACGGCTACGTCCCGGGGCGCGCGGCTTCGGCGATCCGGCTCGACGAGGTGCTGGCGACGTTCCGCTCGACTGACGTGGAGATCGCTGACGGCGCCGCCTCGCCGGCGCTGCGGGAGCTGGTGATCGAGCTCGACGCGGATCGCCGCCGGCGCATCAGCGGCCTGACGATCGCCGATCTGATGCCCGCCCCTCCAGACGTCTCGGGCCCGGTGGTCGCCCCGCCACCAGGGGCCCGCGAGCCGCGCGACGCCAGCGCCGCGCTGGCGATCGTCAAGGACCGGTCGGAAGACTAGCGGGCGGTTAGTAGGTCCGGGAGACGCCGGCACCAGCGCCGTCGGCTCGCGGAGCAGATCGCGCCGCGGATCGGCGGCGTCGAGCGGCACCAGCTCGGGGTAGGCCGGACCGCCGTGCTCGGTGATGTCCATCCCCGCCAGCTCCCGCTCGGCCGATAGCCGCAGGACGCCGACCGCCTTGAGGCCATACATCATGATCAGCGAGCAGGCGAAGGTCGCGCCGCAGATGCAGAAGCTGCCGGTGATCTGCGCGACCAGCTGGTTCGTGCCGCCGCCGTAGAAGAGACCACCGCACCCCCGGCGAGGTGTCGGCCCCGTACGGGCCAGGGGCGCCATATTGTCCGGTCGCGAACAGGCCCAGGCTCAGCGTCCCCCAGATCCCGCAGACCCCGTGCACCGAGACCGCCCCCACCGGATCGTCGATCCGCAGGTACTCGAAGAGATCGACCGAGAGCAGCAGACGACGCCGGCGATCGCGCCCAGGATGAAGGCGCCCGTCGGCGAGACCCAGTAGCAGGGGCAGGTGATCGCCACCAGACCCGAGAGGAAACCGTTGACGGTGATGCCGCAGTCCCAGTACTTGCCGCGAAGGTAGATGAAGGCCAAGGCCGACAGGCCACCGGCGCAGGCGGCCAGCGTGGTGTTGGTCGCGACCCGCCCGATCCCCCGCATGTCCATGGCCGACAGCGTGCTGCCGGGGTTGAAGCCGTACCAGCCGAACCAGAGGATCACGCCGCCCACCGCCGCCAGCGTCATGTTGTGTCCGGCCATGATGCCGCCGCCGTCGCGCGCGAACTTGCGGCCGAGGCGCGGCCCCAGCGCCATCGCGCCCGCCAGCGCGACGAAGCCGCCGATGGTGTGCACCACGGTCGATCCGGCGAAGTCGTGGAAGGCCGCCGGATGGATGTTGTTGAGCCACCCGTCCGGGCCCCAGGCCCAGTGGCCGAAGATCGGGTAGATGAAGCCGCTGACGCCGATGCTGTACCAGAGATCGCCGGCGAAGGAGGTGCGGCCCACCATGGCGCCCGAGGTGATCGTGCTGCAGGTGTCGGCGAAGGCGAACTGAAACAGCCAGAACGCCTCGATCGGAACGCCGGTCGAGCCGTAGGTCTCGGGCGCGCCGTGCAGGAAGAAGTACTGCAGGCCGATGAAGCCGTTGCCGGCGCCGAACATGAAGGCGAACCCGAAGGCCCAGAACAGCGCGCCGCACAGGCAGGTGTCGACGATCCCCTCCAGCAAGACGTTGACTGTCTCGCGCGTGCGCGCGAAGCCCGCCTCGAGAAAGAGAAATCCGGCCTGCATGAAGAAGACCAGGAACGCCGCGCTGAGCGTCCAGGCGGTGTTGAGCGGGTTCACGCACTCGGAGTGCGCGGCGGCGGCGTCGGCGGCGTGCGCGGGTGGCCGAAATAGCTCGGCAGCCCCCAGATGGCCGCGAGGATGAGACCCAGGCCGATCGCCTTGCCGCCAAGGATCGCGTAGAGGACCTTGCCGCGCATTCGCGCCTCGCCCAACAGGATCTTTGAGCTTCGCGATCATCTCGTCGTCAATCTCCTCGCTGTCTAGTCGACCGTTCGCCCGCGAAACCGCCGCCCACTCGAGGGCGCCGGGGCCGCGGTCGGACCGCTGGCCGGCACTGCGATTGGCGCCGTCGGACGCGCTGGTGCCGCCTCCAGCGCCAGGGGCGGCAGCTCGACCTGGGCGCGGGCCACGGCCGCGGCGATCCGCCGCCCGACCAGGTTTGCCGCCATCCTCAACGCCGGCATGTTGACCTGGCCGGCGACGACGATGCAGAGCATTCCGCCGGCGATGGCCTTCAGATAGAGACGATGCTCGCCGTAGCGAACGACCGCGAACTCGAGCTCGTCACCGCTGGCGGCGAAGGTCTCGCCGATGCGGAGCAGGCGACTCCCGGCCTCGGCCAGCACGACGTCCTCGAACAGCGACGGGATCTCGCGCGCGACCAGCCGGCCGCTCTGCGTGCAGACGAAGCTCCCTGCGATTCCGGCGACATCCTTCAGCGTCGCCAAGCTGATACGAACCTCCTCGGTCAGGGTGGCCGCTTCCGGCCCGGTCACAGACCCAGCCTCTCGCGGAGCGCCTGCAAGCTGGCCTCGGGGCGCGGCCGCAACGCAATCACGTCGTCCCCTTCGACGAAGACGATGAAGCGGCCACCGGAGAAACCACACTCGACGGCGTTGAATTTCTCGAGCCCCAGGAGCTCGCCGGTGAGCTGCAGCAACCGGTGTGAATAGGCGATCGTGTCGGCGAGGTCCTCATTGCCGCCCCGGTTATTGAGCACGACCCCGTTGGGACCGAGGCGCATCATGATGGCGAAGTCTCCGCCGGCACCCAGCTCTGGACGACTGCCGTTGGTCGCGCCGTTCGCGCCGGGCTTGGGCGTCGCCGTCGCTTCGTCGCTCCCTGGGTTTCTCATCTTCGCCGCTCCTTCCTCCATCTCCGTCTCGTCGAGCTCACTCAGCTCCAGCTCCTCGTACCTTTCGTCAGGTCTTTCATCGTGCCTTTCATCATGTCTCTCATCGCCCGAGGTGCCGCGACCCGGGAAGGCCACCAGGTTCGAGGCGCCCGCTTCGTCCCGGAGCTGCGCGACCTGCAGGATCAGCCCCTCATGCGAGGTGCGGATGCTCGGTTGCGCCGGCCAGGCACGTTCGCAGCTCTGGAACGATCCGTTGGTCCAACCGAGAATCTCCAGCGCCGCCCCTTCGCCGGTTCGCTGGGCGGTCGTGGCGTGCACGATCTGCCCGCGATCGAAGTAGAGGTAGCCCACCCCCCCCTCGCCGACGACCTGCACCACCCGGTGCGACCGGGCCAGGCACTCCATCTGGACGAGATCCCAGAGGCCGGCGGCGCGCAGCTGGGCCGAAAACCCTTGCGGAGCCGCCGCCCCGGCCGCCGGCTCGCCTGCACCCCGCTCCCCTTCGTTTCTTCCGCGCGCTTGCACGCTCACTGTTCTGCTCCTGAGGCAGCCTCTCAGAAGTTCGGTCAACACGTCGTTTCCGGCGAGCAAAAACTCGGTTGCTGCAAGACGACGCTTGCGCGACAGGCAAGTCCCGGCTCGGTGACAAGCAGGAACGACGGCAAAAGAGATGTCCGTCGACCCAACGGCCCGACGGCCCGAGCGACTACGTGGTGAGCTTTTCCCGGCGCGCTTCGCGGAAGAAGCTGGTCGCCTCGTCGTGCGCGCGGCTCACCCAGGTGATCGATCCGTCGTCCTCGAACTCGTACACGCTGTAGCGCGCCCGTCGCTCCGGCCCTCCGGCGTACGACGCCGAGCCGGCGCCGATGACCGGGATCTTCGCCCCGCCCGGCCCCGCCAGCTCGGCCCGCTGGTCCTCATGGTCGTGCCCATGCAAGACGAGGTCGGCGCCGGCGCGCGCCAGGACGGCGGCGAAGGCCTCGCGGTCGCGCAGGTTGCGGTGCTCCCCGTCCTTGTGGACGACCGGCGGGTGATGCACCAGCACGACCCGCGTGAGGCTCGCGAGCTCGGGCGCCTTCAGGATCGCCTCCAGGCGCCCGAGCTGCGCCTCGCCGATCCGCCCCCAGGCGCCGAGATCGCCGGTGGCGACCGCGCTCGACACCCCGATCAGCGCCAGCGGCTCGCGGATCTGCACGAACGGGTAGTACGCCTCGTCGCGGTCGCGATCGCAGATCGCTCGTCTGGTAGGGGGCGAAGAGGCGCTCGAACTCGCGCGTCGCCACCACCTCGGGCACGTAGGCGTCGTGGTTGCCGGGGATGACGGAGATGGCCTCCGGCGCCACGCCCGACATGTCCAGCCAGGCCAGCGCCGAGCGCCACTCCGAGCTGACCGCGATGTTCGACAGGTCGCCGGTCAGCGCCAGGTGGTCGGGCGCCTGCGCGCGCAGGTCGACCCGCAGGTCCTCGAGCAGATCCATCTTGTGCTTGCGCACGCGGTTCACGACCAGGTTGACGTAACCGACCGCCCGCTTGCCGAGGAGCTCACCAGGGCGCACGCCCTGGGATCCGCGAGAGGAGCGGAAGTGAGGATCGGTGACGTGCGCCAAGCGGAACATCCGCTAGGACTCTGCCAGAAGCCGCACGTCGGCGGTAACGCCGAGGTGGTCGGAGGCAAAAATCCGTTCGCCGCCGGGGCCGACCTCCGGCGCGTCGAACACCACCGCCGCGGCGTGCACCGTGGCGCGCCAATCGCGCCGGACGGGCGTCACGAAGATGTAGTCGAGCCGGCGGTCGCGTCCTAGCCAGTGCATCCTCTCCGTGTAGTCGTTGGCGCGCGTCCAGGTATAGCCGGGGCGGTCTTGGTGGACTGCCACCCAGGCGTCCTGGTAGGCGACGCGCCGACCGCCCAGCGTGTGCTGCCCGACCAGAAATCGCAGCTCGTCGCTCTGGGGGACGGTGTTGAAGTCGCCCATGACCACGCGCGGGTTGCCGTTGTCGTGCTTGGTCATGATCTCGTCGACGAACTGCACCTGCGCCTCGCGCAGCAGCCCCTCGTGCTCGCGGTACGACAGGTGCGTGGTGTGAACCCAGATCCCCCCCGCCTCACC
>CAVRRT010000136.1:0-10839 GCA_963723305.1 uncultured Pseudomonadota bacterium
CATCTGTCTCACTTGCCCATCCGGCACAGTTCCAGGACTGGTCGGGAGCACGCACGCCTACGCCACCGATGATCCGGTCTTTCAGGCCATGAACCAGCGGGCGCAGGCTCGGCACCTTCTGCCTCAACTGCCATGCGCCGCTGGCGTTGCGCACCGGCGCCGATACGACCCAGCTCTCGGCCTCCCGCCGCCTCTCAAGGGTGTCACCTGTTATTTCTGCCACTCGATCGACTCGGTGACCGGCACGCACAACGACCCGCTGGTGCTGGCCACCAACGACGGGCTCTTCGGGCCGTTCACCGATCCGGCGGCGGGCTCGCCCCACAACGTCAGCTACTCGCGCCTCATCGACGGCGCCACCACCGATTCGGCGACCGCCTGCGGGAGCTGTCACGACATCCAGAACCTGCAAGGCGCACACGTCGAGCGGACGTTCGAGGAGTGGCAGGCCACCACGCTGTCGGTGCCGCCCGCCGGCGAGAGCTGCGCCGAGTGCCACATGTTGGGGACCCCGGGCGCCGTGTCGACCACCACGCCCAACAGGATCCGGCGCAACCACGATCACGCCTTTCCGGCGGTCGATCTCCCGGTGATCGATTTCCCGCCGCCGATCCGCAGAACGGCATCGCGCCGCAGAACGGGCCCTGCAGACCGCCTCGCAGGCGTTGCTCGACACCACCATCCAGCAGACGCTCTGTCTCAACCCGCAGACCAACCGCCTGCAGCTCACGCTCGACAACGTGGGGGCGTCCGGCCACAGCTGGCCGAGCGGCGCCACGCCGGACCGGCGGGTCTGGGTCGAGCTGACCGCCTACCAGGCCGGCGCCGTCATCTACGCCAGCGGCAACACCACCGATCTGCCCGGCTTCCCGAGCGCGCTGCCCCTGGAAGACGGCTCACCCGATCCGGACTCTGGCTGATCTGCGACTGCCTCTTCGACGCCGAAGGGAACCAGCTCACATGTTCTGGCAGGCGGTCACCCTGGGCCCCAGCAACCAGCTGCCCGGCCTCCTGGTGCAAAACGTCAACGACCCGTCGACCTATCAGACGCACCTCATGAAGGAGTACCCGACGCCGCGACCACGCTGCCCGCCACGCCCGATCACGTGACGGTCGCCGTGCACATGCAGGCCATCGGGGACGACGTGCTGGCCAGCCTGGTACGTCTTAAACTAAATGCCGGAAAAACGAACATGCTGACAGTAGCAATACCCCCAAATCAGCTACGGAACTATCCACTGGTGAATTTGGCGCCCAGATTTACTGAGAGACACCACTGAATTACACTGAAAATTATGAATTAAAAAAGTTTCTGCTTATAATTTTTTGTGTGTGCTCTGCCTTATGCGAATAAAGAGCATCACACACACACACACACGCGCTCGCGTTTTATGGCCGCTTTCCCCGCTCACGCAGGGGCAGGCCATTTGCAGCCATGAACACCTGATCGCTGCTCATGACTGTCTTTTTGGTGCAGAGAATAAAGAGCATCATAATTCATAAAATATGTCACACTTTCCTGGCAATTTTTAGACTCCTTTCCCCCTTCTCACGCATTTACATTAGGCGTTGCGATGTATATTAACGTTGTTGACACACTTCCCCGATCATCCCCTCTCCCTCCACCCTTCAAGTGTGACGTACTCTATGGACGGCTCATAAGGCTCATAATTATCCAGTGCCAACCAGGCCAATCTCTATATTGCTCTAGAGCCGACTATAGCCGGCGCAGCGCAACGGCGGATGAAATCATCACCCGACTGCGCCCCAAACTGGCTCAACTGGTGGGTGTCCAGACTTTCCTGCAAGCCGCGCAGGACATCAATGTTGGCGGACGAAGCAGGGCAAGCGCAGTATCAATATACCCTGTCTGATTCCGACAGATTGATGAGTTGAACAGCTGGGTGCCAAAACTGCTTTCGACTCTTCAGGCCATGCCGAGCTCAAGGATGTCAGCTCCGACCAACAGTCCCTAGGGTGCTCTCAACACTAACAATATGTAGATAGAGTTGAAAATATCGGGGGTCTCCCAAAAGCCCCTGGCGTGCCTTCGACCACCACGATGATGAGCTGTTCTGTTGGGTTAAAATGACTGCTGTCACTTCATCCTGACCGATCAACTCATAAACGGGCCGCGTCGATGTTAGGCCTGGCGCTTATGCCAAAGCGGGCGGCGTGGGCGGCACGGTCTGCATTGTCAATGTTAAGAGCGCCCCCGGGACTGTTGGTCGGAGCTGACATCCTTGAGCTCCGGCATGGCCTGAATAGTTGAAAGCAGTTTTGGCGCCCAGCTGTTCAACTCATCAATATCAGAATCAGACAGGGTATATTGATACTGCGCTTGCCCTGCTCGTCCGCCAACATTGATGTCCTGCGCGGCTTGCAGGAAAGTCTGGACACCCACCAGTTGAGCCAGTTTGGGGCGCAGTCGGGTGATGATTTCATCCGCCGTTGCGCTGCGCCCGCTATCCTTGGGCTTTAGTGCAATATAGAGATTGGCCTGGTTGGCACTGGATAATTATGAGCCTTATGAGCCGTCCATAGAGTACGTCACACTTGAAGGGTGGAGGGAGAGGGGATGATCGGGGAAGTGTGTCAACAACGTTAATATACATCGCAACGCCTAATGTAAATGCGTGAGAAGGGGGAAAGGAGTCTAAAAATTGCCAGGAAAGTGTGACATATTTTATGAATTATGATGCTCTTTATTCTCTGCACCAAAAAGACAGTCATGAGCAGCGATCAGGTGTTCATGGCTGCAAATGGCCTACCCCTGCGTGAGCAGGGAAAGCGGCCATAAAACGCACGCGCGCGTGTGTGTGTGTGATGCTCTTTATTCGCATAAGGCAAGCATATATAATAAATTATAAGCAGAAACTTTTTTTAATTTATAATTTTCAGTGTAATTCAGTGGAATTTTTAAGTGAATCTGGGTGCGAAATTCACCAGTGGATAGTTCCGTAGCTGATTTGGGGGTATTGCTACTGTCAGCACGTTCGTTTTTCCGGCATTTAGTGTAATAGGGCACCAGGCTGGCCAGCACGTCGTCGCCTATCGCTTGGAGGTGCACGTTCACCATCACCTCGTCGGGCGTGGCGGGGAGCGTGGTCGCGCTCGGGTATTCGAGCATCAGGTGCGTCTGGAACGTGGTCGGATCGTTGACGTTCTGGATCAGCAGGCCGGGGAGCTGGTTGCTGGGGCCGACGCTGGCCGCCTGCCAGAACATCTGCAGCTGGGCGCCCGAGGCGTCGTAGAGACAGTCGCGGATCAACCAGAGGTCGGGATCGGGCGAGCTGTCCTCGAGCGGCAGCGCGCTCTGGAAGGTTCCGACGGCGTCGCTGTTGCCGCTGGCGTAGATGACGGCGCCGCTCTGGTAGGCGGTCAGCTCGACCCAGGCGCGGCGATCGGGGGTGGCGCCGCTCGGCCAGCTGTGCCCCGACGCGCCCACGTTGTCGAGCGTCAGCATCAGCTTGTGCGTAACCGGGTTGAGGCAGAGCGTCTCCTGGATGGCGGTGGCCAGGAAGGCGGTGGCGGCGGCCTGCTGGGCGGCGTTCTGGGGCGCGATTCCGTTGTCGGCGTCGGCGACAGGGAAATCGCCGACGGCCAGGTCGACGGCGGGGAACATGTGGCTGTGGACGCGGCGGATCTTGTTGGGAGTGGTGGTCGAGACGGGCCCGCTGCTGGCGACCATGTGGCACTCGGCGCAGCTCTGCCCGCCCGGCGTCTCGGAGAGCGTCGTGGCGCTCCACTCGGCGAACGTCCGCTCGACGTGGGCTCCCTGCAGGTTCTGGATGTCGTGGCAGCTCCCGCAGGCGTTGGCCGAGTCGATCGTCGTACCGTCGAGCTCGCGCGAATAGGAGACGTTGTGCGGCGAGCCGGGGACCGGATCGTCGAAGGGCCCGAAGAGGGCGCCGTTCGTGGCCAGCGTGAGCGGATCGTTGTGCGTCCCGGTGACCGACTCGATCGAGTGGCAGAAGTAACAGGTCACCCCCTTCTCCGGCGGCGTGAGGCTGTCGAGGTTCGTCCCGTCGGTCTTCCCCTGGCGCACGGCCACCGGCGCGTGGCAATTCACACAGAAGGTGCCGAGGGCGTTGTTGGTCTCGCGCTGGGCGCGCTGGTTCATGGCGCGGAACACGGGATCGTCGGTGGCGTAGGCGTGCATGCTCCCCGACCAATCCTGGAACTGTGCCGGGTGGCACGTCTGGCAGGTGAGCGGATCCATGAGCGCCGTCTGCGAGAGCGTGGCCGTCTCGCCGGAGCCACAGCCGCCGAGCGCGGCGATTCCAGCCGTGACGAAGGCAACACCAGGCAGCACCTTCATGGGTATGAAGTATGTTCTCCCGCGCCTCGCGTGTCACAATTCGACCGTGGGCCTGCGACGGCTTTCGACGGCCGGTGTTCTCGCGCTCGCGCTGGCGTCATTCGGGTGCCGGAAGTCGGTCGTCGACTGCGCCGCCAACCAATAGGACGATGAAGGATTTCGCCATGACCTTCTCCTTTGCGCCGTAAGCTAGTGGCGTTCCCAGGCCGAGGCGCTGTGTAAAGTATTCGCAGCGACTGGCGGGAAACGTAGCGATCGGCGACGGACCTACCCAGACAATCGACCGCGCGACCGCGCGACCGCGCGACCGCACGAAGGGCACGAACCGTGCGAGCCGCAAGATATTGAGCCGCTTAGGCGCGCGGCGGGTACTTCTTCAGCTTGAGCTGCAGCGTGCGGCGGGTGATCCCCAAGCGGCGCGCCGCTTCCGAGATGTTGTTGTGCGTGTCGGAGAGGATCCGCTGAATGTGCTCCCACTCCGCGCGCGCCAGGGTGGGGGAGGGGTTCGGCGCCGGTGCGGTCGGTCGCACCGCCTCGCCGGTGAGCGCGCCGATGATCTGATCGGCGTCGACCGGCTTGCTGAGATAGTCGTGCGCGCCGGCGCGCAGCGCCTCGACCGCCGAGGTGATGCTGCCGTAGCCGGTGAGGACGACGATGCGCGCGCCCGGCGCGACGGCGTGAAGCGGTCCGATCAACGACAGCCCCGACAGTCCCGGCATCCGCAGATCGACGATGGCGAAATCGGGCCGGCGCCCCTCGGCCGCCGCCAGCGCGGCGTCGTGATCGGCGGCGGTGGCGACCTCGTAGCCGCGCTCTCGCAGCGCCTTGGCCAGCCGCTCGCGAAACACCTCGTCGTCGTCGACGAGCAGAATCGCCCCCCCGCCGGCGCTCACGGCGCCCCCGCGACGGGGAGCCAGAGCGTCGCCGTCGTCCCCGCGCCCGGGGCCGAGCGGATCGACAGCTCTCCGCCCAGGCGCTCGACGATGGCGCGGGCCAGGAAGATCCCCAGGCCCATCCCCTGTCCGGCCGGCTTGGTGGTGAAGAACGGCTCGCCCACCCGGACCAGGAGATCGGACGAGATGCCGGCGCCGTGGTCGGCGACTTCGAAGATCAGCCGGCGCGGGTCGGCCAGCCCTTCGGTCGCCACCCGCAGCGTGACCGGCGCGCCCGGCGGCGAGGCCTGGCGCGCGTTGTCGACCAGGCCCCGCAGCGCCTGTCCGAAGGCATGACGGGGGAGCGCCGTGGTGCAGAGGGCCGTGGCGTCGTCGACGGTGACGTCGACCGCGGCCTCCGTCAGGCAGTCGTCGAGCAGCTCGCGCACCGAGACGCGGGCAAACCGCTCGCCGGCCGGATCGCCGGCGTCGACGCGCATGCGGGCCAGGATCCGCCGGCAGCGCTCGACCTCGTCCCGCATCAGCCGCACGTCGTCGGCCGCGCCGGGCGTGCCGGCGGCGGCCACCGCGCGCTCGAGATCCTTGGCGATCACCGCGATGGTCGAGAGCGGCGTGGCCAGCTCGTGCGCCGCGCCGGCGGCCAGCGTGGCCAGCGAGGCGAGGCGCTCCTGCCGCGCCGCCAGGCTGCGCGAGGCGTCGAGCTCCTGATCGCGCGCCGCCAGCGCCCGCCGCACGCGCATCAGGAAGTAGACGATGAAGGCCGACGCCACGCCGAACGCCACCCACATCCCGCGCAGGTGCAGCGCCATGTGGCCGGCGTGGCCCCCGGCCATCGGCAGCGGCTGGTGGCGTGCGAACAGCACCGCCGACGAGGTCAGCGACAGCAGCACCAGCATCCAGGTCCAGGCCGCGCGCAGCGTGATGGCCGCGATCGCGATGGGGACCAGATAAAGAAAGCTGAACGGGTTCTCCGGGCCGCCGGTGAAATAGAGCAGGCAGGAGAAGGTCAGCACGTCGAGCGCCATCACCGCCAGCAGCCACCAGTCCTGCGGCGTCCCGGTGCGGGCAGCGGCGATGCACGCCAGGTTGGAGACCAGCGCCAACCCCACCAGCGCCGAGAGCGGCGCCAGCGGGATCTCCAGGTTCATCCCCAAGCGGACGGCGGCGATGGTCAACGCCTGGCCGGCGATCGTGGCGAACCGCAGACGGATCAGCCAACCGAAGTTGATCCGCGCAGGTGACACCGGCTCAACCATGGCCGGCTAACTATATGACGGCGGCGCCCCTTTCACCTGTGCCAGGCGCGCCAGCGTCGACAGAAGCTCGGCGGGTTGAATCGGCTTGGGGCAGAGCTCGATCGGACCGAGCTGGCTGCGCATCGAATCGGGGCTGAATCCGGCGGCGGTCACCAGCACCACCGGGACCGTGGCGAAAGCGGGGTCCTCCAGCTGCTCGCGGCGGAAGTCCCAGCCGTCGCAGTTGGGCATCATGAGGTCCAGCAGAATGACCGCCGGGCGCAGGCCGCCTCGCAAGGTCTGAAGAGCCTCGCCACCGTCGGCGGTGGCGGCGACCATGTACCCCTCGCTCGACAGCAGCTCGGTGAGAGCCCGCCGCACATCCGGGTCATCCTCTACGACCAGGATCGTATGAGCCACTGGGGGCAAGGTAAGAGCCAAGATTGTCAGTGCCGTGAATCCGTCAAGGGCGGACGGTCGGAAAATCGCTGTATTTCTCGCGAATGAGCTGGGGCGCCGGCAAATAGGCCCCCAAGACGCGGGCCCGCCGAGGTTCAAGGTTTGGGCGCGGACCGTCGATGAACCGGGCATGAGCGCTGCGCTCGCCCGCCAAGCCCCCTATCCCGTGCGCGTCCAGCAGAGACGCTGCGGCAAGTGCGGGAAGCTCGTGTCGCGGGCGGCCTACGCCTGTCGCCGCTGTGGAAAAGCCCAGCGCGTACGGCCCAAGACGATCCTTCTCCTCCTCGCGGGCGGGTTGATGGTGGGGATGTTCGTGGTGGCCAGCGCGAGCGCGCTCCCGCCCCAGGCGCATCCAGGCGAGGCTGCGGCGCCGCTGAGGGCGTCCGCCGAGGTGCGCGCGGCGCTGGCCCCCGGGCAGGTCCCCGAGGTCAGCGCGACCGATCTGTGGCTTGCCTACTCCCGCGACACCGCCGGCGCCGAGCGCCGCTACCGCGATCGTTCGCTGATGGTGACGGGGATCGTCCGCTCGATCGAGGGCAACTATCAAGGGCAGATGGTGGTGCGGCTCGGGACCGGCGACCCGTTCGAGACCGTCAACGCCACGCTGGCCACCCGGAATGATCCGTCGCTCGCGACGCTGGTCAAGGGGCGGGCCGTCTCGCTGCTCTGCGCGGGCCGAGGTGCGCTGATGGGCGCGCCGCTGCTGGCCGGCTGCTTCATCAGATAGCCAGGGAGCTCCTGGCGCGGCGATCGGCGTAGCTCGTCGACGCGTCCAGCAGAAGGTGGTGGAGCGCCTCCGCCGACATCTGCCCGGGCGCCGTCGGCCGGGAGAGGTAGCCGTACGCCAGCAACGATCCGGCGGCGGCCAGCGCGACCCGCAGTCCGCCATCCTCGGCGCTCATCCCGATCACCGCCGCGCGCGCGGGGCGCTCGCGAAGCAGCGCTTGCAAGGTTGTCCCGTCGCTCGGGCTCCTGACCGCCGTGGCGACCTTGGCCACCGCGTTCTTCGCGGCGGCGTGGCAGGCGTCCACCCACCCACGCAGGGTGGCGAGCGACGGGGTCTCCGAGAAATCATGGTGCGAGACGATGAGCTGGCCATTCGCCCGCGCGCCCACCAGCGCCGCCACCTGGCCGATGATCTTCGCGTCGTCCTCGATGTCTGCCCACGACGCCGCCGCGAGCGCCTCGCGGAACCGCTCCAGACGGACGCCCTCTCCGGCCGCGAACCGGCCCCCTTGCGTCGCGCTTCGAATCGTCACCAGGACAGGCGTCCCGCTGGCCTCGAGCGCGGCGCAGGCCTCTGCCCCGGCCGGATCGAGCCGCTGGTTCGAGAACAGATCGACGCGGGCCTCCACCAGATCGAACGGCCGTTCCGCGCGGGCGAGCTTGGCCGAGGCCGCGAGCGCCTCCACCCAATCGGCCACCCCGACGACGAAGGGCCCGCGCGCAAGATCCAGCATCTCGCTCGATTCTAGCAGTGGCGAAGCGCCCGCGGTGGCGGCGCCGACCGGGCCGCGAGCCCCGCGGGCGGTTAGCGGTCGGCGCCCAGATCGGCGCTGGCGTCGGGCTGGTGGACGATCTTGGAGCCGTCCGTGCCCGAGTCGGTGGTCCCGCCGTCGGTGGTCCCGCCGTCGGTGGCCGAGTCGCTGGTGGCACCATCCGCGGCGGCGTCGGGGAAGGGTCGATTCGGCTCGACGAACTTTCCGCCTCCGCTGTTGTCCGTGCAGCCCCAGACGAGCAGCGTCCCGACACCGGCCAGAGCCCCGATCAGCGCCAGCGCCCCCATCATCTTGCCGGCCGACCTCGGGACGAAACGATCATCCGCCATCGCGATCTCTCCTCGGCCTATGAAGGGGCCGCCCAGCACAATACGCCAGCCCGACCGGGTCGGGCAAGTTTGGGCGGCGGCGTGACGCGACGGAGATCTGACGCCCTCACCGTCGGTCCGCTGCCGGCCCGCGCCGCCGGCGCCCGGTCGGCGGCGCCCGGTCGGCGCCGGCGCCGATCAGCCGGCGTCGACGTTCGTACCGCCGGATCCCGTCGCGCCGCCGGTGGCGGGGGTGCCACCGGTGCCTGTCGTGCCTCCCGTGGCGGGGGTGCCGCCGGTGCCGGTCGCGCCGCCGGTGGCGGGTGCACCGCCGGTGCCTGTCGCGCCGCCGGTGGCCGGGGTGCCGCCCGTACCAGTGGCGCCGCCCTTTCCGGTGGTGCCGCCGGTGGCGGGTGTACCGCCGGTTCCGGTGGCGCCCCCTTTGCCGGTGGTGCCGCCGGTGCCAGTCGTGCCGCCGGTGGCGGGCGTTCCCCCGGTGCCCTTGGACCCGCCGGTGGCGGGAGCGCCGCCAGTCCCGGGTGCCCCGCCGGTTGCGGTGGGCGCGTCAACCGCGGCGTCCATCCTGCCCGTGGCGCCCGCGGCTCCGTCGAGGGTGTCGTTCTGGAACGTCGACGCCCCTTCCTTGTAGGCCGAGTCGTCCTCGCACGACACCAGCAGTCCCAAACCGAAGAGAGTGGCGAGGAGGGCCAGCCGTCGCATCGCCTGATTTTAGTTCAGTCGGGGCGGCCCCAACAGAAAAAGGCGCCTTGCCGACATGCGGCGAGGCGCCTTTGGGGACCCGAACGGATCCATGTGAACCGGTTGCGTGAACCAATCGCGGGGCGAGCTGGCTAGTTCCCGGCGTCGGCGGCGCAGAAGCCGCCCTTTCCGACGGTGTGCGGACAATGTGCCGTTGGATTCGCGGCCGAGGTGTTGCTCAGGCCTTCGACGCCCCAGCAAAGGTGATACGACTCGCAGTGCTTCTGCACGCTGTTCGTATTGGCAGTGAATGCCGCCACGCAGTCGTCCTGCGTCGTGTACGGAAGCGTTACCGAGCTGACGTTCGAGCAGTACTGGAGCTGGTTCTGGCAGAAGATCGTGGCGCTGAGGACGTCCGTCCCCACCGAGTCGGTGACCGTACAGTCGCTCATCGAGACGCCGGCGTCCGCCTTCGCGCCGCCAGCGCCCGCGCCGCCATTGGTGCCCGCGCCGCCGCTGGTGCCCGCGCCACCCGCGGCTCCGCCGGTGCCGTGGGTGCCCGCGCCGCCCGCGGTTCCGCCGGTGCCGTGGCTGCCCGCGCCGCCCGCGGTTCCACCGGTCCCAGTGGCGCTGGAACCTGCCGTCCCGCCGGTGGCGCTCGAGCCCGCCGTGCCGCCGGTGCCGGTCGCACTGGCGCCTGCGCCGCCGCCCTTGCCGCCGGTGGCGCTCTCACCGCCGCCACCGCCGGTGCCAGTGGTTGGAGTGGTGCTGCTCGAACAGCCGAAGGCCGCCAGCGTGAGGGTCAAGAACGGAACGGCAAGCTTTTTTATGATCATGAGTTGGGTCTCCTTGAAGGTGCGGCGCAGCTTAAAGGAGTTACTTGCCGGCGTCTATTGCGAGTTTGTTCAGGCGTCGGTTGCGCCCCGCAAGGAGAGGTCGAGGCCGCGCACCTTTTCGAACCGCTGCGCAACGTCGATCCAATTCCAAATATTCCAGACCGCCTCGAAGAAGCTCTTCTTGTCGGGGCCGTACTGTAAATAGAACGCGTGCTCCCAGGCGTCGAGCACCAGAAGCGGGATGCCGCCCTGATTGACGTTGCTCTGGTGATCGTAGATTTGCGTCGTTACCAATCGTTTGGCGACTGGCTCCCAGGTGAGCGCCGCCCATCCCGACCCCATGAGCGTCATCGCCGCGTTGGTGAGCTGGGCACGGAACGGGGTGAACCCGCCGAAGTCCTGTTTGATCTGCTCGGCGAGCGGACCGGTCGGCTCGCCGCCCGCCTTGGGCGCCAGGTTCTGCCAGAAGAGCGCGTGCAGGACGTGGCCGGAGGTGTGAAACGCCAGCGCCTTCTCGAGCGCCGCGATCTTCGCGAAGTCGTTCTTGGCGCGCGCCTCGGCCAGCCCTTCGGCGGCGGTGTTGGCGCCG
>CAVRRT010000137.1:0-5564 GCA_963723305.1 uncultured Pseudomonadota bacterium
GCTTGCCCGCCTGGTCGGCCGCGCGCGACAGCTCGAAGGGCGGTGTTTTCCAGCCGTCGGCCGCCTCGGCCGGCTGCACGTCGAGGTGGTTGTAGACGGTCACCGTCGGAAACGACGGATCCTGAACGAACCGCCCGAGCACCATCGGGAAGCCGCCGGTGTCGATCACGTCGACGCGCGCCCCGGCCTCCCGCAGGTAGCCGCCCGCCAGCGACACGCACACGTCCATCTCGGCGCGCCGTTCGGGGTCCATGCTGACCGTGGGGATCTGGACCAGCGCCGCCAACCGCTGCTCGAACTCGTTCGCCAGGCCCGCCACCCGCTCTCGGAGACGCGTGCCATCCGTCATTTGTCGTCCGTTCGTCGTCGGTCCATCGTCCGTCCTTCGGTCATTCGCCGTCCGTCCATCCGTCCATCCGTCCATCCGTCCTCCACCGATCTGTACCATCGCATTGCGCGGACCACCGAGCCCTTCGCGCGCCGCCGGGTCAGGAATCATCGCCGCCACCTTCCTCGCGGGCGCGCTCGCGGCCGCGCCGGAGCTGGGAGACCAGGTGCCCGAGGTCGGGCGCAATGAGCCGACGGACCGCCAGCTCGATCGCCGCCGGCGATCCCGGCAGCAAGAACACCAACACGCCCCCAACGACGCCGGCCTCCGCGCGCGACAACATCGCCGCCGCACCGATCTGCTGAAAGGAGAGCATCCGGAACAGCTCGCCGAACCCGGGCAGCCGTTGTTCGAAAAGCGGGGCGATCGCTTCGGGCGTCCGATCGCGTGGCGCGAGACCAGTTCCGCCGGTGACGAGAACGGCGTCGACGATCGCCGCCCGCGCCAGCGACGCCACCCGCTCGCGCAGCGCCACCGGGTCCTCGGCCAGCAACGTCTCCTCGACGACGGCGAACCCCGCTTCCTCGACGAGCCCACGCAGGATCCGTCCCCCTTCGTTGGTGGCCGGCGTGCGGCTGTCCGAGGCGGTCACCAGCGCCACGCGGATCTTCGCCGCCGGCGGTGCCGCAGCTCGGTGACGTTCGGCCGGACCGCTTTCCGACATCGTCTTCGCGCCCGTCTCCGTGCCCGTCTTCGTGCCGACGTCAGAGGGCCAGCAGGCCGGCGACCAGTCCGCAGGCGCCCAGGCCAACCAGCCCCAGCGGCGCCCCACGCCACCCGCGCGACGCCAACCGTCCGATGCCGCGCGAGAACAGCACGCCGGTGATGACCGGCGCCATCAGGAAGCTGACGGTCCCCATGCCGCTCAAAACGAGCCAGCGCGGCGCGTGCGCGAGATGCCAGAGCTTGAAGACGACCGCGACCCCCAGCAGCCATCCGAGGAAAAACGTACCGATCACCAGTGCCAGATACGGCCGAATGCGCCGGGGTGACGAATCGACAGCCACCGGTCGAGCATGGCGCGGCGCATGCGTTGACGCAAGCGGAGGCGCGTGGCACAAACGAACGATGTCGATGTTGGACGGTGTCAAAGACAGGGTGGTCGGTCAGGCCATGCGCCTCATGAGCGATCCGCGCATCTCGCGGATGATGGGTGACCAGCGGGTCATGAATGTGGCGATGAAGGCGGTGGGTGTCGGCGGGTCGATCAAGGCGGAGCTGGACCGGGCGACGCGCTTCGCCGCGGGCCTGCTTGGCTTCGCGACGCAGGAAGAGGTCTCGGCACTCCGCTCGACGATCCAGATGCTGGAGGACAACCTGGCGATCATGGAGTCCAAAGCAGGACAGAACGGGGCCACGACGCAGGGCGCCGCCCGCTGAGGGCTCCCCAGCGCCGCCTGGCCGCCTGACGACGACGACCGGTTGAGGCCATTCCCGGCGACCTGACCAAGTGTCTGGCGCTGCCTAACCTGGAGGTCGCGGCGCGGGTCTCGATATGGGGAGCACGCCAGGTCATGATGCCGAGTCAGCTCAAGCTCCTGAAAGTCGCGATGCCGGCCGCCGACGAAACCCCGGACGAGGTTCTGGTGACGCGGGCGCAGCGCGGCGATCGCGTTGCGCTCGGGCAGCTCGTGCGGCGTCACCAGCGCGCGCTGTTCGCGCTCTGTCTGCGCTACGTGAGCGACGCCGACGAGGCAGCGGATCTGGTGCAGCGGTCGTTTGTGCGCGCGATGGCGAAGCTCACCGACCTCCGGGATCCGGCCGTCTTTCGGTCCTGGCTCTTGCGGATCGGCGCGCACCTGGCGCTCAACCACCTGCGCGACAACGCGCGGTTCGTGTCGGACGATGGCGAGGACGAGCGCCCGAGCAATCCCGACCGTTCGCTGACGCCGCCCGCGCTCGAACGGATCGAGGTGGCCGAATCGTCGGCGGCCCTGCGGGACGCCGTGCGGACGCTCCCCACCAAGCAACGAATGACGCTCGAGCTGCGAATCTACGAGGATCTGTCGTTCCGGGAGATCGCCGCCGCCCTCGACATCAGCGAGGGAGCGGCCAAGGTCAACTTCCACTACGCGGTCCGCAAGCTGCGCGCGACGCTGGGTCCGGAGCCCGACGGCGCTTCGCGGAGAGGGAGGGGACGATGAGGGCGGACAGCGACGAGCCGCTGCTCTGCGCGCGGGTCCTCGATCGGCTCGTCGAGGGGGGCGATCTCGGCGGCGAGCCGACGCTGGGGGAGCATCTCGGCTCGTGCGTGACCTGTTTCCGCGCCCTGACGGAGCTGCGGGATGCGCCGCGGGTGGCGGAGGCGTTGCGGGCGGAGGCGCCGGTCGTTCCTGGCCCGGCCGATCGCTTTTGGGACGACCTCGCCGCGCGCACCACGGCGGCGGCGGAGGCGGCGTTGCGCGGCGCCGAGGCGCCGAAGGCGGGCGCGCCGTCGTCGGTTCGCGAACGGGCGCGGCGGTCGTCGGGCGCGCGTGTGCGGATCATCTCCGTCGCGGCGACGCTGGCGGCGGCGGCGGCGGGCTTCGTGCTGATCGCCCACCATCCGGCTCCCTTGCCGTCGGTGGTGCCGATCGGCTCGGCGGCGCTGACGACTTCGGTCCGGCAGCCGGCGCGCGCGGTCGGCTCCTGGCCGGTTGATGATACGACGACCAGCGAGGAGGCCGATGTCTCCGAGCTGGACGCCGGCGCGTTGCGGCGGTTGCTCGATCGGATGCGTTCACGCGCGCCGTCGGCGCTGACAGCTTCCAGCGGGAATGGGGCCGGCGACGCGGCGGACCTGCTCGGTGACGACGAGGCGCCCTTGAACGAGGAGGTGGCCAATCTCGACGGAGACGAGCTGCGGCGGGTGGCCAGCTCGCTCGAGACGGGGGCGTTTTGAAGCGGGCCCGGGGCCTGGCGCTGGGGTTGCCGTTCTTTCTTCTGGCGACGGTTGCCCGCGCCGAGCCGCGGCCGGCGCCCAGCCCCGCGTCAGCGCCGGCGGCCGCCGATCACCGCACGCCCGATCAGCTTCGCCAGGAGGTGCTCGAGCGGATGCGCGCGCTGCGCGCCTGGAAGATCGTCGAGGCGCTCAAGCTCGACGAGGCGGCCTCGGCGCGCCTGTTTCCGATCCTCTCGCGCTACGACGAGCGGGAGATGACCGTCGCCGCCGAGCGGCAGGCCATCATGCATGACCTCCGCGAGGCGACCGAAGCGCCGCATCCCGACGATGCCCGCCTGACGGCGGCCCTGAACAAGCTCCTGGCGAACCGCACCAAGCTGCGCGCGCTCCACGACGACCGGATCAAGGACGTCCGCAAGGTGCTGACGCCGGTGCAGCAGGCGAAGCTGGTCCTGCTGCTCCCGCGCCTCGAGCGCGACTTCGCCGGCTGGATTCACGAGGCCTCCGGCCGCGGCGGCGGCGGACCGGGTCCCGGCGACGAGTAGACCCGAGCAGCTTCACCGTGGACCTCCTCCCGAGGTCCTTGAGGGTGCCGCGCTGGGAAGAACGCCGTCGGGGGACCCTTGGAGGGTCCGAGCTCTAGAACGTGTACGCGACGCCGCCGCCCAGGTAGAAGGCGTCGTAGAAGCCACCCTCGATCCGCGCTTCCCAGCCGCGCACCTTTGGCAGCCGGAAGTCGAGGCCGAGCTGGACGTTAATGATCGGCACTGCCGCCGGCACGTCGGGCGAGTCGAACGGAGCGGCCGGACCTGGGGTGCACATGCTGGGATCGCCGGCGTTGGCCTCGGTGCAGTTGCCGTTGTGGTCGTAGGTGCGGACGATGTGTCCGCTCAGAATCCCCAGGCCGATTCCCGCGCCGTAGTGAAGGCCGAACCAGTCGTTGAGGAAGGCGTGCCAGATAAAGGAGACGTCGATCGCGTAGAGGGCGAAGTTCTGGAAGTGGACGAAGTTGGTGTTGGTCGCCGCGGCGTCGCTGCTGCCCAGCCAGTTCCCGTCGGGTGGCGACATGTTCTGGTAGTTGAACGAGAGCGCGATGTCGAAGTTGCCCTTGCGGCGAAAGACCGAGAACCCGGTCCCCCAGGAGGAGAGCGGGACGTTCTTCTTCGTGAAGGCGTTGAGAAGCCAGGAGGGAACGGAGACCCAGCGGAGTTGCGCCGCGACGCCGTAGGCGAGATTGGCCGGGCGGGTCGGGGGCAACTCCTCGCCGAGGTCGACGGCCGGGGCGGCCGGGGTCTGCGAGGCGGCGCCCGGGGCGCCGGTCGATTCGTCGTCCGCGGTGGGCGCCGACACTCTCTCGGCGGCTGCCGGCCGAGCCAGCGCTACCAGCACGCCGAGAACGATCAGGGAGGCGCAGGGACGGTGGGCCATGCAATCATCTCCTCTTGGCAATGGTGGGCGGCATTATACACATCACCTGTTTGTTCTCGGCATTGGTGTCGGCCGACGGTGGCGCGCCATCGAATGATCGCCCGAAGGCCGATGGCGCGAAGCCCGACGGCGCGAAGGCCGGTGGCGCAAAGGCCGATGGCGCGAAGGCGCCGACGCGCGCCGAGGTCAAGACGGCGCTCGGGAAGGGGGGTGCCCCGGCGAGCTGCAACATTGGGCCGGCGCCGCCGAGAGGATCCTGATGACCGTGGCGGCCGACCGCGCCGCGTCCGAGACCGTGCGGGCGCGCGCTCGCGGCGCTGGCCTACGCTCGGACGGCACGGGTGCACGCCTTCCTCGAGAACTTCATCATCGAGCGGACCCCCTCCAGCGCCGTCACCGATCGGGCGCTCCTGCGGCGGGCGGCGACCTCCCTCGGCTGGCAAGGGGGCGCGCGCGTGGTCGACGTTCTGGGGCCGCTGCTGGAGAGCGCCGACGCCGACGTGCGGCTCGACGCCGCGGCCGCGCTGGGGCTGGCGCGCTCGCGTGAGGCGGAGACGCCGCTACGCGCCCGCCTGGCGGTCGAGACCGACGCGGCCGTCCGTCGTCAGATCGAGGCTGCCTTGAAGGCGGTGACCGCGACCCGCTGAGCACGGGGAGCCCTGGGCTGCCAGCCGCGTGTCAATCGAGCTCGGCGAAATCCGTCTCCACCAGCAGGTAGAGCGCGCGCAGGAACGTCAGGCGTTCGTCGGGGTCGGCGAACTGGTCGAGCCAGGCCCGCACGGTCCGCTCGCCGTCGAGCATGTCGAGCACCTCGCGCGGCGTGGGGCCGATCTCAGCAATACGTAGAATGTCGAAGCGGTAGAACAT
>CAVRRT010000138.1:0-8479 GCA_963723305.1 uncultured Pseudomonadota bacterium
ATACGGCGGGCGTCGCTTGCTCGGTCAACTCGGTGAGTCGTAAGAGTAAAAAATCCAGCTGACGACTGTCGCAAACCGCCCCGGCCCCGAGAAATCCGAGAGTGGCTGTAGCACTTGTGGTGCCATTCGGTTTCATCGAGGTTTCGCCTCCGTTTCGTCCTTCGGGCCGTACGCGTTTTTCCCCAGTCGGGGTTTTTATCCCCGGCCGGCCGGAATCGTGGCGGCGAACGGCGGAGGCCAGGCCGATCCAGCGCGAGCGCGGGAGGCCCTCGCTTTCGCGGCGGCGGTACGCTACATATGCAACCGTCGCCATGGGTATCACCCGTACCCTCGATCTCATCGTCCTCGTGCTCCTGGCGACGGTCCTCCTGATGCCCCGCCCCGACGCGACGGTGAAGGCGGCGCTCGAATCTCGACCGCGAGCGGCGCGAGCGGGTGGCCGAGCTGCAGTCGACCCTGACCGGCCGCCCGACGACGTCGCCGCCGCGCTCCAGCTGGTGAACATCTATCTGGACGGCTACCGCCCCGACTGGGCGCTGGCGGCGGCGACCACGCGCTCCGTTCCCACCCCGGCGACTACCGGCTTCAACACCTCCGCGCCATCGCCTATGCCGACCGCTTCGAGGGCGCGCCCGCCTTCCCGGCCGCACGCTGGCCCTCTCGCTTTGCGATCGGACGCCGCAGCCGGCCGGCGCGCCGCGCTGCGGCGACGCCGCTCGCGGCCGCCTCGCGCTCCTGGCGGCACTCTGAGGGCGTCGCGCACGTCGACATGAAGAACCAGCCCTACCTCGCGAAGGACCACATTTCCGCGGCTGCACCCGGTTTCTCCCGCGCCCCAAGTCAAGAAGAGGCCGGCGCAGAAGCCGCCGCTGGCGCCCGCTCCGCCCGGCGCCGCCGCTCACCGTTGACGGGCAGGGGGCCCCTCGGCAATATCCGCCTCAGCTATGCGCCCGTAGCTCAACTGGATAGAGCATCGGCCTTCGAAGCCGAGGTCTAGGCGTTCGACTCACCTCGGGCGCACGAGTCGATCAGCGGGTACGGTCACCGTGCAGGTGCCGGCGCTGGCGAGCTGGCCGCCGTCCGCGTTGGGGACGCAGCTGACCGCAGGCTGCAGCGGAGGTTGGCAGAGGATTACGGGCAGCCCACGGCGCCCACGCACTGGGTGATCGATCGCTGCAGGGCGGCGCTCACCCCGGTCGCGTCGTTCACGTAGTCGCCTGCTCCGCATCCCGTGTCGCAAGCGGCGGGCGTCGGGCTCACGCGGGCCTGGCATTGGTTGGGAGCGCCGGGCGCACAGGCCAGCGCGGCCGTCACCCGCCGCCGTGTAGTCGGCGACTGAGCCGATCGCAGCTCTCGCCACCGTCGGGCACTATTGCCGCGCCTGGTCGGACCCGGAGGGGACGCAGGTCCCGGTCGTCGCGCCTGGGCTCGTCGGGACGCAGACGCTGGGCGGCAGAGGGGGGTCGCAGGCGATGCCGACGCATCCGACGTGGACCCCGGGCTCGCACGCCGAGAGCCACTCCTCGCGCAGGGTCTCTACCTCCGTCGCGTCGTTCACGCGCCCCTGGCCGCCGCAGACGGCGCCGGGGCAGGCGGTGGGGGCGATGGCCACGACTGCCTGACACTGATTCGGAGCGCCGGCGTGCAGGCGAGCGCAGCCGTCACGGCGGCGCTGTACGCGTCGGTCAGCTGACTACAGCGCGCCGTCGCCGCATCGGCGCCGCTCGTCCCGCCGGTCGCGATATGGCCCCCGGCGCCAGTGCCAAACCAACGGAGTTGAGGCAGGGGGAGCCGTCACCGCCGTTTCCGCCGTGCCGCGACCGCCGAGCGGGCGCCGCTGCAGGCCGCGCCCGCCAAAGAAGCAAGCCGAAGATCGCCGAAAATGCCTCCTTCATTTGCACGGTGCGGGGGGAGCAAGAGCGAACCAGCGATAGAGACCTGAAGGAGCGGCCTTTCGGCCGTGCTCCCTCGGAAAACTGACTTCGACTCGCCCGCGTTGTCAGTGATCCCGTGAGATGGCGTCGGCCATGGGATCGGTCTACGTAGGGGGCGGGGATCTCGTAAGTACCTGTCTCTTCGTGCGCATAGCTCAACTGGCAAGAGCAGGGGCGCACTCTTAATCTGTTTCGTCGAAAGTCTGATTTCTTCCTGCGCCCCTACAACCTGCATGGAGGTACGGCTCGCTGCCGCTCGGCGCCCTAATCCTTGACCTCGCTCCGCGCGGCGTGTCCATCTGGATGGCAGGGACGGGCTCGCTGCTGCTCGCGTCCCTCCAAGGTCCTTGCCTCCCCCGCGGCGGCCAAGCGCGCTCTGCTCGCCTGCTCGAAGAAGTGATCTTCTCGAAGGCGGCGGGAGCGTACGGTTGGTCCGAAGTAAGGCAGAGTGCTGGTCAGGCGGGGCCGGGTCCCGCGATTTGGGGTGTTCCCGACGTCGCGGGCTCCCTGGAAGTCACGATGGCTCAATGAGGAGCATGCGGATGGCCAAGGAAAATCTCAGTCGGCGGACAGGTCTTGGAATCGGCCGGCGGCGTGGCGCTGGCGGGCGCGGCGCACGGGGCGAGCAAGTCCCGCGCGGCCAAAGCGGCGGCCGGGCGGCGGGCCGTTTCCGAAGGACTTCGCCTGGGGCGTCGCGACGGCCAGCTACCAGGTCGAGGGCGCCGCCACCGAGGACGGCAAGGGGCCCTCGGTGTGGGACGTGTTTTGCAAGCGAAGGGCGCCATCTTCGACGGCAACACGGGCGACGTCGCCTGCGACCACTACCACCGCTTCAAGGAGGACGTGGCGCTCATGAAGGCGCTCGGCGCGAAGTCGTACCGCTTCAGCGTGTCCTGGCCGCGCGTGCTGCCGAACGGGATCGGCGCCTCGAACCCGAGGGGCTCGACTTCTACAGCCGCCTCATCGACGAGCTGGGGACGCACGGCATCGAGCCTTCGTCACGATTTTCCACTGGGACTATCCGCAGGCCCTCTACAAAAAGGGCGGCTGGCTGAACCGCGACTCGGCCGACTGGTTCGCCGAGTACACCAGCCTGCTGGCCGACAAGTTCTCGGACCGGGTCAAGGTCTGGGCGACGATGAACGAGCCCCAGTGCTTCATCGGGCTGGCCTGCTCGACGGTGTGCACGCGCCCGGCGACAAGCTGACCGCGGCCGAGTACCTGACCGCGGCGCACAACGCGATGCGGGCGCACGCCAAGGCGGTGCAGGTGCTGCGCGCGCGCGCCAAGGACGCCAAGGGGACCAAGGTCGGCTACGTGCTGGCCGCGCAGATCGCGCAGCCGGCCAGCGACGAGGCCGACGACGTCGAGGCGGCGCGCGCCGCGATCTTCTCGGTCGGCACGCAGCGAATGGAACAACACCTGGTGGACCGATCCGGTGCTGCTCGGCAAGTACCCGGAGGACGGCGTGGCGCCGTTCGGCGCGGACATGCCGAAGTTCAAGTCGTCCGACCTCGAGGAGATGAAACAGCCGCTCGACTACCTCGGGCTCAACATCTACAAGGCGGACACCTACAGGCGCGGCGCCAACGGCAAGCCGGAGCAGATCCCGACGCCGCCCGGCTACCCGCGCTCGGGCGCTGACTGGCAGCCGATCACGCCCGGCTGCATGTACTGGGGGCCGCGCTACTTCTACGACCGCTACAAGCTGCCGATGATGATCACCGAGAACGGCCTGGCGACGCGCGATCAGGTCTTCCTCGACGGCAAGGTCCACGATCCGCAGCGGATCGACTTCATGCACCGCTACCTGGCCGAGCTTGGGCGGGCCATCAAGGACGGCATCCCGGTGACCGGCTACTACGCCTGGTCGCTGCTCGACAACTTCGAGTGGGCCGACGGGTACAAGCAGCGCTTCGGTCTGGTGTACGTCGACTTCGACAACCAGAAGCGGGTGCCCAAGGATTCATTCGACTGGTACAAGAAGGTGATCGCCAGCAACGGCCGCACGCTGACCGAGAGGTCGGCGCTGCCCTTCACGCAGAGTCACGCCGTCGCCCTGAAGCGCGGGCTTAGGGCGTGGCTAGTGCCGGCCGGGGGAGCGGCCGGCGCGGGCGGAGCGGCGCAGGCGCGGCCGTGAGCGGGCGGACGGGGCGCGAGGTGGGGCGGCGGTCGCGGTGGGCAATGCGCGGGGCAAGGAGGAGCGTGGGTGATCCACTCCGTCATCGCATCGGCTTGCGCCGCCGGCGGCAGCTTGGTGCCGTAGGCGATGAACCAGTCGGCCGCCAGATCGGGCTCGCCGCGGATGAGACGGGCGCGGTAGACCCAGATGCCGAGGTTCGGATCGGCGCTCGCCGTTCGCAGCATGCCGTCGTCGGCCACCACCAGCGCGCGGCCGCGCATCGGCAGCGCGGTGTTCGGATCGAGATAGGACTTGAGCACCCCGTAGCTGTCGCGCGCGCCGCGCTTGAACAGGATGTCGGTGGCGACTTGGCGACCTCCAGCTGAGGCCGGTGCACCAGGCGGGAGACCAGCTTGGTCGACTCGTCGTGTTGAGGCGCTCGAGCTCGCGCAGCGCCGCCAGCGCCGGACGCGGGTCGCTGTCCTTGAACAGCACGTAGAGGTCGGCAAGGTTGGTGTCGCCGCCCGCACGGACCACCCCGGCCGCGGCCGCCGCGCGCAGATCGGGGGAGGGATCGCGCAGGAAGACCTCCATCGCGATCACCGCCCGGCGCCCGGCGCCTGGCCGGATCTGCGCCAGCATCGCCGCGCCGTGGACCATCGGGTTGGTGTCCTTGGCCGCCTCGGCGAGCGCCTTCTTGGCCGTCGCGTCGTCGATGTTGCCGAGCGCGATGGCCGCCGCGGCGCGCGCTTCGGGGCGTGCCTTGGCGTTCGCCAGCAGCGTGGTCAGACCGGGGATGCAGGCCGTCTCCCCCGCCGTCGCCAGCGCCAGCGCCGCCGGCTGGTGATCGGCCCAGTTCTGGCTGTCGAAGGCGCCCTTGACCAGCGGGCAGACGGGGACCTTGAGCGCGGCCAGCGCGGCGCCCGCGTCGGCCGCCAGCTCGGGCCGCCGGACCGCCAGCGTGAGCCACCTGATGGCGTCGGCGTCACCGCGGGCGCCGAGGATGCGCGCCATCGCCACCGTGGCATAAGGCTGGTGAAGGGCGGACTTGATCCAGTCGAGCGCCAGCAGCGTCAGCTGCGGTTCGATGTGCACGCCGTTGCCGCGCGCCACCGCCACGCGGTTGAGCGCCTCGTCGCGGCGCCCCTGATGCAGCAGCTTCGGCAGCGCCGTCTCCACCGGATCGTAGGTCCGCGTCACCCTCACGCCCGAGCAGCGGCGCTGATCGCGCGCGAACAGCCAGTGGAGGCGAAGGTTGTCGTCGTCCGAGCGGACCTCGATCGGCGGCTTGGGGTAGGGGACCGCATCCCGCACGATCTCGATGATGGCGTCGTCGAAGCCGGGGAACCCGGACGAGCGGCTGATCGTCGACGACAGCAGCTGCCCGTCGCCCGAGATCACCAGATCGACCTCGGCCGTGCGGTCGGGGACGTTGAGCGGGTTGTTGAGCTCGAGCTTCTCGCCGACCAGGCGGAGGAAGTTGTCCGTCCAGCGGCGGTGGATGTGGGCGTGTAGAATGCCGAGGTAGGTGGCCTCCGGACCCGGCGGGGGGAGGGCCAGCGGGAGCTCAGGCAGCCTGTCCGCGGGAAGGGTGGCAGCCGTGGCGCGGGGGACGAGGGCGGCGGAAAGCACCAGCGCGCTCCTAAAACGACGATCGGGATTCATGGCTCCTGGATGTCGGGATACTCGGCTTCGTGGTTCCGAAAATTGTGGCAATCATCTCGTCGGCAGTGCGCCAGGGAAGCTTAATTCCTTTTCTGATTTCGTGGTATGCGGGGCGGATGCTCACGGTTCACGCTCGCTGTCTCATCGTTCTGTGTGGGCTCGCCGCCGCTGTCACCACGGGCTGTGGGTTGAAGTTGCAAATGGTCGACGCTTCGGTGCGAAAGCCGTCCAACGTCGCCGTCTACTTCACGGTCGACACGCACAACGGCCAGCCTGTCGCCAATCTGACGCCCCAGGATTTTCGCATCTACGAAGATAAGCAGCCGGTGTCGATTCTGGAGAGCAAACAGACCATCCTCCAGCCCGAAGTCGCCGCCATCCACTACACGCTGCTCCTCGTCGACATGAGCGGCAGCGTGGTCGACTCGGGCGACATGCCGACCCTCATCGAGGCGGCCTCGTCGTTCGGCGAGCGGGTCGGCCCTTACCAGAAGGTCGCCGTCTACAGCTTCGACGGTAGCCCGCACCTGACCCAGGTGGTCGGGTTCGGCGGCAACGTCCGCGGGGGCGTCACCTCCCTGGCGATGCGCCGCCCGCGCAATCCCTCGACCAACCTCAACGGCGCGGTCATCGAGGGGACGCGCCTTCTGACCCAGCAGATGGAGCGCGCGCCGGTGCCGCTGCGGTTCGGCACGCTGGTGGTCTTCACCGACGGCACCGACCGCGCCCACCGCGCCAGCCCCGAGGACGTCGACCACGCGCTCGACAGCGCAGGGTTCGAGACCTACGTGATCGGCGCCGGGCAGGAGGTCGATCGCAGCCAGCTGTCGCGCATCGGCCGCTCGGGGACCTTCGCCTCGCAGAACCCCGCCGACGTGAAGAAGGGGTTCGACGAGATTGGCGCCCGCATCGAGGCGTCCTCGCGGCGGTTCTATCTCTTGTCGTACTGCTCGCCGTCGCGTGCGGGGGAGCACGAGGTGGAGGTCGAGGCCAACGCCGCCGGCGCCAGCGGCCGGATGGCCTACCAGTTCAACGCCAACGGCTTCGGGCCCGACTGCGATCCCAAGCAGAAGCCGGCCTTCGACGTCCATCACCCGCATTCGGCGCCGCCGCCCAAGGTGGTCGAGCGCGCCGAGTCGCCGCCGCCTGCCAAGAAAGAGCCCGTCAAGAAAGAGACCGACGGCAGCTCCCCATCGCCGGCTGGACACCGAAGCGCTGATCGGCGGGCGGGACAGCCACCGGCCGAGGACCTTCTCGATCTCGGCCGCGAGCGTCGGCGTCACCCCGAGGCCGGCTTTCCCTGGTGGGCGCCAGCGGTTGCGCCTGCTCGGTCCGCGCGCCTCCGTTTGAACAGATGCGCGACTGCCGGGGCCAGCGCCAGGGCCACGAAAAGTGGCAGGGGCGGCAGGCCGGCCATGAGGACCACCACCAGCGCGATTCCGGAGGTCAGCGTGCCCACCACGCAGCTGGCGGGCGAGCTTTTTCGGAACAGGAGCAAGAGCGAGATCGCCCAGGGGAGCCCGGCGAAGATCACCAGGGCCAGCCCGATCACCAACCCGAGCGCGCCAAGCTCGTTCCCCGAGGCCCGCGCGGCGCCCGCCCAACTCACCACCACTGCACCGACGAGCGTCGCGACCTGGCTGGGACGAGGCCCCTGCGAAGGCGAGCTCATTTTCGCGACACCGACAACCCCGCGAACGCCTGCATGACCGGCATGACCTGCAGGCGTTGATGTTCACCCGCGCGGCAGGTGGACACCCCAGTAGACCGCCTCGGCCATGTCGTCCGGCAGCAGCGGCGCTGTGCCCTGGTAGACCTCGGCGGCGCACGCGCCGCCCTTAAGCGCACCGGCGAGAACTCGGTCCGCCGCCCAGCCCCGGCTCGATATAGGTCACGCGCACGTTGGCGCCGAGCAGGTCCGCGCGCAGGTTCAACCAGACTGGTTCACGAAGGCCTTGGTCGCGCCGTAGACGTTGCCGCCGGGGTACGGGAGTCGGCGGCGACCGAGCCGAGCTTCACCACGTGCCCCCCCTGGCGCGCGACCATCCCGGCAGGACCGCGCGGGTAGTAGAGCATCCCGTTCACGTTCGTGTCGATCATCTCCTCCCAGCCGTCGAGGTGCCCTCTGCGCGGGCTCCAGCCCCACCGCGAGCCCGGCGTTGTTGATGAGCACGTCGATGGTCGCGAATCTCGGGCGGGAGATTGGCGATCACGTGCTCGACCGCGGCGCGATCGCGGACGTCGAGGACCACGCGGGGGTGCAGCTTCTCGCCCAGCTCGTTGCGGCGAGCTGATCGAGTTGCTCGCCGCGACGGCCGGTGGCGATGACTCTGTCGCCCCTTCGCGGATGAAGCGACGCGCGATTGCTGCGCCGAATCCTGCGGTCGCGCCGGTGATGAAGACGTTCATGAGTCACTCTCCTTGAGCTCGGTGCAACGTTTCACGGCAGCATGTTATCCCGATGGAGGGAGCCTCGAACGCACCTGGACGGGCTGGCGGTTTTCTGGGAACCAAACGCCCGGTCCGCGCGTTGTTCGTCGAGACGTGGGTCTTCGCAGGCATGTTATGGGTGTCGTATGTTCGGTCGGGGTGACGCCTCTCTTCGCGCCCGACTCATGCGCGATGCGCTGGCCCACGCCGATGCGCTGCATGACTTCGCCTATCACCTCGCGGGCAACGGCGTCGAGGCGGAAGATCTGGTGCAGGAGACCTATGCGCGGGCGCTGGGGGCCGCCGAGCAGTTCGCCCCGGGGAGCGA
>CAVRRT010000139.1:0-20247 GCA_963723305.1 uncultured Pseudomonadota bacterium
TTTGAGGCTTTCGCTAGCGCGAAAACCACCCCCTGAGATGCCAGGGACTTGGCGGCGTTACCGCACGCCGACCAGCTCTACTTCGAAGACCAGGGTGGCGTTGGGAGGGGATCGGCCCGCCCGGCGTCCCGCGCGCGCCGTAGGCCAGGTCGGGCGGGATGGTCAGCTTGCGCTTCCCGCCCACCTTCATCCCCTCGATCCCCTGATCCCAGCCCTTGATGACCACGCCCGAGCCGAGCGAGAAGTCGATCGGCTGGCCGCGATCGTAGGAGCTGTCGAACTTGGTCCCGTCGGTGAGGCGGCCAGTGTAGTGCACCGAGATCATCTTCCCCTTGGTCGCGGTCGCCCCCTCGCCCGCCTTCACCTCGTCGACGACCAGACTCCCCGCGGCAAGGGCGCTCTTCTTGTCGGCCTTGGACTCCGCCGAGCCCGAGCCGCTCGCCTTGCGGGAGCAGCCCCAGCCGCTCAACGACAGCGCGAGGGCAATGGCAAGGAGGCGGGCAGCCAGCTGTTTCATGGCGCGGCACCATAGCACGCCGCCTTAAGCCCGCCGCGAATCGGTGCGGTACGAATCGGAAGCTCCGGTTGGCTTCAGAGAAGGCGTACTGAAGATGCTGCCACCCCTCAGGGCAGGAAGATTTGACCGATCAAAACTTGAACTGCTCATCCGTTTAGTAGTACGCTTGGCGGCGATGTCAGAGGTCAATCTAACGTGCGCCGATGCAGTGACTTGGCTCCGCACCTTGCCGCCGTCGTCCGTCGATCTGATCATCACAGATCCGCCCTATGAATCGCTGGAGAAACATCGCGCGATCGGGACGACCACACGGCTGAAGGTCAGCAAGGGATCAAGCAACCAGTGGTTCGCGATTTTTCCCAACACCCGATTCCCTGAACTTTTTGCGGAGGCCTATCGGGTTCTGAAGCGGAACAGCCACTTTTATCTTTTCTGCGATCCCGAAACGGCGTTTATCGCGAAACCCGTCGCGGAGGCGGCGGGCTTCCGCTTTTGGAAACCGCTGGTCTGGGACAAAAAGAGCATCGGGATGGGCTACCATTATCGATCCAGGTACGAGTTCATCCTGTTTTTTGAGAAGGGTAAGCGACGCCTGAGAGATCTCGGCATCGCCGACATCATCCCGGTGGCTCGAATCAGGAACGGATACCCAGCGGAGAAGCCGGTGGAGCTTGCCGAAGTTCTTGTCCGCCAGAGCGCGACAGAAGGGCAACTGGTCGTCGACCCATTTATGGGGTCAGGAAGTTTTGGAGTAGCAGCCGTTCGCGCCGGGTGTCACTTCTCTGGAAATGATATCGCGGAGCAGTCGCTCGCCCACGCTCGAGGCAGATTCACGAATAATTCGGTGAACGAGGAGCGGCCGCGATCGGCACAACTCGAGATCGAGCGCAGCTTGGCGGTTCCGACCCTAGCAGCAAATTCTGCGTAGCTATTCTCGCGGCGCCGGAGATGACTCGGCTTCGGGAATACCGAAGTAAAGAATCAACCATTCTCGGAGGTCATCGAACTCCACTGCCTTGCCGCTAGCGATCAGGAACGAACGCATGTTCGGAGTAAATCCGTCGCCCTCGAAAACGACGAGCCCGCGGATAGGCCAGGCTGCGATGTCCTGAATCGTCGACGGAATCTTCTCTTCGGCCGTCCCCTGTTCACGCTGGAATTTGCACTCCAACCCCAGCGTCCTTCGGGTCTCCGTGTGCGTGAGAACTACGTCGATGCGCCGCACTGCTCCCCAGATACGACGCCCGACACGAACCTGGGTTCGAACCTGTAACCCCAGTGAACCCGCAAGAGCGGTGACGGCTCGTTCGAGCTCATCACCGTTCTGCACCGCTGTTGCTCTCCCCGGCATGCCCTAGCTGATGAGCAACTCTGTGATCTTGCCCCGGCGATCAGCCTTGCTATTGACGGCACGAGCGGCAAGGACCTCTGTCAGAGAAAATCCATCCTTGTAGAGACTCCTTGCTGTCGAGGAGTTCGACAAGACGACTTCGACGCCTTTCTTCTTCAGCCGAAGTGCCAAATCTCGAAGCCTGGTCTGGTCTTTGGGCGAAAATCCCTTTGCCGTGTATGACGTGAAGTACGACGTGGCCGACAGTGGGACGTAGGGTGGATCGAAGTAAACAAGATCTCCGGGCTGAGCGCGCCCTTCTACAAGAGCGAAGTCCTCATGCTCAACGTCTGCCTTGGAGAGCGCTCGCTGGCAAGCCCTCAGATTGTCCTCGTCGAAGATCTTTGCGCTGCTGTTTTTTCCATACGGAACGTTGAACCGATTCTTGCTGTTGACTCGATACAACCCGTTGTAGCCCAGCTTATTCAAGAAGATGAACCAGGCTGCGACCTCTGGATCGGTACTCTGATCGATGTCCCTTTCCCGGGCCTCGAGAAAAACGTCGCGGCTTCTCTTGTACTGCTTCAGCAGGGCTATAACCTTCTCCACGCTATTCCTGATGCCCTTGTAGCAGCGCACGAGCCGCAAATTCGAGTCAGACAGAAACGCCTTGGGCGGTGAGAGCGCAAAAAAGACGGCGCCTCCGCCCAGGAAGGGCTCGTGATACGTCCCGTACTTTTCAGGAACGCGATCGAGAATTGCCCTTAGCAATTGGCGCTTTCCGCCTGCCCACTTGACGAATGGCCTCGGCCGTTCGGGTATCGACGAACCGGCCTCGACCGTCGAGATCACCTTGCCGACTCTCCTGCTCACCGGCTTTCTGGACGCAACGACGGACCGCGGCTCCTTGGTGCGGCTTCGACTCGCGAGAGACAACGGGTTCCGCTGACGCTGGCGGCGCACGCTATCCAGGACTGGAAAGGCGACGCCAAGCACGTGTCGCGCGTTCCCATTCCTGTCACCGGCGAGAATATCCCACCAGTTGCGACGCGTCTTCTTCCCCGCCGCCGCCCATTTTCGAATCGCAGCCTCTATCTGTCGGGCGACTTCCTCGTGTCCGTGGGAGCGGAGCCAAGATCGTACGTCTTCACGCTTCTTCATCTCTGCTGATCCACCGCGTCCCTGTTCATCCGCGGACAGGATATCCTAGAAGGAGCCGAGCACGGCGCGCGCGAACCGCCCCGCCGCCGCCAGCGCGAAGAAGACCGCGCCGCCACCGACGAATGGCTCGTAGTAGGTGTCGATGCGCGCGGGTGCGAGATCCAGAATCCGCGGCAGCAGCTGACGTTTGCCGCCCGCCCACTTGAGGAAAGGCGCCGGCACACCATCGTGCATATTGCGCTCTTGCGTAGCGTGAATGGCTGGCACCGCGCAAGCAAAAGGCGTCGTGAGCGCGTGGCCGACGGTGATCGGCGACGATCATCGTCGCCTTCGCGTAATTTTACCTTCTTTTCTGCTGTTTTTTGTTCCGTCGAACGATCTTTGTCTTTAGAGTCTTGGGCCTGAATCAGCGGACGCGCGCATCGACGTCCGCCCTCGACACGCACGCAAAGGAGACCGACATGGCGAAGGTGTTGACGAAGTCCCAGATCATCCAGACGCTCGCGGAAGCTCACAAGGACAAGCTGGCGCGCAAGGATGTTGCCCGCCTCCTCGAGTCGCTGACCACGGTCGGACACAAAGAGCTGAAGAAGAACGGGATCTTCGTCCTCCCGGGTTTCGCCAAGTTTGTCGTGGTGAAGAAGCCGGCCACCAAGGAGCGCCAGGGGATCAACCCCTTCACCAAAGAGCCGATCACGATCAAGGCCAAGCCGGCCCGCAAGGTGCTGAAGGCCCGCCCGGTCAAGGCCGCCAAGGACGCGCTGGCCTAGCTGTTCGTGTTCGTCGCCCTGCCCGCTTCACCGCGTGAGGCGAGCAGGGCATCGGTTACCGCCGGCACGTCCGGGAAGCGCGGCGCGCGCGACCAGGGATAGAAGTCGTAAGGATCGATCAGCGCCGCGCGGATGCCGGCGGCGTGTGCCCCGTCGACGTCTGCCGATGGTGAGTCGCCGATCATCAGCGCCTCGCCCGGCGCGACCCCCAGCTGCTCCAGCGCCACCGCGAAGATTCGCGGGTCGGGCTTGGTGAACCCGACGACCGACGAGTCGACGACGGCGCCCAGCAGGTCGCGCAGACCGATCTCGACCAGCATCTGTTCGATCGTCCCCTCGCTGTTGGAGACGACCGCCAGCTTGAAACCCGCGTCGCGCAGCCGTTCGAGCGACGCGCGGACGCCGACCCCGATGCGGCGCCAGGCGTTGCTGGCCCGATGCTCGCGCAGGATCAGGGAGGCCGCGCGGTCGAGCGCGTCGGGCGCGCCGGGCGTCTTGGCCAGCGCCAGCAACCGGCGGTACATCCGCTCGTGCCAGCTGAAACCGCCGTCGGCGTGCGTGCGCATGACGACCCCCTCGGTCTCACGGAGCTCGGCGCGCAGCGCCCGCTCGGCCCCTTCCAGCGCCGCGGCGTCCGCGGAGACGCCGGCCTTGGCCGCGTAGGCCGCCAGGCGCGCGCCGTCGTGGAACACCAGTGTGAACCCGGCGTCGAAGAGGATCGCCCGGGGGATCGGTTTGAACAGCGCGGCAGCTTCGGGGTATGAGGCGGACATGGTCAGGCTGAACCGGATCTACACCAAGGCCGGCGACGGCGGCGACACCCGTCTGGTCGGCGGGCAAAAAGTCCGCAAGGATTCGCTGCGCATCGAGGCCTACGGCACCATCGACGAGCTGTCGTCGTGCATCGGCCTGGCGCGCACCGCGCTGGCGGCGCCTGCCGCGCCCGCAGGCGCCGAGGCGCTGGCCGCGATCCTCCTGCGCGTGCAAAACGAGCTCTTCAACCTGGGGAGCGATCTGGCCACGCTGGCCTCCGATCGCCGTCCCAATCAACCGCTGATCGAGGAGCGGCACGCCACGGCACTGGAAAAAGAGATCGACGGCTGGAACGCCACGCTCCCCGAATTGCGCAGCTTCGTGCTGCCTGGCGGCGGGATGGTCGCCGCCTATCTGCACCTGGCGCGCACCGTCTGCCGCCGCGCCGAGCGCCTGATCGTCCGCCTCGCCGACGCCGAGCCGATCGGCGCCGCCGTGATCCCCTACGTCAATCGCCTCTCGGACGCGCTGTTCGTGATGAGCCGCCACGCCGCCCGCCTCTACGGCGAGCCCGAGCCGCTCTGGGAGCCGGAGAAAACGTAGCGCGGGAGGCGACGCCGCTGGCCCGCGCGCCGCGGGCGAGAAGAATGCCGCCAGCATGCGCCCTGGGCGATGAGACGGCGTATCCTGCGGGCGTGGCAATCGTGATCCACGACGGCGTCCCACTGGCGCCGTTCACCACGCTGGAGCTGGGCGGACCGGCGCGGCACTTCGTCGAGGCGGCAGACGAGGGCGCTCTCATCGAGGCGCTGCGCTGGGCCGACGACCGCAAGCTGCCGGTGGCGATCCTGGGTGGCGGTTCGAACATGGTCGTGGCGGACGAGGGCTTCGACGGCCTGGTCATCCGGATCGCCACCCGCGGCGTGCGCTTCGAGACGTCGGGAGGCGAGGCGACGGTGACCGCCGCGGCCGGCGAGCCGTGGGACGCGCTGGTGGCCGCGGCCGTCGGGCGCGGGCTGGGCGGCGTCGAATGTCTCTCCGGGATTCCCGGGCTGGTCGGCGCGACGCCGATCCAGAACGTCGGTGCTTACGGGCAGGAGGTCGCCGAGACCATCCGCGCCGTGCGGGTGCTCGAGCGTGGAACCTGGCAGATGCGCGAGCTTCCCCCCGAGGACTGTGGGTTCGGTTACCGCGACAGCGCCTTCAAGCGGGATCCCACCCGCTTCGTGGTCCTGGCTGTCACCTTCGCGCTTCGCCCCGGCGCCGCGCCGGCGCTGCGCTACCGCGAGCTCGCCGAGAGCCTGAGCAGTCGCCCGGCCCCCACGCTGGGAGAAGCGCGGGCCGCAGTCCTCGCGCTGCGCGCCGGAAAATCGATGCTGGTGACCGCGGGGGATCCCAACCGACGCAGCGTCGGATCCTTCTTCACGAACCCGATCGTCGAGGCGCAGCAAGCCGAGGCCGTGGCCGGGCGCGCCGGCGCGGACGGAGCCCGGATGCCGCTCTGGCCGGCGGGCGACGGCCGGATCAAGCTCTCCGCCGGCTGGCTCATCGAGCGGGCCGGTGTCGCCAGGGGGCTGCGGCGCGGCCCGGTCGGCGTCTCCAGCGCCCACGCGCTGGCCCTGGTCCACCACGGCGGCGGCACGACGGCCGCGCTGATCGCGCTGGCCCAGGAGATCCGCGAGGCGGTCCGGGTCCGGTTCGGCGTCACGCTGGTCCCGGAGCCGACTTTCGTCGGCGTCGCCTGGAACCTCACCTCCGGCTGAGCATCTTTAGGGGCGGCGGTCGGACCGCCGGCGGTATGCGCGCCGTCTTCACCTTTCTTCACACTTGGGCGCTTGACAGCGGAGCCGGAAAAGTGGAACGTCTTCACAGTATGAACCGCCGTTCACCTGATGAACGTCAGCCCCCTCAGAGCCTGCGCGAGCGGTTCCGTGAGACCACCCTGCAGGCGGTCTTGACCGCCGCCGAGGACGTGTTCGCCGACGCCGGCCTGCACGCCGGGCACATGGGCGAAATCGCCGAGCGCGCCGGCGTCGCCGTGGGGACGCTCTACAACCACTTCGCCGACCGCGAGGCGCTCCTGGCCGGCCTCTCCGACGCGCGCTACGCCGAGATGCTGGCGCAGGTGGACGCCGCGCTGAAGGCCAGCGTCGGGCGCCCGTTTCCGGAACGCCTGCGCGCCATGGTGGTGGCGATGCTCAGCTACTGGGAGCGTCACCGGAAGTTCGTGCAGATCGTCCTGCAGAACGAGACCGGGCGGTACCAGCGGACGTTCCCCACCCTCTGCGCGCACATGCGGACAAAAATGAAAGAGATCTACACCCGGCTCGAGAAGCTCATCAGCCAGGGGGTGCGCGAAAAGGCGCTCCGCTCCGACCTGGCCGACCTGGCGCCCTTCTTCCTGATGGGAATGATGCGCTCGCTTCTCATCCGGGACGTGATCCACGAGGTCGGCGACGGCCTCACCGTGGAGGCCGATCGCCTGCTGAGCGCCTTCCTGGGCGGCATGGGGGTGGCGTCATGAGCGCCGCCGCCGGGACTTTCGTCTACGCGCCCGCCCGCGCGCCGGTCAACAAGTGGCTGGTCACGCTCTCGGTGACCTTCGGGACGCTCATGGGGGCGATCGACACCTCGATCGTCGCCGTCGCCACCCCGCACCTCTCCGGCTCGCTGGGCGCCACCGTCGAGGAGATGACCTGGGTGACCACCGGGTTCGTCATCGCCACGGTCGTCGTCATGCCGCTCACCGCGTTCCTGGGGCGGTTCTTCGGCCAGAAGCGGGTCTATCTCTTCTCGCTGGGTCTGTTTCTCCTCGGCTCGGCGCTCTGCGGCCTGGCCCGCTCTCTGCCGATGATGGTCGCCTGCCGCGCGCTGCAGGGGCTGGGCGCCGGCGCGCTGCAGCCGACCGAGCAGGCCATCCTGCGCCAGACCTTCCCCCCCGAAGAGCAGGGGATGGCGATGGCGCTGTTCGGCCTGGCGGTCGTCGTCGGCCCCGCGGCCGGCCCCGTCCTGGGCGGCTACATCATCGACAACATGAACTGGCCCTGGATTTTCTACATCAACATCCCGGTCGGCCTGCTGGGCATCTTCATGGTGACCCGCTTCGTGCACGAGCCAGAGGACATCCGCCGCGCCAACCGCGAGCGCGCCGCCGAACAGCGCAAGAACCTCGACTGGCAGGGGGTCCTCCTCATGACCACCGGCCTCGCCTCGCTGCAGTACGTCCTCGAGGAGGGGAGCCGCAACGACTGGTTCTCCTCGACGGCGGTGGCGATCTGCACCTTCCTGGCCATCTTCCTGCTGACGGCCTTCGTCATCCGGGAGCTCACCGCGCCGGTGCCGGCGGTCGACCTGTCGTTGTTCAAGGACAAGGTGTTCCTCTCGGGGACGATCATCGGATCGATCATGTTCTCGGTCCTGATGTCGATCACCTTCTTGCTGCCGCTCTTCATGCAAGAGCTGCTGGGGTTCTCGGCGATCCAGGCCGGCATGGCGCTCATGCCGCGCGCGCTGGCCATGATGGTCGCCATCCCGCTGGCGGGGCGGCTCTACAACTACGTTCAGCCGCGCATCCTGGTGATGATCGGCGTCGTGCTGGTGGCCCTCAGCGCCTACGAGATGTCGCACTACACGCTCGACACCAGCAGCCACTCGGTCGTCGCCGCCATCATCCTGCAAGGGTTCGGCTTCGCGCTGATCTTCGTGCCACTCACCACGGTGGCGCTGGCCAGCATCCCGCGCTTCCGCATGACCGACGCGACGGGGCTCAACTCGCTCTTGCGCCAGATCGGCGGCTCGCTGGGGCTGGCGGCCTTCGCCACCTTGCTGCCGCACTTCGTGCAGAACGCGCGGGCCGGCCTGATCTCCCACCTGGTGGCCGGCCGTCCCGAGGTGATGCAACGGATGGGCGGGATTCAGGCCGGTCTGGTCTCCCGCGGGCTCGATCCCGCCACGGCCACCGCCACCGCCACCCGTGTGCTCGACGGCATGATCACCCGTCAGGCGATGCTGCTGGCATTCGAGCGGATGTTCATCCTGGCGGGCGTCGCCTTCCTGATCGTCATCCCCATCTCCTTCCTGCTCAAAGCGCCCGCCAACATGCGCGGCAAGCGCGTCGACCTTCACTAAAAAGCGAGAGAAACAGACATGGAAAGCGCTGCACAAACCAGCAACGGGACCAACGCAACCCAAACGACCAACGATCGCCTAGAAGCCGCCGGGCCGCAGGCGGCCGCCGCGCCGGGCGCGCCCGCCGTCATCGTGGCGGCCGCCGCGCCGGGCGCGCCCGCCGTCATCGTGGCGGCCCCCGCCGACGTTCCGGCCAAGCGGAAGCGCCGGCCGTTTGTCATTTTGGGCATCATCGCCGTTCTGACCTTGGCCTTCATCGGCGTCTACACGTTGATGACGTCAGGGCGTGAGGACACCGACGACGCCCAGATTGCCGCCGACGTGGTGCCGATCGGTACCCGGGTGGGGGGCGCCGTGGCGCGTGTCCATGTCAAGGAGAACCAGCTGGTCAAGCGGGGCGACCTCCTGATCGAGATCGATCCCAGCGACTACGACGCGCGGGTGCAGCAGGCCGAGGCCGAGCTCGCCACCGCGACGGCGCAAGCGGCGGGCGCCCAGGCGCAGGTGGAGATCGTCGACGCGACCTCGAAGGGAGGCCTTGCCTCTGCGAAGGCCGCGCTCTCTGGATCGACCGCCGGCGTCCAGAGCGCCGGCGCGCAGATCGCCGCCTCGCACGCCGAAGCGGCCCGCGCCGGCGCCGAGCTCAAGCAGGCGCAGATCGATCTCGATCGCGCCCGCACGCTCCGGCAGGCCAACGCCGTGACGCAGGAGCGGCTCGACAGCGCGCAGATCGCGTTCGACGCCGCCCAGGCCGCCAAGTCGCAGGCCGACGCCCAGGTCTCGCTGGCCGAAGACGCCCGCCGCAGCGCGGAGAGCCGGGTGGGCGAGGCGCGCGGCAAGGTCAGCCAGAGCGCACCGATCGCGCCCCAGATCGCCGCGGCGCGGGCCAACGCCGATCTGGCCAACGCCCGGGTCCGCAGCGCCGATGCCTCACTGGCGCTGGCCAGGCTGCAGCTCGGTTACACCAGAATCTCCGCTCCCGCCGACGGCTTCGCCTCGAAGCTGACCGTCCACGAGGGGCAGCTGGTCACCATGGGCCAACCGCTCATCCAGCTGGTCCCGAACGCGACCTACCTCATCGCCAACTTCAAGGAGACGCAGGTCGGCCGCATGCACGTCGGTCAGCCGGCGGAGATCACCATCGACGCCTTTCCGGGCCGCTCGTTCGGGGGGAAGATCGACAGCCTCTCGGGTGGCACCGGCGCCAGCTTCTCGCTCCTGCCGGCGGACAACGCCACCGGCAACTTCGTCAAAGTCGTGCAGCGCGTCCCCGTGCGCATCGCCTGGGTGAACCCGCCCGGCGACGTGGATCTGCGGTCGGGCCTCTCTGCCGACGTCACCGTCGACGTGAGGCAATAGCCATGACCCGCTTCATCGCCACCCTGGCAATCATTCTGTCCACCGCGCTGTCCGCCACATCGATGGCCCAGGCGGCGCCGCGGGCGCTGACCATCGACGACGCCGTCGCGCTCGCGCTGCGCACGAACTCTCGTCTCGCCGCGGCGCGCGCGCGGGCCGCGGCCGGCGACGTCTACGCCGGGTCGGCCACCCGCCGGATGTTCCCGTCGATCCACGTGAGCGACGAGGCGCAGCTCTGGAACGGGCCCTTCGCCCTCCCCTTCGGGACGACGGTCTTCACCGTGCGCGACCAGAAGACCAACAGCTTCGTCGCCTCGGCCGACCAGCCGCTCCTGGGGCTCCTGCGGGCCAACGACGAGCGCGAAACGCTGACCGAGCAGAGCGCCGCCGACCGGGCCCAGATCGCCGCCGCCGAGGGCGACCTGCGCCAGACGGTCGAGACGCAGTTCCTGCGGGTGTTCGAGGCGCAGGCGCTGGAGGAGATCGCCTCCGCCTCCGTGCGCGAGCTGGGCGAGCAGGTGACCGTCGCCAAGGCGCGCCTGGCGAGCGGCGTGATCACCCAGGCCGATCTGCTCCGCATCGAGGTCGCGGTGGCGAACGCCGAGCAACAGGGACTGGAGGCGCACAGCCAGGGGGTGACGGCGCGCGCCCAGCTCTTCGCCGCGATCGGGCTGGCCCCGGCCGACGCCGCCGAGCTGACCCTGGTGGCCCCGGAGGCGCGGCTCAACGCCGCCCGCGCCAAGGCCCCCAGTTCCCTGGCGACGCTCCTGCCCCAGGCCCAGACACACCGCCCGGAGCTGGTGCAGCAGGCGCATCTGGTCCTGGCCGCCGATCGCCAGACCAGCGCCAGGGGCTTCGCGCTCCTGCCGGACATCGATCTCGAGGGGGCCTACCTGCGCACCGACGGGCAGCCATTCCAGCCGAAGAACGCAGGCTTCGTGGGGCTCAAGGCAAACTGGGCGATCTGGGAGTGGGGCGCCTCGGACCTGCAGCGCAAGGCGGCGGCCATCCAGGCCGACGCCGCCCGGCGCGACCAGGAGACGCTGTCTCGTGAGATCGAGGCGGAGCTCGGCGCCAGCCTGGCGCAGGGCGACGCCGCGCGCGGCGCCGTCGATACGGCCGAGAAGGCGGTCGCCAGCGCCCAGGAGGCCTACCGGGTGACCGACGCGGGGCTCAAGGCAGGGGCGGCCACGACGACTGACCTGCTGGAGTCGCAATCCGCGTTGACGCAGGCGCGGCTCAACCTCACACGCGCGCAGTACGAGCTCGTCCTCTCCGACGTGGCGCTGGCGCACGCGAGCGGCGCAGTCGGCGTTGCGGGGTTGGCCCCGTTGTGAAAAAATGAGGGCCGCTCATGACCATGCGCACCCTCTCCAAAGCCATCCTACTCCTTACGATCTCTCTCGGCGTGCCGGCGGTGGCCCGCCCCGCGCTGGCGGGCGTCCATCGCGCGCAAGGGCGCCGGCACCACCATCGCCAGCACGAGCGGCGCCGCGAGCACCGGCACGAGCGCGAGCGCGAGGGCGCTCACGACGGCGAGCGCCACGGCGAGCTCTGAGAATCTGCTCCCCGTCCGCGCTGACGGTGGCGAGCGCCCTGGCCAGCTCTAAGAGGCCTGCTCCCGGTCCGCGCTCAAGACGGCGAGCGCCACGGCCAGCTCTACGAGGCCTGCTCCCGGTCCGCGCTCAAGACGGCGAGCGCCACGGCCAGCTCTACGAGACGTCTGCTCCCGGTCCGCGTTTGGAGTGAACCCGGCGGGCGTCCGGGGGCGTCCGCGGCGTCCGAACGAGAGTCACGAACCGGGGGGACAGATCGTCGGGTCGGGATTCGCCGCGTGCGAACAAACTGGGTTCGTAGACCAGGCCTCGAGGACGCCGATCTCCCAGTCGTTCAGCCCGGGCGCCGGAGGGGGTGGCATGTGGTTCGCGGTCGAGCCCGCTGATTTGACGTAGGCCGGGATCGATCGCGCATACGACTGGGCCCCCTGATGGCAATCCTCAGGAAGGCTGCTGGCGTCCGTTATGCAGTTGCCACTCGATTTGAACTGCGTGAGAAAAATGCGCTCGTAGTCGATGAGGTCGGTCACCTCCGCGTCGGGAAACACCGACCCGGCGTCGTGGCCGGTCAGCCCGGTCGGAATGTTGAGCGCACCGTCGCCAGGACCGTCGCCATGGCAACGGGTGCAGTGGGCCAGGAAGATCGGGCGCACGTCGGTGTCGTAGGCCGGAGAGCTCGGCGGCGTCGGCAGGCTGGTGCAGCCGACTGTCCAGAACGCCAGCACCAGGCCCAGCGCCGGCGCGGCGAGGCCCAAAAGAAGACGAGTCGAGCGTGCCGTCTTTCGCACTGACTCGCCGACCGACTCGCCGACCGAATTCTCGACCAACTTTGCCTCCATGGTCGTCCTCATAAATAGTAGTGCAGCTGCAACATGAAGAGCGAGGCGGTCGCCTCGTCGTTTCCCGCGCTCGGGCCGAAGAACTGATAGCGGCCAATCGCCAGGACCTCGAAGTGCGCCCAGGGGAAGAAGTTCACCTCGGCGTCGAGGGCGTTGCGGCCGGTGCCCGCGACGGCCAGAATCCTCCTGGAAGCGCTCGTAGGCAAGGCCAGCCATCAGGCCGCGCGTGGGAAAGAACGTGGCGCCCAGGTAGGAGATGAACTGGTTCTCGCCGACCGAGCCCGACCCGACCGACACGATCTGACGCACGAAGTCCCCCTCTCCGAGGACCAGCATCTTGGCCTGCTCCACCCACAGCTTGCCGACCGCGCCACCGATGTAGCGCGAGACCTCGCTCCCCACGCCGATGCGCGCCTGGAGGCCGAGCATTGCCATGCCGTCGAAACGTTTCTCGCCGTAGGCCGCGCCACCGCTCTCGCGGACGCCGACCGATTGCAACGGGTCGGGGAAGCTGGTGGGCGGCGGCGCGAAGAGCGAGACGTGCAGCTCCCAGTCGTCGGCGACGTACCCCCCCGAAAGGTTGTAGGTCTCGTTGTAGAGGTCGTACCCCGTGTAGCGCTGCACGAAGAAGATGTGCTCGACGAAGCGCAGCCCGAAGGGCGCGAAGAACTTCCCGGCGCGCACATAAGGGCCGGTCGCGCTGGGGCGCCACATCAGATAGTGATCGTTGGAGATCAGCCGATCGGTCACCGAGTCGATCCGGTTGTCGAAGGTCTCGTCGCGACCGACGTCGCCGCGAATGCCGCCTTGGAGATAGAGCGACACCTGGTCGCCGAAAGCGAAGCGGGCGTAACCATCGGTCTGCATGGGGAAGAAGGCCCACTGCGGCGACTCGGGGCCGCCCGAGCCGTTGACGAGGCCCGCCAGACGAACGTCGGCGCCGAGCGCCAGCCACGATGGCGGCGCCCACAGACCGTGGAGAAACGCACCGTCGCCTCCCAGGCTGATGGTGTCGCCCGCTTCGTCGCGCCCCCACGAGGTGATGAGGCCGCCGCCGGCGGGGTCGTAGTGGCACTGGCTGCAGCGGGTGGTGCCGGAGCTGAACTGGAACTGCGGGTAGGCCGACGCGCGACCGCCGATCGCCACGAGCAGGAGCCCCGCCGTCAGCGCGCAGAAGAAAAGTCGTCGCATGTGCATGTCGGGGTTGGGGGGTGAGGAGTGGGGAGGTTAGTTGTCGAGCGCGCCGTCGCCGATCCAGTTTTCGATCAGCTGGATGTCGGCTTCGGAAAGCGGATTGTCGGGCGGCATGCGGGTCGACCCGACCGCGTTCAACAGCGTGACGAGCGCCGAGCTGGAGGGGTCGCCGTTGTTCTTGGTGTAGTCGCCGTTGACCAGCGTCAGATAGCCGATCTCGCGCGCCGAGAGATCGACGCCGCCCTGATGCGTGATCGCCGAGTGGCAGTTCACGGTGGCGCAGCTCGGCTCGATGATCGTCGCCGAGATGAACGACCACTGCGGGGGCCTGTCGTCCTTGGCGCTGCCACAACCGCCGGTCAGTGTCGCCGCAGAGACCAGAAGAACCGCGGCGAAGCCGGCCAGCCTCGGGGGAAGCATGCGGGGATTATGCATCAAGGTTGATCAGGCTCAATGTCGATCGCACTGATCCATAGCGTGGCGTCACCGTCGGCGCTTGATGGAATTCCGCGTGCCGCTCCCACCTCGACGCGCAGTTTTCCGCCGCCGTGGGAGACCACCCCGACGAGCGTGATGGGGGTCGCAGCGCTGGGCCAGGAGGCCTGTACCAAAGTGGTTCCCGCAGCGGCCAGATCGATGGCGGCCGGGATCTGGGGGCCGACCGACTCCGCCCGCATCGAAACCCGGTAGTGCCCGGGCGGCAGCTCGACATCGAAGGCGGCGGCCACGCGCGCCGACGACGGCCGCAGGCCGAACCCGTCCCACACTCCGCGCACCGGTGACGGGGCCTCGCCCGCCGGCGGCTCGGTCGCGCGAACGTCGCAGAGGCGCTTGGTCCCGCCGACCTCGCAGACGCAGACCGCCCAGCGGTTCCGCTCGCGCAGGGTGGCGCCGGCGGCCATGAGACGCGGCCACCCCAGGAAGATCAACACCAGCACCAAGGCCGCGACCACCGCCTCGGCCGCCACGCGGCGCCGGAGCCCCGGGTTCCGGAGGAGATCGCGCGCGGAAGTCGCCACCCAGACCAGACCGTTCCCCGCGAAGGGCAGCAGGAGCACGACGATCGCCAGGTGATAGCGGGCCTCGGCGAAGAAGATGGCGTAGAGCGCGGTGAGCGCCAGCGGCAGCGGCAGCAGCGTCAGCGCCGGCCAGTTGCGGCGCGCCGCCGCCGCCACGATCCCCATCGCGATCGCGGCGAGCAGCAGATACCAGCTGCCGTCGACCACCCTTTCGATGCCGGTCCGGTGGACGTCGAACCAGTTTCCCGGAACCAGGACGCTCTGGCGGTAGAGCGGCCAGTAGAGCAACGGGCGCTCGAGGCCCAGCAGGCGATCGGCCTTGGCGGCCAGGAGGCCGAGCGCGTAGCGGGGCGAAAAGGCGGTCCACTGCTTGGCCAGCGCGTAGGCGGCGCGGTCGGACGCGCGGTGCGGCGACGAGAAGAGCGCGTACCCCGTCCCCTCGGCGTAGAGACGGTTGAGCGACCGGCTGTAGCTCCCCTCGGAGTTCGGGTTGGCGCCGACCAGCGCGGTGTGGCCGCCGTGGCTGTCGGTCAGGAAGAATTCGCCGTAGCGGTGCTGGTTGCGCAGCCCCCAGGGGAGCAGCACCAGGAAGGCGACGACCGCCGCGGCGAGGGTGCGGGTGACGACGTGCAGCCAGATCGCGCCGCGCGCGCGAAAATGCAGCGCCGCCAGCAACACCAGCGGCAGCGCGACCGCCCGGACGTAGGAGGCCAGGCCCATCACCAGTCCGAAGGCGGCCGGCGCGCCCAGCGGCCGCTTCCCCGCGTCGCGCGCCAGCAGCCAGACGGCCAGACCGAGCAGCGCCGCCGCCGGCATGTCTGTGCCGGTCACGCTGGAGACGGCGATCCCCGCCGGCCAGAGCGCGCACAGAAGACCGGCGACCACGGCGGCGCCGCGCCCGAACACAGCGCGCGCCGTGCCGTAAGCCGCCGCCGTCGCCAGGCCGCCCGCCGCGACACCGATCATCTTGACGGCCAGGAGGCCGCCGCCGCACGCGTAGACGCCCGCCGCCAGGAAGACGTAGCCCGGCATGTAGATGAACTCCGGATCGAGCGCGTGGTGCTCGACCAGATGGCGCGCCGACTCGAGGTACATGGCGAAGTCGCCGACGGGGCGCGTGGGGACCACCAGCACCCAGACCAGGCGCACGGCGATCGCCAGGGCGGTCAGCAGGAGCCCCACGGCTCCTTATATCGCGCCGGGTGTGCCTCGCCCTATCAGGATCCAGCGGCCGAACCGGAGGCCGCCCGGCGGCCAGTCCGGCAGGCGCCCGGGCCAGCCGCCGGGGCGATCGTAGCCGACCAGGTATTCGGCGCCGGTCGAGAGCAGGCTGTCGCGCACAGTGGCGGCGGGCTGGCGGGTGACGATGAGCGTGACGGAGTCGGTCCAGGGAACGCCCGCCGCGTGCGCAATTCCGATCTCCGCGAAGGCGTAGGGCTCGATCATCACCCGCTGGCCCGGCCGGCGGACGGCGCGCAGGTGGGCGGCCAGCGCGCGGTCCTCGCCGTCGAGACGGGTGAGCGCCCCCATCGACTCCGCGCCGGCCCAGATCCGCTGGCGCCCCACGGTGGCGACCAGCCACACGACGACGGAGAACGCGGCGGCCGAGGCGAAGGCACCCCAGCGAAAGGCGCGCGCGCGATCGAGCGGAACGGCGGCGGCTGCCAGCGGCAGGAGCAGCGCGCCCGGGACCAGCGCGAAGCGGGCCAGCGGCTCGAAGCTCTGCGCCACCAGCCCCTCGGCGAGGTAGATCGCCGGCGGCCCCAGCGCGGCGACGACCACCAGGCGCATCGCCGGCGACAGCGCCCGCACGCCACGGGCCAGCGCGCGGGCCGCCAGCAGGGCGCCGGGCGGCGTCATCGCGGCCAGAAACGCCAGCGACCAGACACCAAGCTGCCGCGCGCGGCCGCCGAGCGCGCCGTAGCGCGCCGCCGCCGTGGCGCCCAGGCCGGCGTGGTCGCTGGAGATGTAGTGGGCGAAGAAGAGCGGATCGCCGCCGGCCGCCGCCCCCCAGCCGAGCCAGGCGAGCGGGAAGATCGCCGCGGTCAGCGCGAAGACCGCCAGGCCGCGGAGGGCGGACACAGGATCGGTCTTTCGCGCCAACCAGGCGGCGGCGACCGCCACCATCGGCAGCGCCAGCCAGGCGTCGTAGCGGGTGACCGCCGCCAGCGACGCCAGCAGGCCGGCGACGGCGAACGTGCCCGGCTTGCGCGACTCGAGCGCCGCCAGCAGCCGTTCGAGCGCCGCGACCCAGAGCAGGAGGTAGAGCGCCTCACTCGACGCGGTCGTCGACGCCTGCAGGTGGAGCGGCGACACGGCCAGCGCGAAGGCCGCCAGCTCCGCGCGCGCCCCGCCCACCAGCCGCCGCGCCAAGGCGAGAAACGGGAAGAAGACCAAGAGGCCGCACAGCAGCGACAGATAGCGTGACGAGCGCGGCGCGTAGCCGTCGAGCGCGATGAACGGGCGCATGAGCGTCGTGTGCAGCGGGCCGAACTGACAGTAGGTGCGCGGAACGGTGGCGCTGCTGGGGTCGAGCACGAACCGCTCGGCGATGAGCGCGCGCATCGGCGCGTCGCCGTGCTTGTTCTCGGCGAAGGGGAACAGCCCCACGCGCAGCACGACGGCCAGCGCGAAGACGAGCAGCGTCGCGCGCGGCACGAGGCTCTAGTGGCCCGCGGCCAGCGCCGCGCGGACCCGCGGCAGCGCGGCGTCGATCTCCCCCAGGGAAACGGCGCCCACGGAGATCCGGAACCAGCCGCTCTCCTCGCGCAGCCCGAACGCCTGAAACGGCACCAGCGCCAGGCCGGCGCGGTCGAGCAGCAGCCGGCGCGTCTCCTCGTTCGTCCGGCCGGGGAACGCGAAGCGGACGGAGAGATAGATCGCCCCCTGCGGCGCGATCACCTCGACGGGCAACCCCTCCTGGCGCATGGCCGCGAAGCCGGCGGCCAGCCGGTCGAGCCGTTGCTGCACGCGCGGCCGCATCTCGCCGAGATAGGCGTCGACGGCGGCGCTGTCGTCGAGCAGCGCGGCCATCGCCACCTGCTCGGGACGCGGCGCCCAGGCGCCGACGTGCCCCAGGATGTCGGCCATCCGCTGGCGCGCCGCGGGCGGCATCACCGCCCAGCCGACGCGCAGCCCGGTGGCCGCGAAGCTCTTCGACGCCGCGTCGAGGATGATCGTGTAGGGCGCGACGTCCGGGCAGACCTCGGGCGGGGTGTAGTGTCGGGCGCCGCCAAACACCAGCTGCCAGTAGACCTGGTCGTAGCAGAGCCAGGCGGCCTTGGCGCCGGCGCGCGCGCGGCGGCGGTTCTCCTCGACGATCGCCTCGCAGATCGCGCGCAGCACCTCCGGATCGATCGCCGTGCCCGTCGGGTTGAGCGGCGAGTTGAGCAGGATGAGCCGCGCGTACCCCAGGTGCGGGCGGAGATCGTCGACGGTGGGGAAGAAGTTCGACTCGGCGCGCACCGGGATCTCGACGGCGCGCGCGCCGCAGAGATAGGCGTAGTGGTTGTTGTTCCAGGACGGCACCGGGTAGACGGCGACGTCGCCCGGATCGAGCACGGTTCGGTACGACCCGTAGAGCAGCGGCCGCGCGCCGCCGGTGATCAGCACCGACTCGACGGGGTACTCGAGGCCGAGGCGCTTGGCGTAATAACGCGCCACCGCCTCGCGCAGCCCGATGACGCCGTCGGAGGGGGGATAGTTGGTCTGCCCGGCCGCCAGCGCGGCGCGCATCCCGTCGAGCAGCGCAGCCGGCGCCGGGAACTGAGCCGGATCGAAGTCGCCCACGGTGAGGTTGCAGATCTCGGCCCCCTGGGCCTTGAGCGCCCGGATCTGGGCGGCGATCCGCAGGATCTCCGAGCCGACCACGCCGCGCGCCAGATCCGACAGCGACGCGTCGACGGCCGCCGCGTCGCCGAGCTTGCCAACCAAATTCATGCTGGCGAATCTTACACGAGCAACCGCGCTACCGGGGCGATCCGCCGTCCGCCGAGGCCCCCGATGCTGGAGGAGCCGGCTCGCAGATGCGCCGACGCGTGCAGATCTCCCCGGCCTCGCACGAGGGATTGCACTGCGGAACGCACCGGCCGGCCTGGCAGGCGAATCCCGGCGAACAGATCGGGACGCAGGCCACCTCGAGAGCTCGTCCCGCGACGTTGGCCGCCGGCGGAGCCCGCACCGCAAGCTCGACCGCGAAGAAGGAGGCCCTGTCGCGCACGCTCTCGGCGACGACGTAGATCGTATCCGCGCCCGCGGCGCAGGCTTCAGGCCGCAGCCGGCCGAGGCAGTCTTCTCGCCTGTCGTAGCAACGGGTCTTGGTCGCCGCGACGTCGACGACCGGATAGCTCGGCGGCCCTGCGCTGAAGATCCGCACCGGACAATCGCCGGACAGCGCGGGCCGCTGGGGACCAACCGGCGCGATCGCCTCGTGGTGGGAACAGCCAGCCAGGACGCGCGCGCCGAGGCCGGCGACCGCCGCGGCGAAGACGAGCCTCTTCAAGCGAGCGCCCGACACGCGCCGAGTATCGCACGGCGCACCTGGCAGCATTCGACCTGCCCGCGCTACTGAACCCCCTGGAGGGTCGAATTCGTGAGGGTGATGCTCTTGGCGCTCACCCCCACCGCCGTCCCGACGTCGGTGACGCTGCCGGTGGAGACCAAGGTCCAGTACTTGCCGGTGTTCCCGGTCATGGTCGTGTCGACGATACTCAGGACCCCCAGCATGTCGTCGCTGGTGAAGAGGAGCCCGCCGCCGAAGGCGTTGGCGCCCGCGGCGTTGTTCAGGATGGCGTCCCCGCACAGCGTGACGTTGAACGAGTTTCCGTCGGCGGCGATGGCGCCGCCGTTGCCGCCCGAGCCGACCTGATTCTGTTTGTCGTGGATGACCGAGCACATGCTCGCGTCGTTGGAGTTGGCGCCGTTGCCGGTGGCGGTGTTGTTCGTGAACAGGCTGTTGTAGATGGCGATCCCGCTCTGCAGGGCGCCCACCGCGCCGGCGTTGGAGCCGCTGTTGTTGCTGAAGGTGCTTCCCGCGATCACCGCGCCGTTCTTGCTCCCTTCGATGTAGATGGCGCCACCGCCCGTGTCGGGTCCGAGCTGGGCCGCCTCGTTGCCGGTGAAGATGCAGTCGACGACGTTCAGATTTCCGTCGTTGATGAGGATCGCGCCTCCCTGACCGTCGTCGTAGCCCTGCGAGCAAGGGGCCGGGGCGGTGGGGATCAATTCGGTGGGGGTCGTCTTGCCGTTGACGATGGCGATGTGCTGCAGCGTCAGCGTGTTGGTGTTGGTCTGGTAGTTGTTGCTGTTGAAGGAGAGGATCCGGACCGCCTTGCCGCCGTCGAGCGTGATCTTGTTACCGCCGTCGATCACCGTGTTCGTGGTGATCGGGAGGTTCAAGGTGGCGGTGACGGTGATGGTGACCGCGCCGCTGCCGCAATCGAAGGTGATCACCCCTCCCTTGGCGACGGCCGTCTGGAGCTGACCGAACGTGCAGCTGGCGGCCGTGCCGCTGCCGATGACGGAGGTCGGGCTCGAGACGTCGGCCGGTTGTCCGCGCGTGGGGAGGCCGCCGCTGCAGGAGCCGTTGGGGTTGCCGGCCGACCCAATCGTGCCGCCGTCGG
>CAVRRT010000140.1:0-18981 GCA_963723305.1 uncultured Pseudomonadota bacterium
CATGTAGCCGACGGTTCCGAGGAACCCGCCGGTTTGGGTCTGGCCGAAGTCGGCCAGGTGCGCGCTGCCGAAGTCCCCGAGCTTGGCGTTGCCGGCGGCGTCGTAGAGGACGTTGGCCGGCTTGACGTCGCGGTGGACAATGCCCGGCTCGTGCGCGGCGCCCAGCGCGGCCAGTAATCGAGCCCGAGCCGGCGCGCCGCCGCCAGCGGCAGCGGGCCGCGCGGCCAGCCGCTCGGCCAGGGTGCCGCCCGGCAGAAGCTCGAACACGAACAAGCCGCGCGTCGGCTGGGCGTCGGCAACGTCACGATGTTGGGGTGCGCAGCCGCCCCGCCGCTTCGGCCTCGCGCGCGAAGCCCAGATAGGCCTGGCGTTCGGGATCGCCGCCGACGCCACCGCCGACCGCCAGCAGCTTGAGCGCGACGGGCGCGCCCAGGAGCGCGTCGAACGCCTGGTAGACGCGGCCGAGGGCCCCGGCGCCCAGCAGCCGCTGCAGGTGGTAGCGGCGCCCGACATCGGCGCCAGAGCCAGCGTCGCGGCCGCTCTCGGCGCCGGCCTCTTCGAGGGGGGCCAGCTCGGCAGGGGCGCGCGGCAACGTTTCGTCGGCGGCGTCAGCCGGGCGGCGATTTCGGCGGCGGCGCCCGGCAACCCGAGCGCCAGCAGCGGTCCACAGAGCGCGCGCCAGGCCGCAGCGCGCAGCGCGGGGAGACGCGCGGCGACTTGCAGGTGGCGGACGGCCTCCTCGGTGCGGCCGAGGCGCGCCAGCAGACGCCCGAGCGCCAGCCGCGCCGCCGGGGCCTCGTCGCCGCTCCCCTCGGCGACGAGGCGCTCGTAGATGAGCCCCGCCTCGCGCAGCGCGCCCGCCCGCGTCTCGGCGCGCGCCTCGTCGAGCGGCGCGCCGGCCCGCCGGTACCAGGCGGCGGCACGCGCCCAGGCGCCGGCCCGCTCGGCCGCCCGCGCCGCCTCGAACGTGCGCCCCCGCGCGGCGAACGCCTCGGCGACCGCCAGCAGACCCTCGGGCGCTGTCGCTTCGGCGATCTCGGCGGCGCGGGCCGGCTCGTTGGCGTCGAGCGCCAGCCGCACCGCCAGCGGCCGATCGCCCAGCTTCAGCGCCAGCGGCCAGGCGTCGCCGAAGCGCCAGACCCGCTCATAAAGCGCGATGGCCCGCCTGAGCTCCCCGCGCTCGGCGGCCACGCGGGCGGCCTCGGCGTAGGCGCCGTGCGCCACCAGATAGTCGACGAAGTCGCCGTCCGCCATGGCCGACCGCCATGCTCCCACAGCTTGCCGCCGCATGTTAGAAGCATCGCCTCGGCGAAGGAAGCAACGAAGGCAAGCCATGATTCTCGGCGTTTTCGGCGGCAGCGGTCTCTACGACATCGACGGTCTGTCTGACGCCCGGTCGGCCGAGGTGTCGACGCCGTTCGGAGCGCCGTCGGGACCGCTCCGGAGCGGTCGGCTCGGCGACGCGCGCCTGTTGTTTCTCCCCCGGCATGGGGCGGGGCATCGGTTCTCACCCTCGGAGATCAACTACCGGGCCAACGTCTACGCGCTCAAGGCGGCGGGGGCGACGCAGGTGCTGTCGGTCTCCGCGGTCGGCTCGCTGCGCGAGGGGATGCCGCCCGGCGACTTCGTCCTGGTCGACCAGTTCATCGACAAGACGCACCGGCGGGCGTCCACCTTCTTCGGCGACGGCGCGGTGGGGCACGTCAGCTTCGCCGAGCCGACCTGCGCCGGGTTCAGCGCGGCGGTCGCGGCGGCGGCCATCGAGACCGGCCTGGTCGAGGCGGCGGCCGCGGCGCGCCTGACCGAGCAGCCGCCGGGGATCAAGAAGCGGCTCCATCGGGGCGGCACCTACGTCTGCATGGAAGGGCCGCAGTTCTCGACCCGCGCCGAGTCGTTGCTGCACCGGAGCTGGGGCGCGGACCTCATCGGCATGACGGCGGTGACGGAGGCGAAGCTCTGTCGCGAGGCGGAGCTCTGCTTCGCCTCGCTGGCGCTGGTCACCGACTACGATTGCTGGCACGCCGAGGAAGCGGCGGTCACCGCCCAGGGGGTCATCGCCGTGCTCAACGCCAACGTCGCCCGGGCCAAGGAGATCGTGCGCCGCCTGCCGCCGCACGCCGCGTTCGCCGCCGACTGCGGTTGCGCCCGGGCCGCGGCTCACGCCATTCTCACCGCGCCGGAGGCGATCACGCCCGAGGCACGCCAACGCCTGCGGGCACTTCACGGGAGAGAGATCTGAACATGTCGTCCTCTGCATCGCCTCTTTTGGTCGTCGGATCGGTCGGCCTCGACACGGTCGAGACGCGCGCGGGAAAGCGCACCGACGTGCTGGGGGGCGCCGCCTCGTATTTTTCGGTCGCCGCTTCGTTCCTGGCGCCGGTGCGGCTGACCGGCATCGTCGGCACCGACTTCCCCGACGCCCACACCCAGCTCTTCGGCGCGCACGCCGTCGATTTGGCGGGCCTCGAGCGCGTGGCCGGCAAGACCTTTCGCTGGTCGGGTGTCTACGCGGCGGACTTCTCGACGCGCACGACGCTCGACACCCAGCTCAACGTCTTCTCCGACTTTCGCCCCAAGCTGCCGGCAGCCTGGACCGACTCGCCGTATGTCTTTCTGGCCAACATCGATCCGGTGCTGCAGCTGAGCGTGCTGGAACAGACCGAGCAGGCGGGGAAGGTGGGGAGCAAGCCGAAGTTCGTCGCCTGCGACACGATGAACTTCTGGATCGAAGGGAAGCGCGCCGATCTCCTGAAGCTGCTCCAGCGCGTCGACATGCTGCTGCTCAACGACGAGGAGGCGCGGCAACTGTCGGGCGAGGCGAACCTCCCGGCGGCGGCGCGCGCCATCCGCGGCCTCGGGCCGCGGGCGGTGGTCATCAAGCGCGGCGACGCCGGCGCGCTGCTGTTCCACGAGGGGGGCGTCTTCGCGGCGCCCGCCTTCCCGATCGAGGACGTCGTCGACCCGACCGGCGCCGGCGATTCATTCGGCGGCGGCTTCATGGGTTGGATCGCGCGCCAGGGGGACACCAGCCCGGCGACCATCCGCACGGCGATGATCGTGGGCTCGGTGCTGGCGTCGTTCTCCGTCGAGGACTTCAGCCTCGACCGCTTCAAACGACTCGACCTCGGGCAGATCCGCGAGCGCTTCACCGCCTTCGCCGACCTGGTCCACTTCGAGAAGATCAAGCTCTAGCCGGCAGGAGAGCGATGCCGGACGCGCTGACGCTCACCGCGACCACCGCCGCCGATCTGCAGGCGATCGGCGAGCGCCTCGGGCGCGCGCTGGCCGTCGGCGACGTGCTGGCGCTGGTCGGCCCGCTCGGCGCCGGCAAGACGACCTTCGTCCAGGGGCTGGCGCGCGGGATGGACGTCCCGCCCGATCGCCACGTCGCCAGCCCGACCTTCGCGCTCGTCAACGAGCACCCCGGCCGCGTCCCCCTGGTCCACGCCGATCTTTACCGCATCAACGATCCGCGCGAGCTCGACGAGCTGGGGCTCACCGACGCCTTCGACCGCGCCGCGGTGGCGATCGAATGGCTCGACCGCTTCCCCGAGGCCGCTCCGGCGGAGCGCCTCACAATCGAGATCGCCATCGTGGCGGAGGGTGGCCGCACGATTACATTCCGGCCCAGCGGCGCGCGGGCGGCGCTACTGGCCGCCGCGCTCGGCTAGATCTGAGCAAGACTACTTTCGCAGTTTCCACGCCTTTGGATCGCGACTCGCGTGGAAGCAGCCAACGAAGACGATGTCTTCGTCGACGATGCGATAGAGGAGTCCGTAGGGAAATCGGTGAATGAGGGCTCGGCGGGTATCTCGATAAATTGTTGGATGGAGCTCAGGGAACGTGACGATGCCGTCCACCGATCGGCCTGCTTCGGTCAGGAACTCATCGCCGAGGCCAGGTCGCTCCTGCTCGTACCGACGGTGTATCGCCTCGACGTCTGCCGCGGCGACAGGTCGGAATATGTGCCGCTTCACCGCGCGCGGGCTCGGATCTGAGCGACGACCTCATCCCAGGGGATACCAACGGGACCTTCCGTCTCCAGGTCGTCCAACCGTCGATCTAGTTCCGCTCGCTGGGCGCCCGATAGTGGCAACGCCCGCGGATCGCGTCCCATGGTCTCCCAGAGGCGATCAAGAAGTTCGAGCCGCTCCTCGTCGCTTAGAAGATCGAGATCGACGCGAGGCTTGCCCACAAACCAATTTTGCCACGCTCGGCCCAATCAGCCAACAGGGCCACGCCCGGGGATCAATCTGCGACCATTTGAGTTGCCTCGTGATTGTGTGTCCAGCAACGGGCGCCGGCTGGACCGCGCGCTACTCGCCCGCCCGCGCTGGGGTTTGCGCTGCCGCCCAGTGCGGCCTCGTTCGGGTATCGGCGCGGTTCCTGGAAGTAGTATGAGGCGAGGTGCTGATCGAAGAGATCGGCTGCCTCGCCCCGGTCCATGGCGCACGCCAGGGGGCGGGCGTGCTACTTGCGCCATTTGTTGCGGAGGATCGGCGGGATCTCACTACCGAAGGAGCAGTGGTCCAGCTAAACTGCCGCCCCAAATGAGCGAGCTTCCCGAACCAATTCTCTCCCAGGCGGCCACCATGGCGCGAGGTCTGGCGATCGACGCCGTTGTCGCGAGTCAGAGCGGTCACCTGGGTCTGCCTCTCGGCTGCGCCGAGATGGGCGCCGTGCTCTTCGGGCACGCGCTCAGCCACGACCCGGCCCACCCGGGATGGCTGAACCGGGACCGGTTCGTGCTGTCGGCCGGACACGGCTCGATGTTCCTCTACGCCTGGCTGCACCTGAGCGGCTACCGCGACTTCACCATCGAGGAGATCAAGCGCTTCCGGCAGCTCCACTCCAAGACGCCCGGTCACCCGGAGGTGACGGCCCACTCGCCGAATGGCGTCGAGGCGACCACGGGGCCGCTCGGCCAGGGGATCGGCAACTCGGTGGGCATGGCCGCCAGCGCGAAGATGGCGGAGGCCCGCTTCAACACCGCCGAGCACGTCATCTTCGATCACCACATCGTCTGCCTGGCCGGTGACGGCTGCATGCAGGAGGGCGTGGCGATGGAGGCGCTCGCCTTCGCCGGCCACCAGCGGCTCGACAACCTGATCCTCATCTATGATTCGAACGCCGTCACGCTCGACGCGATGGCCAAGGAGACCCAGAGCGAGGACACCGCCAAGCGGTTCGAGGCGCTGGGGTTCGACGTCCAGACGGTGGACGCCTACGAGATGGACGCCTTCTTCACGGCCTTCCTGCGCGCCAAGAAGGCTGGCAGCGGCAAGCCGCAGCTCATCATCGCCAAGACGCTCATCGGCAAGGGGATCCCCGAGGTCGAGGGGACGCAGAAGGCGCACGGCGAGGGTGGGGCGAAGTTCGCCGAGGCGGCGCGCAAGGGTCTGGGGCTGCCGCCGCAGCCGTACTTCGTTTCGCCGGAGGTCCGCGCGTTCTTCGCGGCGCGCGAAAAGGAGCTGGGCGTCGCCTATGCGGCCTGGACCAAGGTCTTCGAGGCATGGAAAGCGAAGAACCCCAAGCTGGCCGAGGAGCTGGCCAGCTCGCGGGGCGAGATCCGGAATCTCCCGGAGGGAACGGCCAAACGGACGCCCGAGGTGGCGGCGCTGCTCGCGGCGCTGCCCGAATTCCCGGCGGGAACCAAGATCGCCACGCGCAAGGCAGGTCAGGACGTGCTGCAGCCGCTGGCCGCCCAGGTCCCGCTGCTCATCGGCGGCAGCGCCGATCTGTATGGCTCGACGCTGAACTACATCGGCGATCTCAAGACCGGGAACGACGACTTCAAGCCGGGCCACCAGACCGGGCGCAACATCCGGTTCGGGATCCGCGAGCACGGGATGTGCTCCATGATGAACGGCATCGCCCTGCACGGGGTCTTTCGCCCCAGCGGCGCGACGTTCCTGGTGTTCGCCGACTACTGCCGCGGCTCCATCCGTCTGGCGGCGCTCAGCCACCTCCCGGTCATCTACGTCTTCACCCACGACAGCGTGGGCGTCGGCGAGGACGGACCGACCCACGAGCCGGTGGAGACGATCCCCGGGCTGCGCGTGATCCCCAACCTGGACGTCATCCGTCCGGCCGATCCCGAGGAGACCGCGGGCGCCTTCGTGGCCGCGCTCGACCGCACCGACGGCCCGACGCTGCTGGCGCTCACGCGGCAGAACGTCCCGCTGCTGGAGAGCATCCCGGTGAAGGCGCGTCGCGAAGGCGCGCTCAAGGGGGGCTACGTCGCCAAGAAGGAGCGCGCGCCCCTCGACCTCATCCTGCTCTCGGCCGGCAGCGAGCTGCAGCACGCGCTGGTGGCGGCAGAGAGCCTGGGAGCGGGGACCCGCGTGGTCAGCATCCCGTCGTTCGAGCGTTTCGATCGCCAGCCGGCGGCATACCGCGAGGAGGTGCTCCCCCGCGCTTGCCGGCGCCGCGTGGCCATCGAGGCGACGGTCACCTCCACCTGGGCGCCCTACGTCGGGCTGGACGGCGCCACCATCGGGATCGATCGCTTCGGACTGTCGGGGCCGGGTCCGGAGGTCATGAAGGAGCTGGGAATCACCGCGGCGCACGTGGTCAGCGTGGCCAAGGCGCTGCCCGCGACGTAGCGCTCTCCTCGTGCCGGCGTCCCTTTGCCGGCGTGGTTCCAGAGGGTTTGCTATGGTCAGCCGCGTGTTGAGCGGAGCTCTTTCATTCTTGGCGCTGGGCGCGCTCGTCGCGCAGGCGGCGCCACCTGCAGCCGCGCCGCGGGTGGTGGCCCAGACCTACCCGGTGATGGGGACGGAGGTCACCTTCTCCGCGTACACCGCCGATCCGGACGAGGCCGACCACGCCTTCGCCGCCGCCTACGACGAGATCCGGCGGGTCGAAAGGTTGATGACCGACTGGGAGCACCCGGGCGAGCCGGAGAGCGACATCGTCAAGATCAACAAGGCCGCCGGCAAGAAGGCGGTCAAGGTCAGCGCCGAGACGATCGAGGTGATCGATAAGTCGCTGGAGATGTCGAAGCGCTCCGAGGGGGCGTTCGACATCACCTTCGCGGCGATGCACGGCCTCTGGAAGTTCGACGAGGACATGGACAAGACGATCCCCACGCCGGAGGAGATCGCGGAGCGCCGCAAGCTCATCAACTGGCGTGACGTCGTCGTCAACGACAAGGCCAAGACGGTCAAGCTGCGCCGGGCCGGCATGCGCATGGGCCTGGGCGGCATCGCCAAGGGGTACGCGGTCGACCGCTGCTCGGCGGTGCTGCGGGCGGCCGGACTACAGAACTTCATGGTGCAGGCGGGCGGCGATCTCTACGTCGCCGGGCGCAAGGGGAGCGCCAACTGGATGGTCGGCGTCCGCGATCCGCGCGGAGGGGCGCGCGACATCATCGCCCGCATGCCGATCCAGGATCACGCCTTCTCGACGGCGGGCGACTACGAGCGCGGCTTCGTGCTGGGCGGCCGACGCTACCACCACATCATCGACCCCAAGACCGGCTATCCGGCGACGGCTTCGCGTGAGGTGACGATCTTCGCGCCCAACGCCTTCCTGGCCGACGCGCTCGACGATTCGGTCTTCATCCTGGGGCCGACGAAGGGGATGGCGCTGGTCGATTCTTACCCCGACTGCGCGACGCTGATCGTCGACGCGCACAACAAGGTCTGGATGTCGAAGTCGCTGGAGGGGAAGCTGCAGCGGACGGCGGCGCCCACGGACGGAATCTGATGCTGGCCGGCGACCACCAGGCGACCGACGTCGCCATCATCGGCGGCGGCATCATGGGGTCGGCGGTGGCGCTGCGCCTGGCGCAGCGGGGGATCGGCGTGACCGTCATCGAGCGCGGGATTCCGGGGGCCGAGGCCTCGAGCGCGGCGGCGGGGATCCTGGGACCGCAGATGGAGGCCGAGGGGCCGGGCGCGCTGCTGGAGCTCGGGCTCAAGAGCCGGGCGCTCTATCCGGCGCTGGCGGCGGAGCTGCGTGACCTCACCGGCATCGACGTCGGCTACGATCGCTCGGGCGTCCTGGCGGTGGCGTTCGACGAGGCGGGCGAAGCGGCGCTCTCGGCGCGGCGCACCTGGCAGCTCGCGCGCGGGCTGCGCGTCGACGGTCTGTCGGGCGAGGCGGCGCGCGCGCGCGAGCCGGCGCTCGGGCCGGCCGTGCGCGCGGCGCTGGCCTTCACCGACGACGCCCAGGTCGTGGCGCGGGAGCTGGCGCGCGCCTTCTCGCAGGCGGCCGCCGGCGCGGGCGCGCGGTTTCTCACCGGACGCTACGTCCGGCGGGTGCTCGTCGAAAAGGGCGCCATCGCCGGCGTCGAGCTCGACGGCGACACGCTGCCGGCCGGCGTGGTGGTCGTCGCGGCCGGGAGCTGGTCGGGCCTGGTCGAAGGGGCAGGGGTCCCCTCGGCGGTCGTGCGCCCGGCGCGCGGCCAGCTGGTCTCGATCGAGACGCGCCCGCCGCTCTTCCGCCACGTCATCTCCGCGCCGGGCGGCTACCTGGTCCCGCGCCGCGACGGGACGGTCCTGGCCGGCAGCACCGTCGAGATGGTGGGCTTCCGCAAGGAGGTCACCGTCGGCGGCCTGGCCACGATCCTGACCCTGGCCCGCACGCTGATCCCGGGCCTCGGCGACGCGCCGGTGACCGGATCGTGGTCCAACTTCCGCCCGTACACCGAAGACCACCTTCCGGTCCTCGGCGCGACGGGCGTGCGCGGGCTGGTCCTGGCGACCGGCCACTTCCGCAACGGCATCCTGCTGGCGCCCATCACCGCCTGGGCGATCGCCGAGCTGGTCGCGACCGGCAAGTCGCCCATCGATCTGGCGCCGTTCGCCATCGACCGCTTCGCGCGCTGACGACCAGGCCTCAGGAATCGTCGGAGCCGGCGATGTCGCCGGTGGTGATGGCCGCGCGGCCAAAACGCTCGGCGATGGCGTCGAGCGCGCGATTGAGCTTCTGGCCGCGCGGTCGGCGGCGGCGCGAAGAGGCCGAGCTGCGGCGCCGCCGCCGGAATCAGGTTCTGCGCCGAGACGCCGGTGAGCCGCGCCGGGCGGAGGTCGATCCGGGCCAGCAACGCGGCGGCCTCGCGGTAGAGCGTCTGGCCGTCGTCGGTCGGCTCGGCCAGGGTGGCGCTCCGGTTCACGATCTTGAAGTCGGCGTACTTGATCTTCAGCTGCACCGTGCGCGCGCGCAGCCCGGCGCGCCGCAGCCGCTGCCCGACCCGCAGCGCCTGGGCGTGGATGCGCGGGGCGAGCTCGCCGGCGCCGGCCAGATCGTCGTCGAAGGTCTCTTCTGCGCCGATGCTCTTGGCCTCGCGGTCGGGGATGACCGGACGCGGATCGAGCCCGCAGGCCCGCTCCCAGAGATCGCGCCCGCCCGGGCCGAGCCGCCGCTCCAGCGCCGCGGGATCCATCCGCGCCAGATCGCCGATGGTCGTGAGGCCCAGGGCGGCGAAGCGGGGGGCGCTCTTGGGGCCGATTCCCGGCAGGCGCGAGACGGGCAGGGGGGCCAGGAAGGCGGCGCCGCCGTCGGGCGGCACCTCGAGCTGGCCGTCGGGCTTCGCCGAATCGGAGGCGATCTTCGCGACCAGCTTGCAGGCGGCGATGCCGGCCGACGCCGGCAGGCCGAGCTCATCGGCGATCCGGCGCCGCAGCCGCGCGGCGATCTCGGCGGCCGAGCCGAGCAGCTTGCGCGAGGCCGTCACGTCGAGGAACGCCTCGTCGAGCGAGAGCGGCTCGCAGAGGGGCGTCGCGCTGAGCAGGATGTCGAACACGCGCTCGCTCACCGCCGCGTAGACGTCGTGGCGCGGCCGCACCACGATTGCATCGGGCGCCAGGCGCAGCGCGCGCGCCATCGGCATCGCGCTCCGCACGCCGAAGGGGCGGACCTCGTACGACGCCGCCAGCACCACGCCGCGCCGGGCGTGGCCGCCGACGACGACCGGGCGGCCACGCAGCTTTGGGTCGTCGCGCTGCTCGACGGACGCGTAGAAGGCGTCCATGTCCAGGTGAATCAGGGCGCGCGGCGCGGGGGCCGCCGCCGCGCGCGGCGCGCCGCGCCGATCGCCGTCGCTACTCGTCGGTGCCGCCACCGCTCTTCACGGACGGGCTCGCCCCCTCGGTGTCGCTGTCTCCGCCGCTGCTCTCCTGGTCGTCGGAGTTCTTCCGCGCGCGGGACTTGGGGGGCGGCGGCGGGGGTGGCGCCTCTTCGGCTCCCCCCTCCGGCTTGGGAACGCTGCTGCTGCCGAGAAGGATGGCGATGCGCGCCGTGAAGGCGAACGACTGGTCGACCGCCCCGCCGGCGAAGTTGTTGTCGCCGGCGACCGAGTGCATCGCGAACCAGTAGCGCTTCCACTCGACGCCGGCGCGCACCTCGAACATGTCGCTCAAGCGGACCCCCCCGACGATCTCCGCGTCGGCGCCGGCCACGGTGAGGTGCGGGAAGAGACCGTTCGGGCTGGCCGAGAGCTGCGGGCCCGCGCCGTTGAAGACGACGCGGTAGCCGCCCGAGACCGCCACCGAGATCCGGTCCAACAGGAACAGCTTCAGCCCCACGCCGGGGCGGAAGTAGTGATAGATGGTGTCGGGGACGGCCAGCGAGGCGCGGTTGGGGCCGGTGAAGGTGAAGGCGTCTTCGCCTCCGGTGGCGGAGACGTAGACCTCGTTCGTGCCGCCGAAGGGGAGGCGGTAACGGGCGCCGCCGGCGAAGTCGTGCACGACGTTGCTGTAGGCGGCCGACGAGATGGAGAACCCCTGCATGATCTCCGTCTCGAGGCCGATGTTCCCGGCGGGACCGCCGATGAGCGGATCGAGCGGATACATCACCACGTTGGCCGTCGCGATCGGACCGGCCCCCAGCGAATAGGGGAAGAGCAGGGTCCCCACGCCATTGACCTGAACGTTCTGGTTGTAGCTGAGCTTGCGGTTCAGTCCGCCGATGCCGAGCTCGAAGTCGAGCCAGGGGAGCCCCGACGGAACGGAGGGCGCCGCGGCTGCTTCGGGCGGCTCGTCCTCCATCTTCGGCTTCTTCCTGCTCTTCTTCGGCGGCGGCGCCTCGTCGCTTCCCCCGCCTTCCGCTTGGGCCGAGGCGCTGTCGTCCTTCGACTTCGGCGGCGCGCCGCTGGTGTCGCTGCCGGCGGCGGAGTCACCCTCGGGCGCGTTCTCGTCGTCCTCGGGAGAGGCCTCCGACGCCTTCTGTCCCTTCTTGGCGCCCGACGGCACGTGCCCGCGCCCGACGTCGGGCCCGAGCTTCTTCCAGAAGGTCAGCCCCACCTCGTTCGCCAGCTTGCGCGGGTTGGCGCCGGCGAACGAGGCGTCACCGAGGATCGAGCCCTCGCCGCCGTCGTGGACGACGATCTTCGCCCGCTTCGCCCCGACCTCGCCGGTCACGATGGCGGACAGCGCCAGCTCCTTGGCCAGCGTCTTGAGACCGTCGTCGCTGTCGAGGCTGGCTCCCGTGCTGCTCAGGGCGTCCTGTATGTCGCGCGAGCGCACCAGCTCGAAGCCGTGCGACTTGAGCGACTGCATCACCTTCTTGCGAACCAGCGCCTCTTGCGCCCCCTCGAACTTGGGGACGCCGATCCGCTTGCCGGCCGCCTCGGCACCGGTCGAAGAGAGAAGAGAAAGAAGCGATGGGAAGACCAAGCAGAGTGCCAGCCGTGAAACCCGCGCCGCCCTCCTCATCGCGCGGCCGCCATCGCGAGGCTGCCCGGAGCGCCGAGTCTGCGAAAAGAGCTGGGGAGGTGACGACCTGCTGCTGGATTCATGGGTGGGGTCCTCGGCGCGAGCGGGGTTTCGATCACGGCGACACCAGTGTCGTCGCCCATTGAATGACGCAGTTCTGCTGGGTGGTGGAGAGCGGCGGGCTGAAGTCCGGCATCTGAGCGCCGCACGGCGGGTCATTGGTCATCTTCTGGATCAGGAGGCCCATGGCCGGCGTCACACCGCTCTCCAAATACGGCCCGGGCTGGCCGATGCACTTCGATCCGTTGGCGGTCGTCCCACCAGGCGTCACGCCCACCAGACGCGCGGCGATGCCTGCGTTGACGGTCAGGTCGAGGCCACCCGATTGGCCCTCGTTCCCCACGCCCGGGATGTGGCACCCCGAGACGGCGCAGGTCAGCGTAACCAAGGTCGCCCCGTCGTTGCCGCCGGTGCAATTGGAGGCCGCCATACCCCCGGTGCCGGTCGCTCCGCCACCCGCGCTGCCGCCCGCGGGGTTGGCGCCGCCGGAGCCGCTTCCGCCGGAACCGCTGGCCTCCGCTGCCAGCCCGGGATCGAGCGCGCCGGGACAGCCCGCCAGCATCGGCGCCGCAACGAGCACGCCGACGACTCCGACCCATCGAGCCGGCGATCTTCCCGACGATCTTGCGCGCAGACGTTCGATCATTGCGCGGCCGTGATCAGACCTTCGGCCCAGGCTTCCACGCAGGAGAGCTGCGTCGCCGTCAGGGCGGCGGCCTCGGGAGGTCCGGGCCAGGGCATCTGGTCGCCACAGGGAGGGGGGCCCTTGATCTTGTCGATGAGGAGACCGGTGGGCGGATTGGAATTGGGGTCGAGGTAGGGCCCCATGCCGGTGCACATCGAGGCTTCGGTAGCGGGCCCCGCCGCCACGCCGACCAGGCGTGAGCCGATGGTGGCGTTGATGGTCAGGTCGAGCCCGCCGCTCGATTCGGCGTTCCCCGGGCCCGCGATGTGGCAGCCGGAGTAGGCGCAATTATTCGTGATTACCATGGAGCCTTCGTTGCCGCCGGTGCAGTTGGCCGGCACGCCACCGGTGCCGTTCGAACCGCCCGTGGGGTTCGTCCCGCCGGTGCCGCCGGATCCGCCGGTGCCGCCGGTGCCGCCGGTGGCGGTGTTCCCGCCCGCCCCGGTCGCCATCTTCAAGAGCTCGGGATCGAGCGTGCCAGGACAGCCCGAGAGTGCCAGCACGCAGCAAAGCGCGCCCGCGGCGCCAGCGAACCCAAACCATCCGGGGACGTAGCGGTGGACTCGTCGATTCATGGGGGCATTTCCTTTCATGAATAACTAATGGGACTAAGCGGGCATTAGTGCCCAGTCATAGCGCGCGCATCCAGAAGTCGCGCCAGCTCGTCGGGCGGGAGCACGTTTTTCTCCAGGCAGAGCTCGCGGACAGTCTTCCCGGTCTTGACGGACTCTTTTGCGATCGCCGCCGCCGCGTCGTAGCCGATGCGCGGATTCAAGGCCGTCACCATGGCCAGGCTCTGCTCGATGAGCGCGTTGCAGCGCTCCTCGTTGGGCTCGATCCCCTCGACACAGCGCGAGGCAAAGAGCCGGCAGCCGTTGGCCAGGATGCCGATCGAGTGCAGCAGGTTGTAGGCGATGACGGGGATCATGACGTTCAGCTCGAAGTTGCCGGCCGCGCCGCCCCACCCGACGGTGGCATCATTCCCGATAACCTGCGCACAGATCATCAGTAGCATCTCCGACATCACAGGGTTCACCTTGCCGGGCATAATCGAGCTGCCCGGCTGTAGGTCCGGCAGATGGATCTCCCCGATCCCGCAGCGCGGCCCCGAGCCGAGCCAGCGGATGTCGTTGGCGACCTTGGTCAGGCTGACCGCCGCCGAGCGGAGGGCCCCCGAGGCCTCGACCAGGCCGTCGCGCGCCGCCAGCGCCTCGCACAGGTTCGGCGCCTGTCTCAGATGGATGCCGATCTCGCTGGCGATGATGCCGATGACCTTGGGGGCGAACGCCGGGTCCGACCCGAGGCCGGTGCCGACGGCGGTGCCGCCCAGCGCCAGCTCGCCGACGGCGTGGGTCGCCGCCTTCACCCGGCGGATGGTGTTGGTCAGCATCTGCGTGTAGCCGGCGAACTCCTGCCCCAGGCGGATGGGCACCGCGTCCATCAGGTGGGTGCGGCCGATCTTGACGATGTAGTCGAACGCGACCGCCTTCGCCGACAGCGCCCCTTCGAGGGCCTCCAGCGCCGGCATCAGATCGCGCTCCAGCGCCTCGGCGGCGGCGATGTGCACGGCCGTCGGGAAGACGTCGTTCGACGACTGCCCCATGTTGACGTGGTCGTTGGGGTGGACCGGCTTCTTGCTGCCGACCGCGCCGCCCAGGATCTGGATGGCGCGGTTGGAGATCACCTCGTTGGCGTTCATGTTGCTCGAGGTGCCCGAGCCGGTCTGGAAGATGTCGACCACGAAGTTGTCGTCGTGCTGGCCGGCCGCCACCTCGTGGGCGGCCTGGATGATGGCGCCCGCCAGCTTGGCGTCGAGCTTCCCGCTGTCGCGGTTCACCTCGGCGGCGGCCTTCTTGACCAGCGCCAGCGCGCGGATCACCCGGCGCGGCAGCCGCAGCCCGCTGACCGGGAAGTTCTGGTAGGCGCGCTGGGTCTGCGCGCCGTAGAGCGCGTGAGACGGAACTTCGACGTTACCGAGCGAGTCGGTTTCGATGCGGAACTGATCGGACATCGGTGGTCACTCCTCGAACATGATGTCGGCGGTCAAGTCTTCTACCCCCGCCTCCAGTCGCGCCCCCGATAGCTCCGCCGTCGTCTTCCGCAGGCGGTCGGCAAGCACCTGGGTGAATGCCCAGAGGAGCTTGGTCGACAGCTGCGGTTCCTTGCGAATGATCTCGTAGAAGTCCTTGCGGCTGAGCGATAGCACGCGCGAGCGCTCTTCGGCCGTCGCGCTGGCCGAGCGCGGCTGGCGGCGATCGATGAGCGCCATCTCGCCGATGTGCGACCCCGGCTCGAGGTGGGTGATGAAGGCGTCGTTCTTGTGCAGCCGGATCTTGCCGCGCAGGAGGACGAACATCTCGTCGCCGGTGGTCCCTTCCTTGAGAATCTCCTCACCCGGCGCGTACTCGCGCACCTGCGTGACGTTGAGGACGCGCAGGATCTCCTTGTAGATGAGGTGCCGGAAGAGCGGCATCTTGCGCAGGACGTCGACCTTGCGCGCCAACTCGGCGGCGCGGTCGTCGGCCGGGGCCCCGGTGGTCGCCACCGCCCCCTCGACCCGAATGACGATCGCCGTGATGTTGTCGTGCCCGCCCCCGGCGTTGGCGCAGATCGATGAACTTCTTGGGGAGCAGCTTGACGTCGTCGCCCTTGAGCGAATCGATGATGCGCGCGTCGTTCAGGTAGAAGTGGAGGCCGTCCGAGCAGAGCAAAAACTGATCGCCGGGCAGGATCTCGAAGTCGATGGTGTCGGGCTGGACCGTCTCGTAGACGCCGACCGCGCGCGTGACCGCGTTCTTGTAGGCCTTGTAGGGGGAGGTGTCGAACCCCTCCTTGGTGACGCGGCCGCGCTTGATGAGCTCGTTCACCAGCGAGTGGTCTTCGGTCAGCTGCACGACCTGGCCGGCGCGCAGCATGTAGATCCGGCTGTCGCCGACGTGCGCGATGAAGCCGCGGTCGCCGGCGACCAGCAGCGCCGAGCAGGTGGTCCCCATCCCGCGCTTCTCCGGCTCAGCCACCCCCTTTTGGTAGATGGTCTGCCCGGCGGTCTGGATGCCGTTCTCCAGCATCGACAGGATCTCGGGCGGTTTGACCACCCCGTCACCCTTGGCGTAGTGCTCGATGAGCTCACGCCCCGCGTCAGCGGCGTTGCGGAACTCATGCACGGCAAGCTGCGAGGCCACCTCGCCAGAGGCGTGCCCCCCCATACCGTCGGCTACGACGAAGAGCGAGAGTTTCTTGTCGACGAGGAAGTTGTCCTCGTTCGCCTCGCGCTTCTTACCGACGTCGGTGGCAGCCCAGAAGGATAGCTCCATGCGGGGGTCTCTCCCCAGCCTTCGATCGCTATCACGAAATCAGGCGGCGACCAAACCCGAATCAGCGAAGATTTTCGCACCCTTGACAGGCGGCCGCGGCCTCTCTAAATATGTGCGTCCGCGCCCGCGTGGGCTCGCTCGGGGATCGTCTAATGGCAGGACGCCAGATTCTGGATCTGGCTATCAAGGTTCGACCCCTTGTCCCCGAACTACCGAAAAACTGAATAGCGGCCCCATGGTCTAGCGGTTAGGACGGCGCCCTCTCACGGCGCAATCTCGGGTTCAATTCCCGATGGGGTCACGACGTAGTGGCGTGGAATCGCGCTGGAAGACTCCTTCGGTTTCCACTGCCACGTGTTGCCACGGCGGGGACACCAGCGCGCGGATCAGGTCGCGCCCGTCCCCTCGGGGCCAGGTGCGACGTAGCGCATCGTCGTGTTGATGGTCGAGTGTCCGAGCGGATACGATGCTACTGACTGCATGAGTTCCAATCGCCACGCGAACGATGATATTTATTGCGGAGACGCCGGGAGGTCGCCCCCGGGGACTGCGAGGCCGTCGAGAGAGGTTGGACGACGGAGTTTCAACGGCTCAATCCTGTATCGCGGTACGATTACGGACGGCGTCGGCATGCGCCAAGCGAAGACCCAGACGATTCCGAAAGGAGAAAAGCGTTAGACGCTACTCAAAGTTACCCCGCCCCCCCGAGCCCGTCCGCGCGGCTCCAATTTCGATCGGCCCTACACATCGCTGAGCGCGGCGTCATTCCGAGCGTCCATCTCTCGGACTACGACGAGCTTGTACAAGCTGCGACCGCTCCCGACCGATGGCGACTGAGCGATTCCCGCATCGCACGTGGACTAACCGAATACCCCGCGCCCCGTCCGATTATCGTTCAGAACTTTCCAGCACCGCCAGTTCAACCAGAACTGGAGCCGCTACCGGACAAGCCTTCGCCGCCAAGGGTGACTTTTCTAGATCGCCTGTTGTTTACGGCGGACGAGAAACGTAAGGATTTTGCCAAGGCGCAAAATCGCTATGAAAATGGAACTCCTGAAGACGCAGCGCCGAAACCATTGGTTCTCGGAGCTTTCAGCCGACCGCCACTGCTACTGGGAATATCGACGAAAACAAGTCGTCGAGGCCAACGACGCAGTCTCGACTACATGGCTTCGTGAAAAAACGGCCTGGGGATCAGAAATGTACTGACGAGAAAAAGCAGAATGGGAACGTGTCCGGGAAGGTTATCGGCAAGGAGCATCCTCGGAGGCGGTTACCTGCTTTCTGCATCTCTGTCTAGATGCGGTCCGATGCCCCAGTGGTTCGAACGAGACTACAATCTGACGTTTTCACCAGCCGAGGGAATTCTACTGCTTGATCTCTCGGATTCCCGACTTCTCCCCAATGGCATTTGTGAAGGATCGCGAACTGAAGGCAGGCACCAAAGAGGTTCCAGTAACGATCAAGGAGAAGCTAGGCCTGATCGACAAATTAACGACGTTTATCGCAATTAGATTTATGTGGGAACTAGGCCAGGTAGATGTTGGGGGGCATCTGAAGCTTGTTGCTTGCAATGGATTCGTTATCCGCGATGATCCAGCCACCGGATTGAAGCGCAACGATACAATTCTGTCCGTGGTCGCCAAGCCAGAAGCTCTTGCCCCGTTGAATCTAACGAAGATCGACCCTATGGTGTGCTTCAGAAGCCTCAAGGGAGTTTCGGGGGCGAAGCTGAGCGAACTGGTGCCGGTGAAACCGCTACTCCAGCTAGCAGCCCGTGGTGTAAGTGGCTCCGCCGCTCAGGCCGAGAGGTGAGCGACGGCGCGAGGCGTGACCGGCGCGAACCGGAGCGCCGGCCGCACCTGTCGCCAGAGGGCCCGCAGCGCGCGTAGAAGCGCAATCAGGGCCTGACCCCAAGAGCGGCCGCGCGGCCCTGCAGGCACCTCGGCTTGCCGACGCCGAAGCGTGTTCGCATGAGCAAGGCGCGTCGGAGCCCGGCGACGTGCACGAGCAGTCGCTTCGCGATGTTCGCGTGCTTGCGGAGGTACGTGCGTCGCATGCCTCCCGTTTCGAAGGCGTGGGCGAAGGGCCGTTCGATCAGCTCGCCGCGTAGCCGCATCAATGCGCGACCTCGACGGCCATTCTTGCGTCGCCGGTTCGCGTACACCGCCCCTCTTCTGCTGAAGCTGCTGCTCTGGCCACTTCTGCGGACCACGTCGCGGCTCCGCGATGTACGTGCGCCAGCCCTCCTGCTGAAGCGACAGCAGCACCATCTTGCTGTGGTAGCCCTTGTCCGCGACAGCCTCCTCGGGCCCGCCGTCGCGCTGCGACTCGTCGCCCGCGATTTCGCGTGCGTCGTCGAGGTTCTTCACCGCCGCGTCCAGCGTGCCTTCGATCGTCGCCGTATCTCCCGCCGACGCCGGCACGAGCGTCACCGCCACGACGGCCCCGGTATCGAGGTCCACCGCGTGCTCCTCCTTGTGGGCCAGGTGGGTCCGCCCGTCCTTCATCCTCGTGATCTTCGCGTCGGGATCGTTCGGATTGAACCAGTCGTCGTTCGAGCCCTTCTTCCTTCGCTTCCGATCCAGGCGCGCCAGATCCTCTCGCACCGGCGTCTCGATTCCCGACGCCTTGGCCAGGTCTTCGAGGAACGCCTGGTACGTGCGGCCGTCGTCGCGCCGGACGATCGAGCGCATCGCCGCGTTCGCCTCCAGCGTCGTCGCGTCCACGCCGATCGTCTTGCCCTTGATGAGCCCGGCGGCGTCCAAGACGCCCAGCACCCAGGTGAACACAGCCTGATGCGTCTCCAGATTGATGGCTATCGCCGCGTTCGCGAGATCGTCGAGTGGTCGGGCGTCAGCTTGCTGGCCGGTACGCCCAGAAAATCGCGCAGACTGAGCGAGTCGGCGGCGCGCCAGGCAATCCCTCGCTCACTGTCGATGCCCTCGAAGAAGCCCAGCAGCAAGCTGCGAAAGTAGATGCCAGGAGCCAGCCCCGGCCGCCCCTTCTTCTTCGCGTAGAACTTCGCGCAGAGCCCCTCGACGTACCGGTCGAACCCTTGGTCCCCCAGCACGCGATTCACCGACCGATAGAACGGATGGCTCTGCGACCGCAACTGCTGATGCGTGACGAACAGGTCCTCCTGCTCGCCCTCGCGCTTTCCCATTGCCACCCCGGCATCCTGCCTAACCCGCGATCCGACGTCGATCTTGATCAGGTGTTCAGGTCACCCCCGCTGGATGACTTCCACCACGGGCTGCTA
>CAVRRT010000141.1:0-18409 GCA_963723305.1 uncultured Pseudomonadota bacterium
GGCAGTCCGGCTTGACCGCCAGATAGACGGTGCTCCAAAGCTGGGCCGCGTTCGATTCATCCGCATCGGCGGCATTGGCGCCGAAGGGGGTGGGAAGGATGCGCTCCTTCTCCGGCCGCCAGGTCCAGAGTTCGGAGCTGCGCAGGGCTCTGGTCGCGTTGATGGCGCGCCAGAGCGTGCCCTGCGCCGCCTTCAGATGCTCGCGCACCGCCGGCGGCAAGTCCTGGCGGGCCAATTGCCGCTTCAGACCGGCGGCCAGCAAGGCCTGCTGCCAGGACCACACCACCGTGCCGTGATAGGCCGCGCGGGAGAAACGCTTCTGCATCGCCTCGTCGGCGAAGACCGGATTGGCCACCACCAGACCGGCATCGGTCATCAGCCCGAGCGGGAAGGGCCGCATCATGGTCCGCACCGCATGGTCGACGAAGGCGGGAGACGGATCTCCGAACAGCAGGGCGAAGCTCTCGTCGGCCAATGCGCTCATCGCCACCGACAATCCGACCAGTCCGCCGGCGACCGGCGTCGCCGCTTTCAAGGACACGCGTCTCACGGCCAAGCTCGCGTTGACCACCATGCTGCTCAAGCGGCTCAGCATCTCGTTCGGCTTCACCTTCAAGTACGACGAGAACCCGGCGCCGCTCCCCATTCCGTCCGGCTCGCCTCCCGGCACCGTCTTTGCGATTCCGCAGCCGTTTGCGCAAACAATAGACACCGCGACCGAAGCAACGCTCATCTACACGTTCCTCTAGGCGGCGATTTGTCGGCGCCGCCCGCCGGAAGTGGTGGGCGTCACGTCCGTGCCGATTGACGCCGCCGTTGCGGCGCGCCTATCGTGGAGGTCGGGAGTCGGGGAGCGCAACGGTGACGGTGAACGACGACAGCGCGGCCGCGCGCGATCTCGGCGGCGGCGATCCGGGCGGCGAGCAGGCGCGCCTGCGGGGAATTCTCGACGCTCTCTTCGCGTTCGTCGGTCTGTTCTCGCTGGAGGGGATCGTCGTCGAGACCAACGAGGCGCCGCTGTTGCCGGCCGGCCTGGCGCGCGGGGACGTCGTGGGTCACCGGTTCGTCGACCTGCCGTGGTTCGCGCACTCCGCGCTCGAGCGCCAGCGCGTCAGCCAGGCGATCGCGCGCGCCGCCCTGGGGGAGGCTTCGCGCTTCGAGACCAGCGTGCTTTCACACCAGGGCCGGCTCGCTTACATCGACGCGGCGTTTGCCCCCTTCCGCGGGCCCGACGGCGCCATCACCCACGTCGTGGGGACGGGGGTCGACATCACCTTGCGCCGGAACGTGGAGAACGATCTGGGTCAGAGCCGCGAGCGCCTGGCGGAAGCCCAGCGCCTGGCGCACCTCGGGAGCTGGGAGTGGCACGTCCCCCGGAATCAGGTCACCTGGTCCGACGAGCTGTTTCATATCTACGGCGTCGATCCCGCCTCGCACGTCCCGAGCTACGAATCGTTCCTGGCCAGCGTGCACCCCGACGATCGCGAATACAGCGGAACGGTCCTGCGGCGGGCGATGCAGAATCTGTCGCCGTTCGTGTACGACCACCGCATCGTTCGGTCGGACGGGAGCGTGCGGATGCTGCACACCCGGGGCGAGGTCATCGGGAACGACGACGGGAGTCCCCTCCGTCTGGTGGGAAGCTGCTGGGACATCACCAATCGGTGGGAGGCGATGCGCTCCGCCGAGATCGCGCGCGCGGAGGCAGAAGCGGCCGCCGCCGAGCTGCGCGCGCTGGGGACACGGCTCTCCGAGATCCGCGAGGAGGAGCGCCGGGTGATGGCCCGCGAGCTCCACGACCAGGTCGGACAGGCGCTGACGGCTTTGAAGCTCGACCTGGCCCGGTTGCACGGGGGACGCGACCCCGGCGCGTCGGGCAGGACGCAGGGGCGCGTTCTGGCGATGGACGCCCTGATCGACCAGACGCTCGACACGACGCGCCGGATCTCGGCGACGTTGCGGCCGCCGCTCCTCGACGACCTGGGCCTGGCGGCCACCATTCGATGGCAGGCGGGCGAGTTCACGCAACGGACCGGAGTCGCGTGCGAGACGCAGCTTTCGGACGAGGGGACGTCGATCGGGCCGTCGGTGGCGTTGGCGCTCTATCGCATTCTTCAGGAGGCGCTCACCAACGTCGCCCGACACGCGGCGGCGCGCCGCGTGCGCATCGCGCTGGCGGTCGTCGGCCCCTCGGCCATCTTGGTGGTCAGCGACGACGGGCGCGGCTTCGCCTCGAAGGAGATCGCGCGGGCCACCTCGCTGGGTATGGCGGGGATGCGCGAACGGGCGCTGGCGTTCGGCGGCGAGGTGGAGATTACGAGCGCGCTCGGCCAGGGGACCACGGTCAGGGCACGCCTCCCTCTGGGCCCGCCGGAGCGCGGGTGAAGCGGATCCTGGTCGTCGACGACAGCGAAGCGCTCCGGGGTTCCTTGCGCGACGTCCTGGTCGAGATGTTGCCCGGTGTCGTGGTGAGCGAGGCTGCCGCGGCGCTGCCGGCGTTGGCGGCGATCGACCGGGAGGACTGGGATCTCGTGATGTTGGATCTCTCCTTGCCCGATCGCGGCGGTGTCGAAACGCTGCGCGACATCCATCGCCTGCGGCCCGAGCTGCCGGTGGTGGTGATGAGCCTCCACGCGGAGGCGGAGTACGGCTCGGCGATGCGGGCCGCGGGGGCGGCGGAATATGTCTCCAAGGGGAGCCCGGCGGAGGCGATCGTTGCCGTCGTGCGCGGCGTTCTCGCGCGGGGGCGGGGGCTGGCGGCGTTTCGTTAGGCGACCGTTAAGCGCGCGCGGCGACGAGGGCGCGCAGCGTTTCGTCCCAGCGATCGTTGACCACCTTCTTCGAGAACTCCCGCTGGTAGACGGCGAAGGCGCTCTCCTGCCAGCGGGCCAGATCGTCGGGGTGATCGAGGAGCGCGTGCAGCCGGTCGACCACCGGCGTGACGTCGGCGCCCAGCGTGAGGCCGACGTCGTACTGGCCGATCCAGCGGGCGATCTCCGAGTCGGGGGGCCCGGCGTAGAGCAGCGGGCGCCCGACGGCCAGCGAGCCGAAGAACTTGGAAGGGACGACCACGCCGGCCCACTCCGGCTGCAGGCTGACGAGGTGAACGTCGGCGGCGCCGAGCCGCGCCTGGAGCGCCGCCTCGTCGGCGAAGGGGGCGAAGCGGACGTTGGTGTCGGCGGGTGTCACGGCGGTGGCCAGCTCGTCCTGGCGGTTGCCGCGCGACGCGAAGCAGAAGGTGACGTCGTCACCCGAGCGCGCGCGGCAGGCGCGCGCCAGCGCCAGGAACGCCCGGTGGTCATGGGCGCGCCCCATCGTTCCCGCGTAGAGCAGCGCCAGCTTGGCGCGCGGAAACAGCTCGGCACGGACGCGCCGATCGGCGAGCGCCACCCGCGGCGGCTCGGCGAGCGCCCAGGGGACGAGGGTCCGTTGCGCCACGCCCGTCCCGTAGGCCGCCAGGCGCTCGCGCATGCGCGGGCCGATGTCGACCAGCGCGTCGTAGGCGCCGTAAGACCACTGCATGAGGCGCCGGGCGACCGGCAGCAGCGCTCTGACCGCGGCGTTTCCCCCTTCGGCCGCGATCGCCTCCGGATAGAGATCGAAGCACCAGTGGACCAGCGCGGCCCGCGGTTGCAGGAGGCGCAACGCCGGTCCCATCGCCGGCGCGAACGCCGGGTCGGACCCGACGACGATGGCGTCGAACGGGCCGAGCTCGCCGATGCGCGCCAGCCAGGCCGCCGTCATCCAGCCGCTGTTGGCCAGCCGCTGGAGCGGCCGCGATTGCGTGAGAGGGGGGCGGAAGAGGCGGTGGATTCTGCACCCCGTTCCAGTCCTCGAACGGCTCGAAGCGGCGCCCGCGGTCGAAACAGGAGCGGTTGCTGGTGACGACGCAGACCTGCCAGCCGCGGCGCTGCTGCTCGACGGCGAAGTCGCTGAAGATCCGCGCGCTGACGACGTCGTCGGGATGGAAAAAATGATAAGCGAGCAGCAGCCGAGGCAAGGTCAGGCCTCAGGGCGTCTGGTGGGCGGCGTCGGTCGAGAAGGCGTAGATGACGGTGTGCCGGTAGGTGTCGCCCGGATGGAGGAGGACCTGGCTGCGCCACTCGGGGACGTTGATGGCGTTGGGGAAGGCCTGGGTCTCCAGGCAGATCCCGGCGTGGCGGACGTGCGCGACGCCGCGGCCGGCGGTCGAGCCGTCGAGGAACTTCCCGGCGTAGACCTGCAGCCCCGGCTGATCGGAGCTGACGGTCATCGTGCGGCCGGACCTCGGGATCGAAGAGGCGCCCGACGTCGCGCAGCACGCCCGGGGTGCGGCCGACGACGAAGTTGTGATCGAGATCGGGGGAGACGCGCCTCGGCGCCCGGTAATCGAGCGGCGTCCCCTCGACCGATGCGACGGCGCCGGTGGGGACGATGGGATCTCCGGGCGTGTAGGCGTCGGAGAAGAGCGTCAGCAGATGGTCGAGGACGGTGCCGGTCCCGGCGAGGTTCCAGTAGCTGTGATCGGTCAGGTTGATCGGCGTTGGGTGGCTGGCGGTGGCGCTCATCTCGATCCGCAGCTGGTTGTCGTCGGTGAGCGTGTACACCGCCCGCGCCTCGACGGCGCCCGGATAGCCGGACTCGCCCTCCGGCGAGTGGTAGCCGAGCGCGAGGGCGGCGCGGTCCGAGGGAGCGGCCAGCACGGTCCAGGGCAGGCGGTACCAGCCGCGGCTGCCGCCGTGCAGGTGGTGAGGCGGATCGTTGGCCTCGAGATGGTAGGTGACGCCGGCGAGCGTGAAGCGCGCCTCGCGAATGCGGTTCGCCACCCGGCCGCAGATGGCGCCCAGAAAGAAATTCTGCGCCGCGTAGGCGGCCGGATCGTCGAGGCCGAGCACCACGTTGCCCAGCCGTCCGGCGCGATCGGGGACCCGCAGCTCGACCAGCGTGGCCCCGAGCGGCGTGATGGTGGCCGTCGCGCCGCGCGCGTTGGTGAGCGTGTGAAGCTCGCCCGCCAGCGTGCTCATCGCGCGGAGGGGAGGGCCGCGGAGGGCAGGGCCGCGGAGCGCAGGGCCGGGTAGAGCCGCTGGAAGCGCGCGTAGGGTGCGTCGTAGGCGCGGTGCGCGCCGGCGCGCGGGGCGACGGCGGGACGGCGGCGGATGGTCTTGGCCGCGTCGGCGACGCTGGCGAAGGCGCCGGCGCCGACGGCGGCCAGCAGCGCCGCGCCCAGCGCCGGGCCCTCGGGCTGATCGACCGGGACGACCGGCTTGCCGTAGACGTCGGCCTGCAGCTGCCGCACGAACGGCGCGTTGGCCCCGCCGCCGGTGATCATCACCTCGGGCACGTCGACCCCGAGCGATTCGATGATCTCCAGGCTGTCGCGCAGCCCGAAGCAGATCCCCTCCAGAACGGCGCGCGTCAGGTGGGCCCGCGTGTGCGCCAGCGACAGCCCGACGAACGCGCCGCGCGCCTGGGCGTCGCGGTGAGGCGTCCGCTCGCCTTGCAGATACGGCAGGAAGGTCAGATCGAGCGCGCCGAGCGGAATGCGCGCCGCTTCGCGGTTGAGGAGCTCGGCGGCGTCCTTCTTCTTGGCCAGCTCCTTGGCCAGCTCGCGCTGGTGCCAGGCGAACGCGCCACCGGCGGTGAGCATCACGCCCATCACGTACCAGGTGTCGGGGACGGCGTGGCAGAAGGTGTGCGCCCGCATTCTGGGATCGACGACGGGCGTGGCCGTCGGACAGAGGACCGTCCCCGAGGTTCCCCAGCTGACCACCACCGCGCCGGGCGCCACCGCGCCGACCCCGACGGCGCCGCAGGCGTTGTCGGCGCCGCCGCCCACGATCGGCGTCCCGGCGAGAAGGCCAGTCGCCGCCGCGGCGCGCGCCGAGACCGTGCCCAGCACCTCGGTCGAGCCGCCGACGTCGGGGAGCAGCGACGGGGAAAGCTCCATCGCGTCGAGCATCTCGCGGCTCCAGCGCCGGTTGGCGACGTCGAGCAGCAGCGTCCCGGCCGCGTCCGAGTACTCGGTGGCCAGCGTCCCCGAGAGCTGCAGCCGCACGTAGTCCTTGGCCAGCAGCACCTTGTCGAGCCGCGCGAAGGCCGCCGGCTCGACGTCGCGCAGCCAGAGGATCTTCGGCAGCGTGAACCCCTCCATGGGCGGGTTCGAGACCCAGGCGCGCAGCGACGCCTCGTCGACGCGCGCGGCGATGTCACGGCACTGCTTGGTGGTTCGCCCGTCGCACCAGAGCAGCGCCGGGCGGATCACCTTCCCGGCGCGGTCGAGAAAGACCGACGAGTGCATCTGTCCGGACAGGCCGATGGCATCGATCTTCCGGCGACCCACCGCGCGCTTGATCGCGCGGGTGGCCGCCTTCCACCAGTCGGCCGGGTTCTGCTCCGCCCAGCCGGGCTGCGGGACGCGCATGGTCAGCGGTTCGCTGGCGCGCGGCGACGGTCCGCCCGCGGCCGTCGACGACCAGCGCCTTGACGTTGGTCGTCCCGACATCGACGCCGAGAAAGAGGGCCATCTATCGAATGCGAGAATGAACGCGCGAAGGGGCTGGCATCGGGGCGCCGCTCGTCATCTGACGCCGAGGAGGACTTCGGTCGTCAGCTGGTCGAGCCGTTCGAACTCGAAGCCCTTCGCCGCCATCGCCGGCGCGTCGAAGGTGTGCGCCTTGAGCGTCGCGGCCGTCTTCTTGTCGTACTTGAAGTGGGGGCCCAGGCCGGCGGTCTGGGTGGTGTTGCGCTTCTCCTGCGTGGCCAGGATCTCGCGGATCTCGGGGTCGGCGTGGAAGCGCGCCACCTTGTCCTTGAGGATGAGGTACGAGCGCATGCTGTAGTAGGCGAAGTCCCAGACGCCCTGCTCGTCCTCGGTGCGGTAGGCGTGGCTGTCGAAGTGGCGCATGCCGTCCCAGCGCGAATCCTCCAGCAGCTTGACCAGGAAGAAGGCGCCTTTCTGGTCCTCGCTGGCGAAGCGCAGGTCCTGGTCGTAGCGGCCCGGCTTCTGGCCGTTGAGATCGATGTGGAACAACTTCCCACACTCGATCGCCTGGCCGACGGCGTGCGAGAAGTCGAGACCCGGCATCACCTCGTGCGCGACTTCGGGATTCACCCCCACCATCTCGTGGTGATCGAGCGTGTAGATGAAGGCCAGCATGTGGCCGGTGGTGGGCAGGAAGATGTCGCCGCGCGGCTCGTTGGGCTTGGCCTCGAGGGCGAAGCTTCAGGTTGTAGCCGTTGTCGCGCACGTACTCGCAGAGGAAGTTCATCGCCTCGCGGAAGCGCTTCACCGCGTCGCGCGGATCCTTGGCGGCGTTGGTCTCGAGCCCTTCGCGCCCGCCCCAGAACACGTAGGTCGTCGCGCCGAGATCGACGCCCAGATCGATCGCGCGCATCGTCTTCGACAGCGCCAGCGCGCGGATGCCCGCGTCGTTGCTGGTGAAGGCCCCCTCGCGAAACACCGGCTGCGAGAAGAGGTTCGTCGTCGCCATCGGAACCTTCATTCCGGTCTCGGCGAGCGCGCCCTTGAAGTCGCGAATGATCTTCTCCCGCTCGGACGGCGTGGCCTCGTAGGGGATGAGGTCCTCGTCGTGGAGGTTGACGCCGTAGGCGCCCAGCTTCGACAGCTCGTGGACGATCTTCACCGGCGGCAGCACGTCGCGCACGGCGTGGCCGAAGGGATCGCGTCCGGTGTTGCCGACCGTCCAGAGACCGAACGTGAAGTGGTCTTCGGGACGGGGCGTGAACTTATCATTGGGGTAACGAGAATGAGAGGATCGGTTCATGCCCTGTAGGTTACTATCCCCGCCCATCATGACAAAGCCCTCTGTGCACGGCGGCCGCGGAATCGTTGGAATTTTCGTACTTCTCATTTTTGGCGCCGCTTGCAACCGAACGCCCACCGGCGATGCCTCCGGCAGCGCCGCGACCCCCGCGCCGGCCATGGTGAAGCTGGCCTTCGTCACCAACAACACCAGCGAGTTCTGGAAGATCGCCGGGGCCGGAATTCACAAATATGAGAAGGAGGGGAAGGTCCAGGTCGACCTCAAGCTCCCCGCCAGCGGCACCGCCGAGAGCCAGAACCAGATCCTCCAGGACCTGGCCAGCCAGGGGTACGCCGGAATCGCGGTCAGCGCGATCGCTCCCAACGACCAGGTGGCGCTGCTCGACAAGGTCGCCGAGAAGACCAACCTCATCACCTTCGACTCCGACGCGCCCAAGTCCAAGCGGCTGCTCTACATCGGGACCAACAACTACGAGGCGGGCAAGGTGCTGGGCGGACGGATCGTCGAGCTTCTGCCCAAGGGGGGCAAGATCGCCGTGTTCGTGGGGGCCTTCGGCGCCGACAACGCCGCCCAGCGCCTCAAGGGGATCGAAGACGTCATCGCCGGTCACAAGATCGAGATCGTCGACAAGCGCGAGGACAACACCGACCGGGCCAAGGCGCGCGCCAACGTCGAGGACATCGTCAACGCCCACCATGACCTCAGCCTGGTGGTCGGCCTCTACAACTACAACGGCCCGGCGATCGCGGCGGCGCTCGAGGGGCTGGGCAAGAAGGGCAAGGTGCTGGCGGCCGTGTTCGACGAGGACGACGGTACGCTGGACGGGATCGAGAGCGGCGCCATCCAGGCGACGGTCGTGCAGAAGCCCTTCATGTTCGGCTACCTGGCCTCGAAGTGGATGCACGAGCTGGCGACCAAGGGGGAGGCCGCCAAGGCGGCGATTCCGCCCAGCCACAGCATCGACACCGGCGTCGATTTGATCGATAAGAGCAACGTCGCTGGATTCAAAGCCAAGCTGGCCGAGCTCAAGCGTTCGTAGCCGCGCCGTCGTCCGTGACCATCCCTGAACCACCAGCCGCTCCCGCCGCCGCCGCTCCCGCGTTGCTCGCGATGAGCGGGATCGGCAAACGCTTTGCCGGCGTGACGGCGCTGCGCGACGTGTCGCTCACCGCGCGCGCCGGCGAGCTCTTGGCGCTGATGGGCGAAAACGGCGCCGGCAAGAGCACGCTCATGAAGATCCTGGGCGGGGTGCAGCCCCCCGACAGCGGCGAGATCCGGATCGACGGGCAGCTGGTCGTCATCGACGGCGTCCGGGCGGCCAAGCGGCTCGGCATCGCGCTCATCCACCAGGAGCTGATGCTGGCGCCGAACCTGGACATCACCGCCAACATCTTTCTGGGGAGCGAAGGGGTGGCCGCGCTGGCGCCGCTGCCGCGCGCCGCGATGAACAGGCGCGCCGCCGCGCTCCTGGCGCGCGTCGGCCTGGCCGCTTCGCCCACCACCCAGGTCGGCGCGCTGACCGTCGGACAGATGCAGATGGTGGAGATCGCGCGGGCGCTGTCGAGCAACGCCCGCATCCTGATCATGGACGAGCCGACGGCGTCGCTGTCGGCGTCGGAGTCGGAGAAGCTGTTCGAGGTGATCCGGAAGCTGCGCGCCGATGGCGTCTGCATCCTCTACATCTCGCACCGGATGGAGGAGGTGCAGATGCTGGCCGACCGGGTGACCGTCCTGCGCGACGGTCGCTGGGCGGGCGATCTGCCGCGCGCCGACGCCACCTCCGACAAGATCGTCGCGCTGATGGTGGGGCGCGAGCTGTCGGGCGCCTACTTTCCCTCTAAAGCGGGGCGGACGGCGGGCGAGGTGGTCCTGGAGGTGAAGGATCTCCTGGTCCCCGGCGCTCCGGTCGGCGTCAGCTTCAGCGCGCGGCGGGGAGAGATCCTCGGCTTCGCCGGCCTGGTCGGCGCCGGTCGGACCGAGCTGGTGACCACGATTTTCGGTGTCACGCCGGCGCGTGCAGGCTCGATGCTCCTGGACGGAAAGCGGTTCGCGCCGCGCCACCCGCACGACGCGATAGAGCGCGGGGTCTACCTGGCGCCCGAGGACCGCAAACACAACGGGCTGGTGCTGCCGATGTCGATCACCGAGAACACCACGTTGCCGAACCTCCCCGCTTTCAGCCGCTGGGGGCGGCTCGACCGCGCGGCCGAGCGGCGCGTGGCGGAGGCCGAGGTAAAGCGGATGGCGACGCGGACCCCCTCGGTGGAGCAGAAGGTCGGCACGCTCTCGGGCGGCAATCAGCAGAAGGTCGTGCTCGGCAAATGGCTGGCCATGAACCCCCGGCTGCTGATCCTCGACGAGCCGACGCGCGGGATCGACGTGGGCGCGCGCGCCGAGATCTACCGGCACGTCGCCGCGCTTGCCAAGGAGGGGATCGCCGTCGTGGTCGTCAGCTCGGACATGGAAGAGGTGATTGGTCTTTGTGACCGCGTGCTGGTCATGCGCGAGCGCCGGCTGGCCGGCGCGCTCGGCCCCGGCGAGATCACGCAGGCCCGCATCGGAGCGCTGATGACCGGCGCCGCGCTGGCGGTGGCGGCGTGAAGCGCGAGCTGGGGATGGGCGCCGCGCTGGCGGTGATCTGCCTGGCGCTGTTCATCTCGAACGGCGATTTTCTCGGGCAGTCGAACGCCGTCAACACGCTCCGCCAGATCTCGATGCTGGGGATCTACGCCATCGGCGTCGGCTTCGTGATCGTGACGGGGGGGATCGATCTGTCGGTCGGGTCGGTCGTCGGGCTGACCGGCGTCATCATCGCGCGGATCTCGTCGCAGGCGACCGGCGGCGGCGGGCATTCGCTGGTGCTGGGGATCGTCGTGGCGCTGGGCGTCGCGCTGCTCGTCGGCCTGGCGCAGGGGCTGCTCATCACGCGGCTCAACCTGCAGCCGTTCATCGTCACGCTGGCTGGGATGCTCTTCATCCGTGGTATCTCGCAGACGGTCGTTCAGGGCGGAACGCTCAGCCTGGGGACCTCGCCGCTGCTGGGCCTGGCCAACGGCGGCCTCTTCATGCACGGCGGCGATCCGCTGGTGCCCTGGCCGCTGCTGATCTTCCTGGGCGTGATTGCGGGCGGCGGCTACGTCCTCCACGCCACGGTGTTCGGCCGCTACCTCTACGCCATCGGCGGCAACCGCGAGGCGGCGGCCTACTCCGGGATCCCCGTGAAGCGGATCGAGACCACGACCTACGTCATCTCGGCGGGGCTGGCCGGTGTGGCCGGTGTCTGCTACGCCGCCTACATCGGCCAGATGTCGCAGCAGGTCGGCGTCGCCTACGAGCTCTACGCCATCGCCGCCGTCGTTCTGGGCGGCTGCTCGCTGCGGGGCGGCGAGGGGACCGTGCTCGGCATCGTGATCGGCTCGGCGATGATGAAGGTCATAGACAACGGCATCAACATGTTCCAGATCCGCTATCAGGACGCCGACGGCGTGCCGCGGCTCTGGCGCCTCGACGCGAACTGGACCTTCATCATCGTCGGCTCGGTGATCCTGATCGCCGTCGTGCTCGACCAGGTCGTCCACGTGGTCCAGGCCAAGCGCAGCCTGCGCGTCGTCGAGCCCGCGGTGCCCGCCCTTCCAGCGACGCCTTCACCGCCCGCGTAGCCGGGCCGCTGCGCAGGGGCGACTTGTCTGGCGCTCGAGGGCTATACATAATAGCTATACATGAAAGCTATACAGGTCAGCTTTGACGAGCAACTTCTGGCCCGGCTGGACGACGATCCGGAGGTGAAGAAGGTCGGTCGCTCCGAAGTCATGCGCCGGGCGGTGGCCGCCTATCTTCGTCGGCGGCGCTCGGACGCCATTCGCGACGCATACACCAGGGCCTACGGCGCTCGGACGCGAGATGACGACCTTGCTGGATGGGCGGACGAGGGTTCATGGCCCGCCGCGTAGAGCGTGGCGAGGTGTGGCTCTATGAGTTCCACAAACCCGACAAGCGCCGGCCGGTGGTGGTTCTCAGCCGCCAGGAGGTCATCGATCTCATCGACACGGTGATGGTTGCGCCGGTGACGTCCAGCATCCGCGGAGCTCCTGCGGAGGTCATGCTCGGAACGGCGGAAGGACTGAAGCACGCCTCGGCAGTCACGCTCGACCACGTTCAAACCGTCGATAAACGCCGCCTCCGAAATTACGTCGGCCGATTGGGCCCCTCCAAGATGACAGCGATCTGTCGCGCCCTCGCCATCGCGACAGGGTGTAGCTGACCAGCTTTTGCCAGCGGAGCTACACGGCGCCGGGAAGGCCGAGTTGGCCTGACGAGGCGACGCGCGCCTCGAGGTCGAGCAGGAGGCGCTTGCGGTCGAGGCCGCCGCCGTAGCCGGTCATCGAGCCGTCGGCGCCGATCACGCGGTGGCAGGGGATGACGATGGCGATCGGGTTGCGGTGGTTGGCGCCGCCGATGGCGCGCGACGCGGCCGGCTGGCCGATCGACCGCGCGATCTCGCCGTAGGTCGCCGTTTCGCCGAAGGGGATCCGCACCAGCGCGCGCCAGACCGCCTTTTGAAACTCCGTCCCGCGCGGGGCGAGCGGCAGATTGAACCGGGTGCGCGCGCCCGCGAAGTACTCCTCGAGCTCGGCCACGGCGCGCTGCAAGCGCCGATCGTCTCGGACGGCGCCGGCGCGTGCCCTGGCGGCCTCCGGATCGTGGTCGAAGTAGAGCCCGACGAGATCCTCCCCTTCGCCGAGCAGCGTGAGGCGACCGACGGGGCTTGGCACGGTGGTGAAGAACGTGGTGCTGGTGGTGCTCATGGCTGGCTTGCTCCTGCAGGGTGGTTCAATGGCCGGGCCCCAAGCCGGGCCCGACGCTCTGTCCAGAGGTGCTGGGCGCCGTAAGCGCGCCAGGGACGCCACCGCTCGGCGCGCGCGCGCGCCTGGCGTCCGGAGATACCGCCCAGCTCTTTGCGGAGGATCAGATCGTCCTCGGGAAAGGCGTCCGGCCAGCCGAGTCCCCGCATGGCCAGGCAGTGTGCGGTCCAGTTGCCCACCCCGGGAAGCGCCACGATCTGCTCGACCAGCCGCGCCGGCTCGCCTGCGGCGTCGAGCGAGATCTCGCCGCTGGCGATCGCCTGTGCCAGCGCGCGCAAGGTCGCCACGCGCGTCGCTGGGACGCCCAGGGTTGCCAGATCTCGGGGCGCGGCCTCGGCGATGGCCTGCGGGTCGGGAAAGAGGCGGGTCAGCTCGGGAAACGGCGTGCTGACCGTCGGGCCCAACCGGTCGGCGAGCCGCGCCCCGATCGTTCGTCCGGCGGCCACGCTCACCTGCTGTCCAAGGACCGCCCGTACGCCCGCCTCGAAAGGATCGAACGCCCCTGCCACGCGCAGCCCGGGCCGCGCGCGCACGTGTGGCGCGAGGCGGCTATCGCGGGCGAGGTGCGCCGCGATCGCCGCCGGGCGCGCGTCGAGATCGAACAGGCGCCGCAGGCGAGCCACCACCGCCATGAGGCCGCCCGCGAGCGAGGTGGAGATCGTCGCCCGCAGCGCGGGCCGCTCGGGATCGGCTGCCACCGCCAGCCAGCCCCGGCGCGCGCCGACGGCGGCGGTGCGCCGGTAGACGCCGTCCGTCACCAGCTCGACGCCGGGGATGGCGTGCCCGCCCAGATAGCCGAGCATCGCGGCCCAGTCGTAGGGGGGACGGTACTGGAGCGTGACGGTCAACGTCTCGGCGGGCGCCGTCGCCTCGTGCACCGTCCGTCGCATGGCGGACGGTGGGCGGCCGTAGCGGGACTTCACCGCGGCGTTGAAGCGCCGGACGCTGCGGAAGCCGCTGGCGAAGGCCACCTCCGTCATCGGCAGCGCCGTGTCGACGATCAGCTGCCGCGCCAGCGCCAGCCGTCGCGATTCCGCCAGCGCCAGCGGGCTCACGCCGAGCTCGGCTTGCATCGCGCGGCGCAGGTGGCGATCGGAGACGCCGAGCGCCGCGGCCAGATCGTCGATGGTCGTCCCGTCGGAGAGGGCGCCTTCCTCGATGCGGCGCAGGGCGGCGGCCACCACCCGCGAGAGCGCGTCGACGGAAGCGGCTCCGGGCGCCAGCTCCGGGCGGCAACGGAAGCAGGAGCGGAAGCCGGACTCCTCCGCCGCCGCGGCGGTCTGGAAGAAGAGGCAGCGATCGCGCCCCGGCGTCCGCGCCGGGCAGATCGGACGGCAGTAGATCCCGGTGGTCTTCACTGCGACGAAGAAGAGGCCGTCGAAGCGGGCGTCGCGGGCGAGGACCGCGCGGTAGCAGGCATCTGGGTCGAGCGGCGACACGCTGCTCACCATGCCCCGGGCGCGCCACCCGCGCCGGCCGTTTTCGGACCCGGCAACATCTTCGTCTTGCCGTCCCGCAGCAGGCCCTCGATCTTCTCCTGCGCCACCCGGCCGCGGCCCGCCACAGCGCGTCTCGGGCGCCGCCTCCGGCCAGGAATTGACGTAATCTCCCTTCAAATAGGCGGGATTCCACGTTTCGCGTTGTACCGCGGTGTGGGCAATGTAATATCACGCCATACATCAGTGAAAAATATTTTGGGGTGGAGTCACGCGGGAGGAGCAGGCGCGCTTCTCGTGGTGTTGGTGTTGGGTTGCTCGAGCTCGGCGGGGCATCTGGCCGGCCAAACTGACGGTGGTCCCGACGGGATCGCTCGACGGTCCGACGGTGGGCGGGACGCCAGGACCGACGGCAAGGCCGACGGTTCGAAGGGCGCCTGCGGCTCGGCCGGTCCGACCAAGGACACCGGATTGCCGTGCGGCTGCGCCGGTGAGTGCAAGAGCAACTTCTGCGTCGACGGGTTCTGTTGCAACAGCGCCTGCGCGGGGACCTGTATGACCTGCGCGCTGGCGACCTCGCTGGGCGCCTGCACGATGGTCCCGGCGGGCGTCAAGCCGGACGACGCCAGTCAGTGCCGCATCGACCAGGCGACGAGCTGCGGTCAGGACGGGACCTGCGACGGCAAAGGGGCCTGCGGCCTCTATTCGCTGGGCACCGTCTGCACGAAGGGGACCTGCAACGGCGCGGAGATCTCCGGCACCTACGTCTGCGACGGCACGGGCAACTGCAAGGCGGGCGCGATCACCATCTGCGCGCCTTACCTCTGCAGCACGTCGACCAATCAGTGTCTGGGGACCTGCACCGCCGACACCGACTGCGTCTCGGGCGAGCATTGCCTGGGCGGAAGCTGCGGCCCCAAGGCGATCGGCGTGGCTTGCGGCGCCGACGCGGAGTGTGGCTCGAGCCATTGCGCCAACGGATTCTGCTGCAACAGCGCCTGCGGCGGCGCTTGCCAGTCCTGCGATCAGGTCGGCTTCGTGGGGACCTGCACGCCGACTCCCTCCGGCCAAGGACACCCGCTTTGCCTCAAGCAGGATCCGGCGACCTGCGGAACGACCGGGATCTGCGACGGCAAGGGAGGCTGCAGCTCGTACCCCGCCAACAGCCCGTGCGGCCTGGCGACGTGCGTGGACGCGACCTCGGGGAACTCCGCTCGAACCTGCGACGGTCTCGGAACCTGTCTCTCCCCCCAGAGCTTCAAGTGCGGAAACTTCGCCTGCGAAAGCGGCGCCTGCAACGAGTCCTGCGCCACCGCGGCCGATTGCGCCCCCGGGCACGCCTGCACCATCCCGGTCGGACAGACGATCGGGACCTGCGGCCAGAAGGTCGACGGACAGTCCTGTACGGCCGCCGCCGATTGCGTCGACGGGAACTGTGTCGACGGGGTCTGTTGCGCCACGACCTGCGCGGGCGCCTGTCGCAGCTGTGCGGTCGCCGGGGCGCTGGGAACCTGCACCCTGATCGCGGCCGGCGGCGCCGATCCCCACAGCGTCTGCAAGGATCTGACGGCCGCGATGTGCTCGACCGACAGCAAGTGTGACGGCGCGGGCGCCTGCCGAAAGTACCCGGCGGGAACGGTCTGCGCGCCCCAGACCTGCTCCGGGAGCAGCTACACGCAGCCGTCGACTTGCAGCGCTGCCGGCGTGTGCACCCTGCCCGCCGCCACCAGCTGCAGCCCCTACCAGTGCAACGGCAACGCCTGTTACTCGGCGTGCACCGACGACACCGCCTGTCTGTCGCCGTTCACCTGCGGGATGGACGGCGTCGTCAGCTCGTGCGGCAAGAAGCCGGCGGGCCAACCCTGCTCCAACGCCACTCAGTGCGTGAGCGGCCAGTGCGCTCAAGGCGTCTGCTGCAACAGCGCCTGCAACACCGCCTGCCAGGCCTGCAACATCGCCGGCAGCCTTGGCGTCTGCGTGGGCATCACGGCCAGCTCGGACCCCCAGTCCTTGTGCGTGGCGCAGGCGCAATCGACCTGTGGCACGACGGGACAGTGCGAGTCCGGACAATGCGCCAAGTGGCCCTCCGGGACCCAGTGCGTGGCGGCCTCCTGCTCGAACGGCACCCCGCCGACGTTGCTGACGCCGGCGTCGAAATGCGACGGCGCCGGTGACTGCGCCACGCCCGCCACCGAGAGTTGCTCGGCAATCTGCACCGGCGGTGCCTGCGGGTTCCAGACTCAGGGAGGGGTGTGTGCCTCCACCACTCAGTGCGCAATGGGTCTGACCTGCGTCAGCGGTGTCTGCTGCAACACCACCTGCACCGGCGCCTGCTCTTCTTGCACGCTGTCGGGCAAAGTGGGGACCTGCTCGCCGGTCGCCGCCGGACCGGTATGTCGCGCCGCGAACGGCGTCTGCGACGTGGCGGAGACCTGCAACGGGACGTCGCTTTCGTGCCCGGCGGATGCATTTGCGGCGGCGACGACGATCTGTCGGGCGTCGGCGGGCGCCTGCGACGTGGCGGAGACATGCACGGGCACTTCAGCGTCTTGTCCGGCGGATGCATTTGCGGCGGCGACGACGGTCTGTCGGGCGTCGGCGGGGACCTGCGATGTGGCGGAGAAATGCACGGGGAGCTCCGCGGCCTGTCCGGCGGACGGGTTCGCGGCGGCGACGACGGTCTGTCGGGCCTCGGCGGGCACCTGTGACGTGGCGGAGAGCTGCACGGGCACGTCAGCGGCCTGTCCGGCGGACGGATTCGCGGCGTCGACGACGGTCTGTCGGGCCTCGGCGGGCACCTGTGACGTGGCGGAAAAGTGCACCGGGAGCTCGGCGTCATGTCCGGCAGACGGATTCGCGTCATCGACGACGGTGTGTCGCGCGTCGGCCGGGACGTGCGACGTCGCGGAGAGCTGCACCGGGAGCTCGGCGTCGTGCCCGGCGGACGGCTTCGCGGCGTCGACGACGGTCTGTCGGCCGTCGGCGGGGACCTGCGACGTGGCGGAGAAATGCACGGGGAGCTCGGCGTCGTGTCCGGCGGACGGCTTCGCGGCGTCGACGACGGTCTGCCGCGCGTCGGCGGGCACGTGTGACGTGGCGGAGAGCTGCACGGGGAGCTCGGCGTCGTGCCCGGCGGACGGCTTCGCCTCAGCGACGACGGTCTGCCGGCCGTCGACGGGGACCTGCGACGTGGCGGAGAGCTGCACGGGGAGCTCGGCGGCCTGTCCGGCGGACGGCTTCGCGGCGTCGACGACGGTCTGTCGTCCGTCAGCGGGGACCTGCGACGTGGCGGAGAAATGCACGGGGAGCTCGGCGTCGTGCCCGGCGGACGGGTTCATGGCGTCGACGACGGTGTGCCGGCCGTCAGCGGGCGTCTGTGACGTGGCGGAGAGCTGCACCGGGAGCGCCGCGGCCTGTCCGGCGGACGGGTTCGTGGGATCGTCGACGGTGTGCCGCCCGTCGGCGGGCGTGTGTGACCTGGCGGAGACGTGCACGGGGAGCTCGGCGTCGTGCCCGGCGGACGGCTTCGCGGGGACCAGCGTCGTTTGCTCGCCCGCTTCGTGCAGCGCAGACGGCTCGGTGCTGACTTCGGCGAGCAATTGCGACGGCCAGGCCGCCGCTTGCCCCGCGCCGGTCACCACCTCCTGTCCGACCGATCTCTGCGACCCGCTGGCGCTGCTCTGCCAGTGAGCGAGACGTTTCGTCGTTGATCGTCCGGTGTCCGTGGCCCGTGCGGCGCGCGCGCTACCCCTTCACCGCCCCGGAGGTCAGGCCGCTGATGAACTCCTTTTGCAGGGCCAAGAAGAGCAGGGCGGGGGGCAACATCGCCAGCGCCGTGCCGGCCAGGAAGACGCCGTAGTCGAGCTTGTACTGGTTGAGGTAGAGCTGCAGGACCACCGGCAGCGTCAATTTGTCCTGGGCGTGCAGGAAGATGTTCGGCGCGAAGAAGGCGTTCCAGAACGAAAGGAAGCTGACCAGGCAGAAGGCCGCCGCCATCGGCCGACAGAGCGGCATGACCAGACGAAAGTAGATCCCGAATTCGCTGCAGCCGTCGATGCGGCCGGCGTCGATCAGCTCGTTGGGGACAGCGGCGCAGGCCTGTCGAAAGAGAAAGATGCCGTAGGCGTTCACCAGGAAGGGGAGCAGGAGCCCCCAGAGCGAGTCGACCATTCCGAGGTCGACGGCCATCTTGTAGAGCGGCGCCAGCAGCAGGACCTGCGGGATCATCATCGAGCCGAGCATGAACAGCATGAGCGCGTTCTTTCCGCGAAATCGATACTTGGCCAGCGCGTAGCCCGCCAGCGACGAGAGGACGAGCTGGCAGGTCGTCCCCACGGTGGCGTAGACG
>CAVRRT010000142.1:0-14991 GCA_963723305.1 uncultured Pseudomonadota bacterium
GCCGCAGGAGCTCCCCTCGAACAGGCTGAGCCCCGAGACCGCAGGCTGGGTGACACCGCCGTCAACGCTGCTGCTCCCGCCGCTGCCCGAGCCGCTGCCACCGTTCCCGCTGCTGCTGCCGCCGTTGCCGCTGCTGGTCCCGCCGCTGCCCGGATTACTGCCGCCGTTGCCCGAGCCGCTCCCGCCGGAGCCGCTCAAGGAGCCGCGGCCGGCGCAGGCGGGAACGATCGTCAGCGCAGAAAAAATCGCCAGAATCGCGAATGAATGTTTCCGAAGCATCGCTTCCTTATTTTTTCTATTTAACCAGAAACGTCGTGGGCTGGAGCTCGCGGTCAAATTCTCGTTCGGCGCTCAGAAAAATCGACTTTCCCGGCCGCGCCCCAAACGGACCTCGGAAGACTCCCCACCCGCGCGGACGAACGGTGCCGTGTCCACACAAAAGTCTACCCTGCGCTCGTGAACATATGCTCCGCGGGAACGGCAAGGCAAGCGACCGATCCGACACTCTCGTCGATTGGTAGGACCTGTCAGGACATGTCGGATATTCGCCTCCATCGACAACGTGACTGAGTTAACAAATCGATATGATTCCAAAGGGGAAAGAGCCGGATATGCCTCGCCGGGTGCGTTCTGCTAACGTCCGCCCGGATGCTCAGGCAGGGACTGTGGGTGGGGGTGACGGCGGCGATCGTAACGCTGCCCGTGGCCGCGCGCGCCGAGCTCGTCGGGGTGGTTGCGGCGAACGTCGTCGAAGGGGCCACCAGCAACGCGCTCAACGCCCCCGACGGCTCTCCCGCGGTGGGCGCGGACGAATTCACCACCCTGCGGGCCAGCTTGATCGGGACCTATCGCGGCCCGCGGCAGGACCAGAGTCTTTCGTACGTCTATTCCGCCAACATCTTCGCCCAGCACTCGGAAGGGGATTCGCAGACCCACGACCTGACCTACGCGCTCAACGCCCTTCCCTCCGGACGCACCGAGATCCACGCGCTGGCCAGCGGGGCTTACGGTGTCCTCACCAGCGTGAATCCCATCGCCGCCGCGGCGGCGCTCAGCCCGCAGCTGGTCCAATCCGGTGAGCTGGTCGCGACGCCGACCGGACCGGTCACCTTCTTCGATGCGAACGCCAGTACGACCGGCTCCTTCCGCCCGCAGCCATCGCTCCTGTGGCGGGAGACCACGACGTTCAACGACTTCGACCCCATTCACGGCGAGGCTGCGCACACGCTCGGGCTCACGCAAGACCTCCGGCACGAGCACCAATGGGCGCGGGACACCTTCACCCTCGATCTGACCCTCGGCTACCTGAACGCCGACGGATTCACCGCTTCCCTGGCCTCCGCTCCGGCGCCGATCGTGACGCCGCGGCTCGAGACGGCGCAGGGTCAGCTGCTGGCCGGGTGGCGCCGCGACCTCACGCCCGAGCTCTACGGCAGCCTCGAGGTCGGCCTGTTCGTGCTCGATTCATTGCTCGCCGACCAGTCGACGATCGGCCCCGCCGCCAGAGCCATCCTGCACTACCAGCGTGAGCTGGCGCTGGCCGACCTGACCATCGAGCACGCTCCTGAGCCGAGCTACCTGGTCGGGGAGACGTTGGTCAGCGACTCGGCGACGTTGCGCGCGTTGCTGCCGCTCGACAAGAAGCAACGCTTTCGGTTCGTGGCGATCGGGATCGCCCAGCAGGGCTCGGTGCTGTCGACGAGCGGGCTCGACGCCGCCGTCGATCTTCTGGCCGTCGATACTGGGATCACGTTTCAACCGATCGGGTATCCCCTGCTGGCGTCGCTCGACTACAGCGCCCAGGACCAGATGGGACACCAGCCGCCGGGCGCCACGGGGACGACGACGGTCTTCCCCAGCATTCACCGACAAATGGTGATGCTGACGCTCACCGGAACCTTGGGTTCGAACAGCTCGAGGGGCGGCGCCGCGGGATCGACGGGATGGCCGGGGTCGACGGGATGGCCGGGCTCCTCGGGGTCGCCGGCGTCGCCGGGCGTCGACGAGCGTCCATTGACCGCAGTCGGCGGCGGGACCTGAGAGCGTCCCGCGCGCCGTCCGCGATCTCGCCCTCAGGCGACTAGTACCAGTTGAAGCCGACCATCAGGGCGTAGTTCTGCACGTTGAAGCTGGAGCCGTCCTGGCTGTAGAACCCGTTGCCGATGCGCCCCTGGATGTCGAGCGCAAAGTTGTAGGACTGCAGCACCTCGACGCCGGCGGCGCCGAACAGCGCGAACCCGGTGACGTCGTTCAGGTCGGTCGTCCCGTTGTAACCGTAATTGTCGTCGATGGTTTCTCGGAAGACCGCGATGCCGGCGCCCCCCTTGATCCAGATGATGTCGTTGACCCAGTACTGGGCCGCCCCCGTGAAGAAGGTGTTGATTGTCTCCCGGCCGTTACCGGCGCTGTCGGTCCAGGGGTGGTCGGCGCCCCAGACCTCGAACATCAAGGCCGCGCGGGGGCTGATCATTCCTCCCAGGTGCGCTTCCAGGACGCCCGCGGCGCCGCAGCCGTCGCCGCAACCGTTGGCGGCGACCGCGCCAATGCCGCCCGAGAAGCCCCACACGATTCCCGCGCGGTAGACGCCGCGTGGTGGCGGCGGGGGGGGCGGCGGCGGCGGATAGTACGGAGGCGGGTACCCTTGCGCCTCGGCGACCGAGACGGATCCCAGCAGCGTCAGCAGCGCGATGCCGAGTCCGACGATCAGGTTTTTGCGATGACTCATGGGGTCTCCTTGTTCGAGGGACTTCGAATCCCGTGCGCAAACATAAGTACTAGGAAGGGAGTTTCGCAACCTTTCCGACGAAAGGCGGTGCCCGAAGTCACGACGAGCGCGACGTGCTAAAGGCACGGATCTCATGCCCTGGCATCAGACCCTGATTCGTCTCAAGCCGCGACCGCGCGGATTTCACCTGATCACCAGCGAGATCACGGGGGCGCTGCCGGAGCTGGGGCGCTTCAGGATCGGTCTGGCGCACCTCTTCATCCAGCACACCTCCGCGTCGCTGGCCGTGAACGAGAACGCCGATCCGGACGTCCGCGGCGATCTGGGGCGCTGGTTCGATCGGGCCGTCCCCGAGAACGCCTCCTATTTCGAGCACACCGCCGAGGGGGCTGACGACATGCCGGCGCACGTGAAAGCGACGCTGCTCGGGGCGTCGGTGACCGTCCCCATCCGCGACGGCCGTCTGGCGCTCGGGACCTGGCAGGGGATCTATCTCGGCGAGCACCGCGACCAAGGTGGCGCGCGCACGGTCCTCGTGACGCTGCAGGGTGAACAATAGGGAGCCGAGCAGCGAGTGGCCGAGCAGCGAGTGGCCGCGCGACGAGTGGCCGCGCGACGCCGAAGACGCTCAGGCGATCCGGTTGCGCGTCTCGCCCCTGAGGAAGGCCTCGAGGTTGCGCGCGACCTCGGTGACGACGCGGCGCCGCGCCTCCACCGTTCCCCACCCGATGTGCGGCGTCACCACCACCCGTCCCGACCACGAGGCGCGCGGATCGGTCAGCGGGTGGTTGGGCGGCGGCGGTTCGACCGAGAGGACGTCGAGCCCCGCGCCGCCAAGGTGGCCGTCGGCGAGCGCCGCCACCAGCGCCCCGTCGTCACAGAGCGCCCCTCGCCCGGTGTTGATGAGGATCGCCCCCGGCTTCATCGCCGCCAGGAACTCGGCGCCGACCATCCCGCGTGTCGCCTCGGTGAGGGGGCAGTGCAGCGAAACGAAGTCGGCGATGGGCAGCGCCTCCCCGAGCGGCGTGCGCACCTGGCCAGCGCGCGCCGGCGCGCCTGGCACCGCGGCGCGCACCACCTGCATCCCGAAGGCCTCGCCGATGCGGGCGACGGCGCCGCCGATCGCGCCGGCGCCCACCACGACCAGCGTCTTGCCCGCGATCTCCATGAGCGGCTGGCGGAAGAAACAGAAGTCGGAGGAAGCGGCCCAGACGCCGACCTTGACCGCGGCGTTGTGTCCGCCGACGTCGTGCGAAAAATGCAGGATGAAGGCGAAGACCAGCTCGGCGACCGACTCGGTGGCGTAGCCGGGGACGTTGGTGACCGCCACCTGCGCCGCGCGCGCCGCCTCGAGATCGACGATGTTGGTTCCGGTCGCCGTCACGCCGATGTAGCGGAGCGCCGGCAGCGCCGCCAGCTCGGCGGCCCCGATGGGCACCTTGTTGGTGAGCACGGCGAGGGTGCCGTCCCTGCAGCGCCCGACGATCTCCCCGCTCTCCGACTGGGGATAGGCGCGGAGCTCGCCGAGCGCCGCCAGCTCCTCCCAGACGGTGTCCGGCTCCCCTTGATCGATGGCGAAGCTGTCGAGGAGAACGATCCGGGGGGACGTCCCGCTCACTTGAGCGCCTCGGCCTGGAAATGCGCGCGCAAGCTGTTGATGACCTCTTCCAGATCGCCGTCCAGGATGCCGGGGAGGTTGTGGCGGGTGAGGCCAATGCGGTGGTCGGTCAGGCGGTCCTGCGGGAAGTTGTAGGTGCGGATCTTCTCCGAACGATCGCCCGAGCCGATCTGGCTGCGGCGCGCCTCGCGCTCTGCGGTCTGCCGCTTCTCCTCCTCGATATCGTAGAGCTTGGCGCGCAGGAGCTTCATCGCCATCGCCTTGTTCTTGTGCTGCGATTTTTCCTGCTGGCAGTGGACGAGCAGTCCGGTCGGGATGTGGTGGATGCGCACCGCCGAGTCGGTGGTGTTGACCGACTGGCCGCCCGGACCGCCCGAGCGCATCACCTCGATCTTGAGGTCCTTGGGATCGATGTCGATCTCGAGGTCCTCGATCTCGGGCATCACGGCGACGGTGGCGGTGGAGGTGTGGATGCGCCCCTGCGCCTCGGTGGCGGGGACGCGCTGGACGCGGTGGACGCCCGACTCGTACTTGAGCTGCGAGTAGGCGCCGCGTCCGTTGATGCCGGCCACGACCTCCTTGATGCCGCCGGCCGCCGCGCTCGACATGGAGAGGATCTCCACCGTCCAGCGCCGCCGCTCCGCGAAGCGGCTGTACATGCGGAACAGATCGGCGGCGAACAGCGCCGCCTCCTCGCCACCCGTGCCGCCGCGGATCTCGAGGAGAATATTCTTCTCGTCGTTGGGGTCCTTGGGCATGAGCAGCTCTTTGAGCGACTTTTCCAGCCGCTCCTGCTCACCGGCGAGCTCCGTCTCCTCCTGGCGCGCCAGCTCCCGCATCTCGGGATCTTTTTGCATCTCCCGCGCGTCCACGACCCGGCGCGAGACGTCGCGATGCTCGCGCAGAGCCTCGATCAGCTCGCGCAGATCGGAGTGTTCCTTGCCGAGCTTCTGCATCTGCTGGCGATTGGCCAGCACGGCCGGATCGGCCAGCATCCGGTCGAGCTCTTGGTAGCGCGCCTCGACCCCAGCGAGCTTGTCGAGCAGCAGCTGATCGAGCAAAGCCCGCTCGTCCCCGCGCGCTTAGGTCGCGGGCGTGGTCTTGGTCTTGCCGCCGCCGTACTTCTTTTGGAACCGCTCGATGCGGCCGGCGGCGTCCACGAACTTCTGCTTGCCCGTGTAGAACGGGTGGCAGGCCGAGCAGATCTCGACCGAGAACGCGCCGCGCGTGGAGAAGGTCTCGACCTTGTTGCCGCAGGCGCAAGTGATGGTCGAGGGCTTGTAGACCGGATGAATGCCTTTTTTTGCCATGGTGTGAGTCTCGGGAACCGGGGTTTATAGTGGGCCAAGCGCCCAGATGCAAGTCGGGTATAGTGCAGCCCGCCATGCCGGACCTTTCCAGCGCTGAGTTCCGCGACCGCCGCCGGTCGCTCTATGCCTACCTCGAACCTATCTGGTCCGGCCGCCGTGTGCTCGAGATCGGGCCTGGCGAAGGGAGCGCCGAGCTCCTCATGTCGCTGGGCGCGGCGAGGGTGGTCGTCTCCGACGGCGATCTGGGCGCGGTCAACGAACGGTTCGACGTGGTGGTCGTCCCCGAGGGGGAGGCGCTGGTGCGCCGGCCGGGCGCCGTCGCCGCCTGCCGGAAGCTGGTCGCCGCCGGGGGGCGTCTGATCGTCGCCGCCGGCAACGCCGAGCGCCTCGGTCCCGCCGCCGGCGTCGGCTACTACGATCTGCACGGCGCGGTCGCGCCGCTCCTGCCGCTCATCCAGATGCTGGGGATGACGCCGTTCGCCGGCATCGGGGTGGTCGAGTTCGAAGGCGCGGTCGACGCGCTTCGGATCGATTCGCGGCTGATCAAGGAACAGGAGCAACCGGTCGCCTACGTGGCGATCGCCGGCACTGAGGCGGTCATCGGCCTCGGTTATGCGCTGGTCCAGCTGCCGTCCGGTGCGGCGGCCGCAGCGACGGGTGGCACCGAGCCGACGGTGGCCCGCCTGTCGTCCGTGCAGGCCGAGGAGATCGAGGAGCTGCGCGCGCGTCTGCGGCGCGCCGCCGAGGACCGCGCGGCGCTGGACGCCGAGAACGCCAAGCTGCGCCGCGCGTTGGCGGATGCCGACGAGGCGGTCATGAACCTCACCCGCCGCACGACGGAGGAGATGGCGGCGGTCGCCGATCGCCTGACGGTGGGGCTGCGGGCGCCGCTCGAGGCGGAGGCGCGGGCGGCGGCCGCTTCCCTGGCGGTGGCGCGCGAGGAGGCTGAGCGGCTGCGGGTGAAGCTGGCCGAGAGCGAGGCCCGCGCCGCGGCTGCCGAGCAGCGGCTGGAGGAGGTCGGGGGCTTGGCGCGCGAGCGGCAGACGGCGGTCGAGGACGCGCTCGAGCGGCAGCGGCTCGCCGAGAGCGAGCTGGCGCGGGCCCGGCGGGAGGTGACCCGCCTCGAAGGCGCCGCCCGCACCGTGGTGGTCGACGGGGGCGCGCTCGAAGAGCGATCGCGTGCGATCGCCCAGCGCGACGATCGGATCCTGCGGCTCGAAGGGGAGAAGCAGGATCTGAGCTGGCGGCTCGCCGAGCTCGAGGACCGGCTGCGTCAGGCGATCGCCCGCGCCGTCCAAATGGGTGCCGGCGCAGCGGCCGGGCGCGGCGAGGCGGGAGCGAGTCCCTTCGTGGCGCCGGGCGGCGGCTCCTCGGGCGGGGGCGACAATCCGCCGGCCGCGCGCGAGGCCCGCGAGCGGGCGCTGGAGGAATTTCACCGGGCCTCGGCGGCGCACGTCGGCGAGCTGACCGAGCTCAAGGCCTCGGTCTCCGAGCAGACGGCGCTGGTGTCGGAGCTGGAGGACACGTTGGCCGCGGCCGAGGCGCGCGCGGCGAGCTCGGGCGCCGAGGCGACGACGCTGCGCAAGACGGCCAAGGATCTGGAAGAGGCGGACCGCTCGCGGCGGGCGCGGCTGGCGGAGCTCGAAGGAAAGCTCCTGCGGCTCGAGCACGAGCGCAAGGCGGCGGCGGCGCAGCCCCAGGGGGGCGGACGGGACGACGATCGGCTCCACGCGCTCGAGGCCGAACGGGACCGCCTGCGCGTTCGGGTGGGAGAGCTGGAGACGGCGGCGGCCATCGGCGCCGCGCGGAACGGTCACGACGCCGGCGCCGCCGAGATCGCCCGCGATCTCGACGCCGCGGAGGCCAACCTGCGGGCCGAGGTGGGACGCGTCGGCGCCTCGACGCCGGACGCCGCCAGGCTGGAGAACACGCTCGACAACTATCGCCGCAGGGCCAGCCGGCTGCGCGACGATCTGGAAGGGATTCGCCGCCGCCTCGAGTCGCTCTCCCCCTCGGAGATCTCGGGCTTCCTCGAGGAGCTGGGCGAGGATCTGGCGGAGCTCGGCGGGTGACGGCGGGGGCTGCTGGCGGCGCCGCCCGCGTGACGGGCAGCGTTCGGCTGACCGGCGCCGTGCGCGTCGCGATCATCGGCCTGGGGGCGATCGGCCGCGAGGTGCTGAAGGCGGTCCGGGCTCGCCCGTCGCTCGAGCTGGTGGGGGCCGCCGATCCGGCGTTCGTCGGCCAGGACGCGGGCGACGTCGCCGAGATCGGCCCCATCGGCGTCAAGGTGGCGCCGACGCTGTCGGCCGCGCTGTCGGGCGCCGACGTGGCGCTGGTGTTGACCCTCTCGGGGGTGGCCGAGATGGTGCCGATCGTCGAGGCGGCCGGCGCGGCTGGCGTCGACGTCATCACGACCTGCGAGGATCTCGCCTACGCCGACTTCGCCACCCCGGATCTGGCGCGGCAGCTCGACGCCCACGCGCGGGCCGCCGGGATCACCGTCCTCGGGACCGGCGTCAACCCCGGCCTGGTGATGGACCGCCTGCCGTTGACGCTGGCGGCGGCCTGCGTGCGCGTCGATCGGGTGGTGGTCACGCGGGTGGTCGACGCTGCCAAGCGGCGCGGGCCGCTGCGCGCCAAGGTCGGCGCCGGGCTGACGGTCGAGGAGTTCAACGCCGGCGTGGCGGCCAAGAAGTTGGGCCACCGGGGGCTCGCCGAGTCGTGCGCCCTCGTCGGGCTCGGGCTCGGCTTCTCGTTCGACGAGATTCGCTCGACGATCGGGCCGGTGACCGACGCGCGCCCGACGATCGAGGCCGGGCGGGTGGCCGGGCTCAAGCAGTCGGCGGTCGGGATCCGCGCCGGACGCGAGCTGGTCCGCCTCGATCTCGAGATGTCGGTCGGCGCCCCCGAGCCGCACGATCGCGTGGTGATCGAGGGGGATCCGCCGCTCGACCTCATGATTCGAGGCGGGACGCACGGCGACCGCGCCACGGTCGGCACGGTGCTCAACGCCATCCCAGCCGTGATCGCGGCGGCTCCGGGATTGGCGACCGTCCTCGATCTGACGCTCCGCCAGTAGCGCGGTTCGCGTTAAAGTCTCGGCATGCGTTCATCGATCCAGGGACGGAATTGGCAGGGACGAAATTGGCTGGGACGAAGTTGGCTGTTGCGCTCCGTGCTCGCCCTCGGCGTCACGGTGCTCGCCGGCGCTCCAGCGCGTGCCTTCGATCTCCACGGTCTGGCGGGGAAGGCCGGCGGCGCCGCGCGCGACAAGGCGCTCAAGGATGTCAACGCCAAGCTGCTGGCCGAGGGGCGCAAGGATCAGTGCAGCTTCAAGAGCGACAGTGACCAGTTGGCCCCCGGGTGCGACAAGAAGGTCAAGAAGCTGGCCAACACGCTGATCGACGCCAAGAAGAAGCTTCAGGCGGCCGGCGTGACCGGCTTCAAGTTCGAGGTCTCGGGGCACACCGACTCGGCCGGTAAGCCGGAGCACAACAAGGAGCTGTCGGCCAAGCGCGCGGCGGTGATGGTCAAGGAGCTGGTGGCCAAGGGGGTGGCGCCCGGTGAGATCATCTCCGTCGGCATGGGCTCCGAACGGCCGCTGGTGACGCCCGACAATACCCCGGCTAAGAAGGCCAAGAACCGCCGCTACGAAATCCAGGTGCGCCTCTAGTGGGCCGGGGCGCGGGCGAGCGCGGCGTCGCGCGCGCCGGCGCCGCTGCGCTCGTCGCGTTGGGGCTCGCCGGCTGCGGGTCGTCGCTTCCCGCGCGCGACCTGTCGTCGAACCGCGCGGCCTTCTTCGGAGTGAGCCGCTGCGCGGACGCCCACCTCCAGCTCTGCGAGGACTTCGAGAGCGGTACGCTCGACACCGACACCTGGAAGGTGACCGGCACCGCGCCCGTCGTCGACACCCTGCAGGCAGCGCGCGGCACGCACGCGCTGCACGTCACCATGCCGGGGAACGGACCGTCGTTCATCGACGAGACGAAAACGTTCCCGGCGCCCAACAACAGCTACTACGGCCGCGCCTTCGTCTACTTCAAGTCGCTCCCCACGCCGTCGTCGGCCTTCAGCTACGCGCACTGGACGTTCATCGCCGCCTCCGGGACGGGCGTGACCGGGGAGATCCGGGTGGGCGGCCAGATGCAGAACGGCGTCAACCTGTTCGGCGTCGGCACCGACAGCCTGACCGACCCGAACGGGACGGGCGACTGGACCAACGCCGACAGCGATCCGGGGCCGAGCGGGACGCCGTCGCCGGTGCCGACGGGCGAGTGGCTCTGTATCGAATGGTTGCACGACGGCGCGCACAACCAGACCCGCTTCTGGTGGGACGCGGTGGAACATCCTTCGCTCGCCACGACCCCCACCACGCCGCACCAGGGGAACGCCGGCGTGCCGTTCACCTTGCCCACCTTCACCAACGTCTGGCTCGGTTTTTACGAGTATCAGGCGACCAGCGAGCCATTCGAGCTGTGGCTCGACGAGATCGCCATCGACGGCGCGCGCATCGGCTGCGTCATTTGACCGTCTCTGAGTGAACCGCCTCGCCGCCGTCGCCGGTCAGTGACACGACCAAGATCGCGCACTGATCGCGCGCCAGCGAGCGCGGGCGGAAGTGCGCCGCCGCGTAGGAGACCACGGCCGACGGCAGCTCGGCGAGCGCCGACGGAATCTGGGGCGGCTGTCCCGCGCCGCAGTCGAGGACCCAGCTCGCCACCGGCCGCTGGTAGGCGAGGCGCCCCCAGCGCTCGACCGCCCGCTTGGCGCCGGCCGCCGAGGTTCGGCCCGCTTGCAAGTCTTCGGCGAAGAGCCGGATCTCCGACTGGTAGCGCGGCGTCACCAGCGGCGCCGGGAGGCTCTGCGCGCGGCGCGCGGCGGTGAGCGCGGTCAGAAACGAGTCGCCGGCGTCGACGTTGGCGACCAGGCCGAGCCCGACCGGGACGCCTGGTTCGTCGGGCCAGGGCGTCGCGGCACAGGAGAGCGCGAGCGCCAGGCAGGCGCCAGCGACGCGCGGAACGAAGCGCTGTGAGCCCTCCCCCCAAGGCACGGATTCGATGTTAGCAGCCGCTGCAAATTTCTTGAGGTCAGGCTGCGGCGCGCGGCTCCTCGCGCGCCGCCAGCAGCGCCGCGGGGAGCAGCGGGACGAAGAGGAGCACCGCCGCCGACGACCCGGCGTTCAGCCAGACCAGCTGCTTGAACCCGACGTGGTAGTCGTCGTACAGCTTCGAGCCCAGCGGATCGGAGATGGCGAAGATGGCGATGTTGCGGATGCTCATCATCAGCGAGAACCCGAAGCTCTCCACGCCCGCCGGCGTGGCGCGCGCCGCCAGATCATAGAGCGGCAGCGTGGCCAGCGTGCCGAGCAGCGCGGCCGACCCGTCGATGAGCGCGGCCGCCCGTGCCGAGTCGTACCGGAGATAGAAGAGCGTGCTGGCGGCGTTGAGAAGGATCCCCGCGATGAGCGAGGCCTTGAGCGTCAGCCGCCGGCAGAGGTAGCCGTAGGCCGCGGCGCCGATGATCCCGCCAGCCCCCCCGAGCAGCTGCAGAAATCCCATGTAGCGCGGGTCGAACTTGAGGACGTCCTGCTGGTAATAGAGCATCGGCGTCTGAAACCCGGGCGCCAGGTAGACGAGAAACAAAAGGCCGGTGGCACCCCACATCGCCCGCGAGCGGATCACCGTCTTGAAGTTGCCGCGCGCCAGGCTCCAGACGGCGGCGTCGGACCGCGCGCCGCGCGGCTCGCGGTAGAGCCAGAAGACCACGGGCAGGAAGGCGAAGGTGACGCCGGCGCCGGCCAGGACCGTCCAGCTGAAGGTACAAACCGCCAGCCAGCCGCCGATCGGCCCCCCGAGCAGGTTCATCACCCCTTCGATCCCGGTGCGGAGAGAGGCGAGCCGGCCGCTCGCCCCGTAGCGTTGCGAGACCTCGACCTGGAGGCCGCCGATGACCGTGCTGACGGCGACCATCGCCACGTTGAGCACCGTCATCACCAGCATGAACGGGAGATAGCGGCGCGGGACCAGCATGAACGTCAGCCAGAAGAGGCCGGCCAGAACCGTCCCCACCAGCAGGTACCCGCGGCGACGGGTCCCGAAGAGCGGATAGGCGTCGCAGACGAACCCGACCAGCGGCTTGACGTACCAGACGAGCAGCGAGACGGCCCAGAACTCGGAGACCTGCAGCGCCGACATGTGCAGCTGGTTCTTCAGCAGCAGGCTGAACGGCAGGTAGCCGAGCGTCTTGGGCAGGCCGAAGCCGGTCACGAAGATCCCGGCGGCGATGACGGCGATGAGCGTGCGCGGTGACGGCCCGGACGCGGCGGACGGCGCTGGGGGCTCGTCGGCGGGGACACTCATCGTGCTAGAAGATCATGCGCATGTTATCCGCTTCGACGACAGGCGAAATCGTCGGCACATGAAGATCGCGACCTGGAACGTGAACGGAATTCGCGCGCGGCAACACGAGGTGGCGGCCTTCGTCGCCCGCGAGCAGCCGGACGTGCTCTGCCTGCAGGAGATCAAGGCCGCCGCCGACCACATCCCCAAGACGGTCGGTGACCTGCCGGGATACTGGACCTACTGGCACGGCACGAAGGGCTACTCCGGGGTCGCGCTGATCGTGCGCCAGGCCGTCGCGCCGGACCGGCCGCTCTACCTGCATCCCGAGTTCGACCACGAGACCCGCATCGCCGCCGTCACCGTGGCCGGGGTGCAGGTGGTGTCAGTCTACGTGCCGAACGGCGGCAAGGACTTCGCCGCCAAGGTCCGATTTCTCGAGGCCATGGCCGCCTACGCTGCCGGGCTGCGCGCTGCCGGGACGCGGGCGCTGCTCTGCGGCGACCTCAACGTGGCGCGCGCCGCGATCGACGTGCACGAAAAGGAGCGCGACGAGCGGGCGATCGGCCAGCGCCCCGATGAGCGGGCGTTGTTCGAACGGATCCTGAGCGAAGGCGGGCTGCATGACGTGGCGCGCGAGCGCGCGCCGGCCGACGACGCGCTCTTCACCTGGTGGGCCCCCTGGCGCAACCTCCGCCAGCGCAACATCGGATGGCGGATCGACTACCTGCTGGCGAGCGGCCCGCTGGCCGCGGCGGCCGAGAGCTGCGTCTCCCAGCGTGAGGTCGGAACCAGCGACCACGCGCCGGTGGTGGCGACGTTTCGATGATGGCGTCGGTTCCCACATGATCATCGTCTCCGACTTCGACGGAACGCTCACCATCGACGATGTCACGACGCTGTTCTGGGACGCGCACCTGCCCTACGACTGGCGGCGCGAGCTGCTCCCCGACACCTATGCCGGGAAGCTGACGCCGCTCGAGATGATCGGGCGCGGCTACGGCGACGTCGGGCTGCCGGCCGAGGCGCTGCTGGCCCAGGCGCGCGCCCACACCCGCCTGCGGCCGGGGCTGACGGAGCTGGTCGATTTTTGCCGCGCGCGCGGCTGGCCCTTCGTGGTGGTCAGCCACGGTCTCACCTTCTACATCCAGGATCTGCTGCCGCCGGGGATCCCGACCGTCGCCTTCACCGGGGCCTTCGACGGGCGGGCCTGGCGGGTCTCGCTGCCGGAGGGGATGCTTCTCTCGCCGGGCGAGGACTTCAAGAGCCACGTGGTGGCCGATCTTCGCCGCCAACATCCGGGAGAGCCGACGGTCTACCTCGGCGACGGCCGGCTCGATCTTCTGGCCGCCGAGACCTGCGACGAGGTCTTCGCCGTGCGCGGCAGCAAGCTCGAGGATCTCTGTCCGCGCGCGCGTCCGTTCGAACGTCTCGACGAGGTCGTCGCGGCGCTCGAAGTGCGTTAAGCTGCCGCCCCATGTCCAACCCCACCGCGACCCTCAGCACCTCCCTGGGCGACATCAAGATCGAGCTCCTCGCCGACCAGATGCCCATCACCGCCGGAAACTTCGTCAAGCTCGCCAAGAGCGGCTTTTATGACGGGCTCCACTTCCACCGGGTGATCGACAAGTTCATGGTGCAGTTCGGCTGCCCGTACAGCAAGGACCCGCAGAGCCCGCGCGCCGGCACCGGCGACTCCCCGAGCGGCACCATCCCCGACGAGCACCCGCCGAACGCCAAGATCAGCAACGCCCGCGGAACGCTGTCGATGGCCAACAAGGGGCCGCAGAGCGGCAGCTGCCAGTTCTTCCTCAACGTCGTCGACAACCCCTACCTCGACTGGTTCTCTCCCGGGCCGTCGAAGCATCCGGTGTTCGGCAAGGTGATCGAGGGGATGGACGTCGTCGACAAGATCTCGAAGACCCCCCGCGACGGGAACGACCGCCCGAAGACGCCGGTCAAGATGCTCAAGGTCTCCGTCTCGGAGGCGTAGGCCGGGCAGGAGCGCGCGCCCCGGCCATGCGCACCCTGATCGTCGGCGACGTGCACGGCTGTCTCGGCGAGCTGCTGGCGCTGGTGGGACGCTTCGGGCGCGGCCCGGGCGACCGCGTCGTGCTGGTCGGCGATCTGGTGGCCAAGGGGCCGGATTCGGCGGGCGTCGTGGCCTGGGCGCGGACATCGAACGCCGAGGCGGTCCTCGGCAACCACGACGCCCACGTGCTCAAGGCGGTCCGCGGCGACACGCGCGTCGGGCCGGCCCACCGCGCCGTCGCCGAGACGCTGAGCGCCGCCGACGTCGCCTGGCTCGCGTCGCGCCCGCTCTGGCTCCGCCTCGAAGACGCCGGCGCCGGCTCCCATCTGGTGGTGCACGCCGGGCTGGTGCCCGGGATCCCGATCGAACAGCAGACCCGCGATCACCTGCTCAACCTCCGCAGCATCACCGCCGCGGGGGAGCCGTCGAAGCGGATCGACGGCGCGCCCTGGGCCTCGCTCTGGCGGGGACCGGAGCAGGTGGTCTTTGGGCATGACGCCGTTCGTGGGCTGCAGCGACACCCGTTCGCCACCGGGCTCGACACCGGCTGCGTCTATGGCCGGGAGCTCACCGCGCTGGTGCTGCCGACCGGCGAGCTCCTCTCGGTCCCCGCCGCGCGGGCCTACGCGCCAATGACCCGCTGACCGAACGGGAGAGGCCCGCTCCGTTCTGGATCGGCCTCCCGCTTGGGGTCTGCGCGCGCGTCATGCGACAAAAGGAAACGGCCGGCCCGCGGGAGCGGACCGGCCATTGGTGGGGCGAGGAGCTGAGCGGCTTACCAGGTGTCGAGGTAGGCGTAGGAGTAGCCGCCAGCGGAGGCCTGGAAGCAGTAACCACCGTTGACCTTGGCGGGGATGGTGGGGCTGCTGCAGTTGATGGCGGTGCCGTTGACGGTGAGGGTGCGGCCCGTCATGTTGCCGCAGCCGATGCCGGCGATGGGGAAGGCCGACTCGAAGCAGCCGGCGGCG
>CAVRRT010000143.1:0-21486 GCA_963723305.1 uncultured Pseudomonadota bacterium
CGGCGCGGTCACCGTCGGAAGCTCGCCAGTGCGGCGCATCTCGCGGATCGAGTACGACAACATGATCCGCGACCTGGGCCTCGACCCGGGCAACACCCAACCCGCCACCCAGTTCGTCACCGAGCAGAAGATCGACAACGGCAAGGCCGGCAACTTCAACACCAACGCCTACGCCACGATCTCGGGGACGCTCATCAACCAGCAGTACCTGGAGACGGCCGAAGCGCTGGCCTCCGCCGCGGTCGCCAGCAGCACCGAGCTGGCCGCCATCCTTCCCTGCACCACGCAGAACGCTGCCTGCGCACAGACGTTCATCAGCAGCTGGGCCAACCGCGCCTTCCGCGGGCAGCTCGACGCCGACGAGACGACGGCGCTCAACACGCTCTACGCCAACGTGAGCGCTCAGTTCGATTTTCCGACCGGCATCCAGGCGGTGATCGAGGCGGTGCTCACCTCGCCCCGCTTCCTGTTCGTCATCGAGTTCGGCGAGCCCGATCCGACCGGCCAGGCAACGGCGATTCCCCTCACGCCGATGGAGTTGGCCACCCGGCTGGCGCTCTATCTGTGGCGCTCCATTCCGGATCAGACCTTGATGGACGCGGCGAACGGCGTGAACGGCGCCAGCCTGGTCAGCGCTTCCGACGTCGCGACGCAGGCGACGCGCATGCTGGCCGATTCCAAGGCCACGGGCGCGCTCGCCGACTTCGCCGACCAGTGGCTCGACATCGAGAACATGAACTCCGTCACCAAGGACACGCAGTTCACCACCTGGTCGGCCAACGTCGCCGCCGACATGCACACCGAGAGCCTGACGACCTTTACGCAGGCGGTGCTGGGGAGCAGCAGCTACACCTCGCTCCTCACCTCGCCCTCTTCGTACATCAACCAGGACCTGGCCACGTTCTACGGGCTCTCCGGCGCGCCGACCTTCAGCGCGGCGACCAACGTCAGCACCACCGCCAACCAGCGGATGGGGATCCTGACCGACGGCAGCGTGCTGTCGCTGCATTCCCACACCTCGCTCCCCTCGCCGACCCTCCGCGGCCGGATGATGCGCCAGCAGATCCTGTGCGAAGAGGTTCCCGACCCGCCGGCCTCGATCGGCGGCGTGCCGATCCCGCCGCCGCCCGCCAACATCACCGCCGGGACGACCCGCGCCGTCTACCAGATGCACGTCCAGGCCAACTCGCAGTGCAACCTCTGCCATCAGTACATGGACCTCATCGGGTTCGGCTTCGACAACTACAACGCCGCCGGCCTCTACATCACGCAGGAGAACGGGGTGAACGTCGACCCCAGCGGGCAGTTCGTTCCTGAGCCGGCGAACCCGACCGACCTCTCCGGCACCTTCACTGGGATGAGCGACATGATCACCCAGCTGTCGAAGAGCCAGCAGGTCGATCAGTGCTTCGCGCTGGAGGAGCTTCGCTACGCCCTCCTCCGCTCGGAGACGGACGCCGACGCCTGCTCGGCGCAGACCATCTACCAGGCCTTTTCCTCGAGTAACTTCAACATCTCGAAGCTCCTGGTCGCCGTCGTGAGCAGCAACTCGTTCATGTACCGCACGCCGGTGGCCGCGGGCCAAGCTTGTCAATGAGAGCGTGTCAATGACCAAACGTAAAATCCAGCTTGAGCGTCGGCACTTCCTGCAGATGGTGGGCGCCTCCGCCCTCTCCTATCCGTTCCTGCGCGGCGTCCCCAGCTACGCCGCCGCCAGCGGGTCGGCGCCGACCTACCTCATCCTCATCTTCAGCCCCTGCGGCTGCGTCCGCCCGGTCTGGGGTGCGACCGACATGAGCGGGGCCTCGGTGGCGCGGCCGGCGTACGGCGCCGCGCCGACCCTGACCAGCAACTTCAAGTTCCGCAACACGCTCGCCCCCTTCGCCTCGGGGGGGACCGTCGGCGGCGTCAGCTGGACGACCAATCTGCAGAGCAAGGTCCTGGTCCTCGACGGCCTCAACAACAAGGCCGCGCAGGGGTCGCACGAGGCGGGGCTGGCCTCGCTCTGGACCGGGCAGATCTCCACGGGAAATGCGGCCACCAGCATCAGCATCGACCAGCAGATCAGCGCCCAGCTCAATGCCGGCACCCCTTTCTCGTCGATCCAGCTGATGGTCCGCGATCCGGCCGACTTCACCGATCGCGAGGTGAAGACCCGGATGATCTACAACTCCGCCGGCGTGTTCGTCGATCCGATCGACAACCCGACCGCCGCCGCCGCGACCTGCTTTCCGAACATGTCGTCGACCACCACCGGGCCGGACAAGACGACGTTCATCCGCCAGCAGCTGTTCGGCAGTGGGACGCAGCCGGGCGAGCTGAACAGCGAGCTCAACAGCCTGATGCCCAAGCTCTGCACCCAGGACCGCACCCAGCTGCAGGCGTTGCAGGACGGCTGGAACAGCCTCTACACCCAGCTACAGGCGGCGGCGACGGCCTCGCAGAAGTGCACGCCGCCCGGGGCGATCACCGTCAGCACCGACTTTCCCACCAACGCCAAGCAGCAGATGGACATCCTGGCGCTGGCGATGGCCTGCGATCTCACGCGGGTGGGGAGCATCCAGTTCTCGACGGCCACCAGCCAGGTGACGCACACCTGGCTCAGCACCAGCCAGAATCCCCAGAACAACAGCCACCACAACTTCTCGCACATGGGGCCGACCTACCTCGGCGCGCTGGTCAGCTGCACGGGCGGCTACAACAACATGGGGCAGTGCATCTCGGTCAGCGACATGTACAGCGCCAGCAATGTGAACCTCTATCAGAGCGCTCCCCAGCAGGAGGCGATCGACCAGTTCTACGCCACGCAGGTCGCCTACCTGGCGCAGAAGCTCAATGGCCTTTCCGGCGCCAACGGCGGCACGCTGCTCGATCAGTCGGTGATCTGCTGGTCGAGCGAGCTCGACATGGGGGCGGCCCACAACCACGACGACACGCCGTTCGTGCTGGTGGGCGGCGCCAACGGGCAGCTCAAGACCGGCAACCTGGTGACCTTCCCGCTCGATCTCGTCGACGGGAGCGAAGCCACCGCCGAAGTGAACGACCGTGCACACAACGATCTCCTGCTGACGCTGGCGAAGGTGATGGGAACGCCGATGACCACCTTCGGCGAGCCGACCTACTGCACCGGCCCGATCACGCAGATCCTGAACTCGTAGCGGGGGCAGGCAATCAAGTCAGGAACCCTGGGAGGGTTCCTGCGACCTCCCGCAAATCAGGAACCCTGGGAGAGGTTTCTGCGACCGCCCGCGGTGAGCTCGGTCGAGCAAAGCTCGCCCGACCGCCAGGCGATCAGGGGACGTAGACGGTGTCGCCGGGGAGGATCACCAGATCCTGCTCCGGATGTTTGCCCTTCAGGATCCCCGTGCTGTCGACGGGAATCCGGCGGACCTTGCCATCCGGGCCCGTGCGGATGATGACCGTCTCCTCCGGGCTGGCGAACCTGTTGGGGCCGCCCGCGAGGGTGATGGCCTCGGAGACGCTGGCGTAGTGGTTGGCGTTGTACGAGCCGGGTTTCTCCACGTTGCCGCTCACCACGAACCGGTAGCTGTTGACCGCGGAGACGGCCACCGTGACGATCGCCGAGTCGTCCTTGATGTACGCCTTGAGCCGTGTCGTGATCTCGTTGCGCACGTCGGTCGGCGTCCGGCCGGCGGCAGGGATGTCGCCCACCAGCGGCAGGGTGATGGTGCCGTCGGGGCGAACGACCGCGTCGCCGCTCAGGTCGGGGTTGTGCCAGACGTTCACCTTGAGCACGTCGGACGGACCGAGCAGGAAGCCGTTCTTGCGCGGGTCAGGCTCCGCCGCGTAGTTGAAATAGGGCTGCGGAGTGGGGCATCCCGCCAACGTCCCAGCCAGCATCAGCGCCGCTGTCGCCCATCTCACGGATCTCACGGCCTCTAGATATCACAGCGGCCGAACCGCCGCGCGGTCGGCGCTCACGTCCCGCGGCCGGCGCTCACGTCCCGCGCGCCCGAATCATGACCAGCGGCGTGCGGAGCAAGATGGAGAGCTCGAGCGGCACGAACGTGCGCAGGTCCTCCATCGCCGCGGTGTAGGCCAGGTCGTAGAGCATCTTCATGCGCATGTGATCGGCCACGGCGTCCTCGGCTCCGTCGATCTTGAACGGGTTGGTCAGGTCCTTCTCGAACGGGCCGAGCTCGCTGCCCGGCAGCGGCTTGCCGGTGTACCCGAGCGTGACCTGGGCGAGGCCGGTGATCCCCGGCTTCACGTCCCGCATCCGCTCCTCGAAGTAGGGGATGGCGTGCGCGAGCTGCACGGCCAGCTCGGGGCGCTCAGGGCGCGGGCCCACGATGCTCATGTCCCCCAGGAACACGTTGATGAACTGCGGCAGCTCGTCGATCCGCGTCTTGCGCAGGACGCGCCCCACCCGTGTGATCCGCGGATCATCCTCGGTCGCCAGCACCGGCCCGGTGAGCTTCTCGGCGTCGGGGCGCATCGAGCGGAACTTGAGCATCGAGAACTCCCGAAACTTCGGTTCCGGGCTCTCCTCCCCCTCCGGGGTCCGGTCGTCCGAGGCGCGTCCGAGCTGACCGGCCCGCCGCTGACGAATAAAAATGGCGCCAGGCGAATCGAGGTAGACTGCCGCGGCGATCAGAGGGAAAAAGGGTAAAGTGATGGCCAGGCCGAGAAGCGAGCCAACGACGTCGATAAATCTCTTCGCGACGCGAACGGACCGAACCACGCCAGTACGCTACACCGAAACACCGAACTTCCGATATGACACCGTGGATGGATCGCCTACAGACGAGCCAGCTGCCTTGATTCGCCTCCAGCTGCTCGGAATATTGGAGCACCGAGACGTTGCTCTTCGTGCGGTTTCGACGGCGTGTAAATTGGTGACGCCCCGTCCGCAGGGTCGAGCATGGAACGAATTCCAAATGCAGGTGGTGTCCGCCGTCGGCGAGGCATTCAACAACATCGTCCTTCACGGCTACGCGAGCCACGGCGACGCGATCCGGAGCGACGCGATCCGGAGCGAAGCCATTCGGAGGGAAGGGAGCATCGATTTGCGGATCCAAACCCGGCGCGGCCACATCAGAATAGAGCTGCGCGACTGGGGATCCGGATTCGATCCGACGGGGGTTCCGCCGCCGGCGTTCGACACCCTCCCCGAGTCCGGCCTTGGCCTCTTCATCATGCAGTCCTTCATGGAAATGGCGTACCGTACCGGGCGCCCCAACCTGCTCACCTTGAGCAAGCGCTACGTGGAACGCTCGAGCGCAGTCCGCAAGAGCGAAGGTGCAACATGAGATTCGACATCAAGGCCGGCACCGGCGTGACTCATCTCGCGATCGAAGGGGAGCTCGACGCCGTCAGCGTGTCGGACCTGCGTCCCGATCTCGAGAAGCTGGTGAAGACCAAGCCGCAGATCGTGGAAGTTGATCTGTCGTCCCTCCGAATGGTCGACAGCTCCGGTGTCGGCGCGCTCGTTTCGCTCTACAAGCGCGTGCGGGCCCAGGGTGGAAGCGTCGTCATCAAGGGGCTGCGCGACCAACCGCTGGCGATCTTCCGGCTCCTCCGCCTCGATCGCGTGATGCTCGGCGCCGACAGCCGCAATCCGCCGCCGGCGCATAAGCAGTCGAAGTCGCGTCACTAGACTTCCCACGCGCTCGCGGGGAGCCATTGGAAGCTGTGCTGCGGCACTCTCTGACCGCGACACGCAATTGACGAATGGACAGTGCCGACTCGCGTGCGCAGACTGTCACGCAGAACACCGTTTTGGATAGCGTAAGATCCCTTCGTCGGGTACCTTAGGCAGGCTGTGGGATTAGCTAGCCTAGTGTCGGGAATATAGATGAAAATGGACTCCAGCCCGCATCACATGTCTTCGCCGCTCCTCATTGACGCCTCGCTCAGCGAGCCGACCGGATCGACCCCGGTCAGCCACGCCATCGCCGCGCTCGGCGATCCCGAGTCGCCGTCGGAGCTCGCCCAGCGGCTGGCGGTCGTCATCGCCATGCTCTGGCCGCAGATCGCCGACGCGGATCTCTTCCTGCCCGAGAAGGGGCGCCCCCTGCGCGGCGTGCGTGACGCGCGCGCCGGCGCCGGGCTCTTGGCAACGCTCAACGCGGTGTGGGGACCGATTGCCGCGCGCGGCCTCATGCCGGTGACGCCGACGCTGCTTCCGGGCGACGCCGCCACAGGACGCGGCTCGACGATGTCGACGCCGATCTTCTCCGGCAAATCGCTGGAGGGGTTCCTGGTCGTCCAGCGGCGCGCCGAAGCGCCGGCCTTCACCATTCCGGACCTCGAAGCGCTCGCCTTGCTGGCCGAGGGCGTGGGCGGTGTCTTGCCGCGCTGCCGCACCCGCGTCTCGCCGTCCGCCACGACCTGGCTGGAGCAGGATCTGGCCAATGCCGGGACCATCCAACGGACCTTCCTGCCCGAACCTATCGGGGAGAACTCGGCGGGCGTTCGCGTCGTCACCGAGTACATGCCGGCCTACGCCATCGGCGGCGATTTCTACGACTTCATCGATCTCGGGAACGGGCGGGTGATGGGGGTGATCGGTGACGTCTCGGGCAAGGGGGTGACCGCGGCCCTCACCATGGGGCGGGTCAGCGCGGACATCAGGCGGCTCGCCACCGAGGTCTCGGGGCCGGCGGAGCTGCTCGAGCGTCTCAACCATACGCTGTCGGTGCGCATGTCGGACGACCGCTTCGTGACCGCGCTCTGCGTGCTGCTCGACGCTCCGAACAAGAAGTGGATCTTCGCCAACGCCGGTCACGTGCTGCCGCTCTTGCGCCGCTCGACCGGTGTGGTGTCGCGCGTCGCCTACTCTTCCGGCCCGCCGCTGGGGATCGTGGCACACGCGCAGTACCGCGAGGAGACGATCTCCGTCGCCGCCAAGGACATCCTGCTGCTGGCCACCGATGGCGTGTTCGAGATTCTCTCGGCGCCGCGGCGCCCCTGCTCGACGATGGGGCAGTGCCAGTTCACCGAGCTGGTCGGCAGCGCGCCCCACGACGTCAGCGAGATCAGCCGCCGCATCGTGGCCACGGCGCACGAGTCGACCGGCGGCCGCGACAATCTGGCGTTGCTCGGCCTTCAAATCGGCGGCTGAGGCACGGCCAGCAGTCGGGCCGGTTCGCTCCGAGCCGGGCCGGTTCGCTCCGAGCCGGGCCGGTTCGCTCCGAGCCGGGCCGGTTCGCTCCGAGCCGGGCCGTATCGCTCCGGGGCTCCGAGTCGGGCCGGGGGCTCCGAGCCGGTCGGTTAGAGCCGGCCCGCGTACCAGGCGACCGTGCGCTCGAGCCCCTCGGCGAACGAGATCGCGCCGCGGTAGCCGAGTCGCTCGCGCGCCGCCGTGATGTCGGCCAGCGAGTGCTTGACGTCGCCCACCCGGCCCGGCGCGTAGGTGATGGGGACCGGGTGCCCGACGATCTCGCCAACCAGGCGAACGACGTCGTTCAGGTTGATCGCGGCGCCACAGGCGACGTTGAACACCTGCCCCGAGGCGCCGGGCGCCGACCCGGCCGCCAGGTTCGCCTCCACGGTGTTGTCGATGAAGCAGAAGTCGCGCGACTGGGTCCCGTCGCCGTAGACCGTGACCCCTTTGCCGCCGAGCGCCGCGGTGACGAAGCGCGGGATCACTGCCGCGTACTCCGACTTCGGGTCTTGGTGCGGGCCGAAGACGTTGAAGTAGCGAAGAGAGACCGTCTCCAGGCCGTAGGCGCTGGCGAACACCTGACAGTAGTGCTCGCCCGCCAGCTTGGCGACGGCGTAGGGGGAGAGCGGCATCGGCCGCATCGTCTCCACCTTCGGCAGGGTCGGCGTGTCGCCGTAGGCCGATGACGAAGCGGCGTAGACGACGCGCCTGACGCCCGCCTTCTTCGCGGCATGGAGCAGCTTGAGCGTCCCCGTGGCGTTGGCGTCGTGGCTCCCGATCGGATCGGCCAGCGAACGCGGCACCGACGGAATGGCCGCCTCGTGAAACACCAGCTCGATGCCGCCGAGCGCGTGCTCGAGCGCCGCCTCGTCGCGGATGTCGGCCTCGACCAGCTCGACCTCCTTGCTGATGTCGGCCAGGTTCTCGCGCCGGCCAGAAAAGAAGTTGTCGATCACCCGCACCCGGTCACCACGGGCAATCAGCGCGCGCGCCAGCGACGATCCGATGAACCCGGCGCCGCCGGTGATGAGGCAGGAGGTCGACATGCGGGAAACCTAGCCGATGCCCTGGCGGTTTCCTAGGCGCACAACCGGACGTTCCGAATTCCGAAGATGACGGATGCGCCTCGTCTCATGGGCCGTGGCCTTCGCCGTGGGGGACGCGCTGGGAGCGAGCGTCATCGCAGGGGGGCGCGCCGCGGTGGCGCTCGCGCTCGCCGGCGCGGCGGCGCTGGCCGCGACGATTGCGCCCGCTGGCGCGGCGTGGCTGCGCCCCCTGCGAGCGCTGGCCGGCCCGATCCTGTTCCTCGCCCTCGGCCTCCTCCTGGGAACGCGCGCCGCAGGCACGCCTCCGCTCGATTCCGCCGCTCGCCGCCGCGCTCCAGTCCGACGATCCGCTGGCGATCGAAGCGGTCGTCCTCCACGGCCCCGAGGAGACCGGGAGCGGCACGCGCCTCGTCGTCGCGCTCACCGCCATCGAAGGCACCCCGGCCAGCGGAACGCTGGCGCTGGCGGTCGCCAGCGGCTGGCCCGACTTCGGACCGGGCGAGACGATCGGCTGCCGGGCGCGGCTGCGGGCGTTGCGCGGGACCCGCAACCCCGGCCTCCCCGATCCGGCGCTGGCGTTGCGGGCCGTCGGAATCGAGGCGCTCGCCGGCGTACCGACCGCCGGCGCCATCCGCCGTCTGGCCGAGCCCTCCGGCTTGGGGCCGCGGCGCGCCGCTTACCTCGCGCGGCGGGCGCTCCGCGAGGCGATCGATCGCGCCGTCCCGGGCGAGGCGGGTGCCTTCCTCAAGACCGCCGTCCTCGGCGATCGGCGCGGCGTCGCGCCCGAGGTCGAGGAGGGCTTTCGCGCCGCCGGCGCCACCCACGTGCTCTCCGTGTCGGGGCTCCACCTGGCGGCGGTCGCGGCTCTGTTTTTTCTGTTGGTGCGCGGAGCGGCGGCGCGTGTTCCCGGCCTGCCGCTCACCGTTGACCCGCGCGCGATCGCGGCCGCCGCCTCGCTTCCGGCCATCGCGCTCTTCACCCTGCTGACCGGCGAAGCGGTGGCCACCGAGCGGTCGGCGCTGATGCTGGCGCTGGGCATGGGGGCGCTGCTCGTCGGGCGGGCGGCGTCGCCGGCGCCGACGATCGCCGGCGCCGCGCTGATCCTGCTCTTGGCAAGGCCGCTGCAGATCTTCGACGTGTCGCTGCAACTTTCGGTCTCTTCGGTCGCGGGGATCGCCCTCTGCGCGCGTCGGCTCGGCCCCGCTGCCGGCGTTGCCCCCGGAGAGCCGTTCTGGCGGCGCGGCTGGCGGTGGCTCTGGCGCTTCGGCGCGGCGACGCTGGCCGCGACCGCCGCCACCGCGCCGCTCTGCGCGCACGCGTTCGGCGAGGTGGCGCCGATGGCCCCGCTGGGGAACCTGGCGCTCGTGCCGCTGGTGGAGATGGTGGTCGTCCCGGTGGGGCTGGCCGGCGCCACACTCGGGGCGCTCTGGCCGCCGCTCGGCAGGTGGCCGCTGGCGCTGGCTGCGGCCGCGGCGCGGCTGACGCTGGCGATCGCCGGCGCCTTTCGCGCGCACGCGCCGGTCTGGGTCTGCCGTGCCCCGAACGCCTTCGAGACGTTCCTGCTGACCGCCGCCGGTGCGCTGGCGCTCCTCGCTCTGTCGGCGCGCGAGGGGCGCCGCCGCCTGGCGGCCGCAGCGCTCGCCTGCGCGCTCGTCGCCGCTGCCAGCCTCACCGTCCGCGAGCTCCGGCGGCGGTTCACCGATACGTTGACCGTGACCTTCCTGGACGTCGGACAGGGGGACGCCGCGGTCGTCGAGGCGCCGGGGGGCGCGGTCATGCTGATCGACGGCGGCGGCACGCGCGACGGACAGTTCGACACCGGCGCACGCATCGTCGAGCCGTTCTTGCGGGCGCGTGGGATCGGACGGCTCGACGTCGTCGCGCTCTCGCACCCCCACCCCGACCACCTGAACGGCCTGGTCCGAATCCTCCAGCGGTTTCAGGTCGGCGCCTTCTGGTCGAGCGGCGACGATGGGCGCAACCCCGAATACCGGCGGCTCGTGGAGCTGGCGCGGGCGCGGGGCATCCCCAGGCCGGAGGTCGCACCGCGCGCGCTCGGCGGCGCGCGCCTCGAGCCGCTCGGACCGTTCCTCGACGGGCGGATTGGTGCGCCGCCGGGCCTCACGGTCAACGATGCGTCGCTGGTCGTCCGCGTGGCGTTCGGCAACCGGTCGGTGCTCTTTCCGGGCGACCTCGAGGCCGACGGCGAGGGGGAGCTCTGCGGGCGGCGCGCGCTCGGTCAAGTGGTGGCCTCTGACGTGCTCAAGGTTCCCCACCACGGCAGCCGGACCTCGTCCAGCGACGAGCTGCTCGACGCCATCCAGCCCGGACTGGCGGTCATCTCGCTCGGCTGGCGCAACCAGTTTCATTTTCCCGCCGCCGAGGTCTTGGCCCGCTACGCCGCGCGCGGCGCGCGGACGCTGCGGACCGATCGCGACGGGGCCGTGACCGTCAGCATCGCGCCGAACGGCGCCCTCGCCGTTTCCTGCGAACGCGGGTGTGGCGACGCGCAACCGCCGGTGCCCGGCGACCGATGATCGGTTCATGAAGAACGGCGCCGCCTGCGGCGGCCTTGGAAAACCCCTCGGCCCTTGGACGTCTGGTCTCACCGTCGCCATCGTCGTCGCCGTCGTGGTCACGTCGGCGATGGTGTCGGCCGCGGGGTGCGCCACGGCGCATCGCCGGCCGCACCCCAGCGCGGTGGCGCTGCAAGCCGCGGGCGTCGAGGCGATCGCGCGCGGCGAGCTCGAGAGCGCGGCCGGTCATTTCGCGCTGGCGCTGGAGTACGACCCGCATCTGGCCGAGGCCGAGAGCGGGCTCGGCCTCGTCGCCCTACGGCGGGGCGACACGGCGCGCGCGGAGGAGGACTTCCGCGCGGCGCTGGCGCTCAACGAGGATCTGGCCGAGGCCCACCTCAACCTGGCGGACCTGCTCATGCGCCGCGGCGCGGACGAAAACGCGCTCGCCGAGGCGCGCGCCGCGCTGGCGATCGATCCGGGCTACGCCGACGCGCGCCTGCTGGCCGGCGAGCTCCTGCTGCGGCTCGGGCGGACCAGCGACGCGCACTGGGAGCTGGAGAAGCTGTGCGCCGCCTTCCCGCGCCGCGCCGACGCGCACGCCGCGAACGCGCTGGTGCTGGTCCGGCTGGGGCGACCGGTCGCCGCCGGCGAGCAGGCCGACATGGCGCTGGCGATCGATCCCGGTCTGGCGGCCGCGCACCGGGCGCGCGCCGAGATCTTGCAGCGTACGGGGGAGCTGGAGGAGGCGGCCCGGGAGATCGAGCTGGCGATCGCTTCAAACCCAGGATCGGTCGAGGACCGTCTGACCCTCGCCACCATCCTGGCCGCGCGCGGGATGTGGCCCGAGGCGGCGCGCGCGCTGGCCGACCTGGTCTCGGCGGCCCCCCGGCAACCGGAGGTTCGCTTCGTGATGGCCTTCGTGGCGCTCGGCCGCGGTCAGGCCGCGGCGGCGCTGCAGGACGCCGACGAGGCGCTCGCGCTCCGCGCGCATTATCCCGAAGCGCGGCTCATGCGCGCCGAGGCGCTCCTGCGGCTCGGGCGCGCCGACGAAGGGCGCCAGGAGATCGAGCGATTCCTCGGCGAGGCGCCGGCCACGATGGTCGGGGAGCGCGCGCAGGCACAGAAGACCCTGGCCGCCGTTCCGCGATAGAGTCCGCCGCCATGCCGTTGCGGCTGCGCATGCTTGCCTCTTCTGCTCCCGGCGACGGCGCCGGTGCGGCGGAAGAGCGGGCCGTCGAGTTCCCGGACGACGCCAAGGAGATCCGGATCGGGCGCCGGCCCGATGTCGAGCTGCCGCTCCCCTACCCTGCCCTCTCCGGGTTGCACGCGCGCCTGGTGCGGAGCGACGACGGCTGGCAGATCGAAGACCTCGCCAGCACCAACGGGACGCGGATCGACGGCGAACGGCTGGCGCCCCGGCAGCCGCGCGCGATCGCGCCTGGCGCGCAGGTCACGCTCGGTCAAATCACCTTCGTCTTCGACGGCACCGTCGGCGCCGTTGCGGGGGCCGAACGAACGGCGACCATCGCGCGCCGGCTGGTGAGCGATCTGTTTGCCGCTTCGCCCGACATGGCCACGCCCACGCTGACGATCGTCGGCGGCGTCCCGCCGCGGCCACCGTTGCGGCTCGAGACGACCGGGCGCCGCTACGTCGCAGGGCGCGGCGAGACCTGCGATCTCCGCCTTCTGTCGGACGAGATCTCGCGCGAACACGCAGAGATCATCAGGCTGTGGGACGGCGTCGTGGTCGGAGATCTCGGCTCCAAGAACGGCGTCTGGGTCAATGACGCGGCGGTGACGGAGCGGCAGCGGCTGCGCGACGGCGATCTGATCCGGGTCGGCCCGGCGACGCTCCGCCTGTCGGATCCGGCCGATCGCTACCTGCGCGACTTCGAGGCCCGCGCCGCGCGGCCCCAAGAGGGAGCGGAAGAGGGAGCGGAAGACGGAGCGGAAGACGGAGCGGAAGCGGGAGCGGAAGAGCGAGCGCGAGAGGGGATGGTCGAGGCCCCCGCGCCCGCGGCGGCAACCGCGCCGCTCGACGCGGCGGCCGACGCCGCGCCGCCACAAGCTGCGCTCGCTGCGGCGGCGCCGGCTGAAGATCGGCTCGGGCGGCGCGCCGGCGGCACGCGCGCCGCCATCGTGGTCGCGGCGATTGTCCTGGTTGTCGTCGGCGTCGTGATCGTGACGCTGGCTCTGGGCGGCTGACCCGCCCGCGCGCGCCGCTGTCGTCACGGCGCCGGCGCGCCCTGGCCTGACGGCGCCCAGGCCTGACGGCGCTGGCGCGCCTTGACCTAACGGCTCTTGCGCCCCTTCTTGCGGGCCTTGCGCGCGTCCTTGCGCTTCTTCTTCTCTTTCACGCGATCGACGTTCCGCTTCGGCGCCTGAAAGTGGCCACGCTCCGCCGACGGTGTTTGCATCATGTTGGCCAGCGCGTTGACGTCCATCCCCATCATCTTCTTGGCCTGCGCCAGCTGCTTGAACCCCGGAATCTTTCCGAGCAGACCGGTCGACATCCCGATCTGCATCATCATCTGGCGCATCATCCCGAAGCGGTTCAAGAGGTCGGCCACCTCCTGCTCCTTGTGGCCCGACCCCTGCGCCACGCGCTTCAGGCGCCCGGTGTCGTAAAACGCGCTGCGCTTCTTCTTCCGCTTCCCGTTGTCGACGATCTCTTCCCAGCTGGTCACGATGAAGCGCTCGGGGTGGCGGCGCTCGTCGCCGGTCATCGACGAGATCATAGCGCCGATGCGCACCAGCTCCCGATCGTCGACCTGCGTCCCCTCGGGGATCGCGTCGGCCATCCCGGGAATCTTGTCCATCATGTCTTTGAGCGGCCCCATCTTCTTGAGGACGCCGATCTGCTCGAAGAAGTCGTTCATGTCGAACTTCCCCTTGAGCATCCGCATCGCGTCCTGCTCGGCCTTCTCCTCGTCGACCACCTCCTCGAACTGCTGCACGAGGCCGACGACGTCGCCGCGCCCCAGGATGCGGCTGGCCATCCCGTCGGGGCGGAACTCCTCGAGCCGCTCCGACGACTCGCCCATACCGACGAACTTGATCGGCTTGCCGGTGACCGCCTTGACCGAGAGCGCCGCCCCGCCGCGCGCGTCACCGTCCAGCTTGGTGAGGATGACGCCGTCGATGCTGAGGCGATCGTTGAACGCCTTGGCGGTCCCCACCGCGTCCTGCCCGATCATCGCGTCGACGATGAGCAGGATGTTGCCGGGGTGGACGCGGCGATCGATCTCCGACAGCTCCTGCATGAGCGGCTCGTCGATCGCCAGGCGGCCGGCGGTGTCGAACAGGATGACGTCGCGCCCGCTCTCGGAGGCGACGCGCACCGCCCTCTCGCAGATCTCGGGCGGCTTGCCCCCCGGCTCGGCGTAGACCGGGATCCCCAGCCGCTCGCCGATGATCTTCAGCTGCTCGATGGCGGCCGGGCGATAGACGTCGGCGGCGACGAGCAACGGGCGCTTGTGCTGCTTTTCGAGATAGTGCGCCAGCTTCCCGACGGTGGTCGTCTTCCCCGACCCCTGCAGGCCGACCAGCATGATCCCGGTCGGCCCTTTCTTGGCGAACTTGATGCTGGTGTCGACGGGGCCCATCAGCTCGACGAGCTCGTCGTGGCAGAGCTTGACGAAGTGATCCTCGGGGCTGACGCGCCGAACTTTTTCCTTGGTCGAGGCCTTCACCTTGACGATGACGCCGACGGCCTTCTCCTTGACGCGCTTGCAGAAGTCCTGCACCACGTCGAAGCCGACGTCGGCCTCGAGCAGCGCCGTGCGCACGTCCTTGAGCGCCTCGTCGACGGTCGCCTCGTCCAGCTCGGCGAGCCCCTGGAAACCGCTGTTTAGCGCTGCGGAAACCCTTTGGTGAGCGTCTCGAACATGGGGCGCGGAATCTAGCACGACGCCCCGCCGGCCGTGCGCAGGGGGTCAGCGCGGCGGCTGCGATCGCCGTTCGGTCCACCAGGCCTGCCAGCGGGCGCGCGCCGCCTCGCGCGCGTCGCGCGGCAGATCGAAGTGCGTAGCCGAAATACTCGCCGGTCAGCGCGCGCAGCTCCTGCTCGGCGGCGGCCCGGATCTCGGCGGTCTTGTGCGACAGCCCCTCGAACAGCCAGTCGATCCGATCGTCGTCCTCGTGCCGCTTCCACCAGTGCGCCCAGCGCTTCGCCTTGGGCGCCGAAGTCCTGCTTGGTGATCGCGACCAGCGCCTGCGTGCGCCGCCTCGACGTCGCTCCCCTGCTCGAGCCGTTCGATGAGGCCCGGCACCTCGCTCTTGTCGTGCTGGGGCATGGGCCCGGCCCCGGGCTCTTCGACGGCGCGCCTGGGGAATGGGCGGCGCCGTCGCCGGCGCGGCGCGACCCGCCCTGGCGGCGAGCGGCGCCGTCGCGGACTCCGCCGCGGGCGCTGGCGGCGCCGGTCGCCGAAAGCCGCGGCGGGATCTCCACCGGTGGCTCCGGCGGCGTGGGAGGGGGGCGGGCGTGCTCGCCGCTTGCCAGCGCCGGACCGGCTCGGCCCCCACGACGCGCGCGAAGAGGCGCACCAGCCGCGGCGCCATCTGACGGCCGTAGATCGCCTGCTGGACGGCCGCCATCCAGATCTCGGGCGCCACGTAGAGCGAGAAAGGGATTCCCAGCGCCCGCGTCGCCGCCTCGATCTCGGCGCGCGCGACCGGCTCGCCGCACAGGATCTGCAGCGCGCCATCCTTGAGCCCCACCGGCACGGCGCGGCAGCGCGCCGACCAGGCGGCGTCGAGATCGAGCGCCCCGAGCCGTCGGTCTTGACCAGCTTCTCGCGGCGCCTCGCAGAGCGCGCGGTCCGGGATCCCGCAGCTCCGTCGCCGCCGCCAGCTCGCCCCAGAGCGTCCCCTCGTCGAGGGCGTCGAGCTCGAGCAACGCCGTGTCGAGCGCGCCGCCGTAGACCGCCTGGCGCGCGATGGCCGCGCGCACCGTCGCCGTCGGGATCAGACCCGTCGCCAGCAGCCGATCCGAAAGCCGCGCCGCCATGACCGCAGTTTGACCCCGCCCGCTCAGTCCTGGTCGACGATCACGTACGTTCCGGCCAGATGGTCGTGCAGCGCGCGGTGCTCGCGATCGAACAGCGCCCACAGCCAGCCGAGCGCCGCCGGCCCCACGCTGGGCGCCAGCGCCAAGAGGCGCAGCAGGCCGCGCGCCGGTCCCGGCGGCCGGCCGCGCCGATCGATGAGCCGAATGCCGACCAGGCGCATGCCCAGCGTCTGCCCGGCGATTCCAGCGAAGTAGAGCTGGTAGAGGCCGGCCATGCCGAGCAAGAGGCCGACCGCGCCCACGGCCATCGGGTTGCGATCGAGGATCCCGGCCACCAGGAGATCGGGACCGATCTCGCGCAGGCCCGGCATCGGCACGTGCAGCCCCATCGCCACCGCCGCGGTGACCGCCGCCGTGAAGGCGAACAGCAGCGCCAGATCGCAGAAGGCGGCCACGACACGCCGCGGGAACCCGGTGACCCGCACGCGCAGCACGCGCTCCTCGTTGGGGCGCGACGGCGACGGATTCGGCTGCGAGGCGGGCATCGGTGCGGCGAACGCGGTCACGGGTCCATTCTGAGGAGCCGGCCGCGCGCCAGCAAGTTTAACGCGACTTTCGCCGCGATCCGCGTCGAGGATTCCCGCTCAGCCCAGCATTCCGTAGGCATCGGCGACCAGCGCGAGGGCGACGATCGCCGCGGTCTCGACGCGCAGGATCCGCTCGCCCAGCCCCACTGATTCGAACCCAGCCGCCCGCGCCGCGGCCAGCTCGACCGGGGCGAATCCCCCCTCCGGCCCAACCAGCAGCGCCGTCGCGGCCGGCTCGCATCCCGCCAGCGCCGCCCGCAGCGACCGCTTGCGCTCACCCTCGAACAGCGCGAGGCGGCGCGCTGGCAGGCCGGGGGCGCCCAGCGCCGCCGCCAGCGAGGCCGGCGGGTCGACCACCGGCACGTCGGCCCGCCCGCACTGCCGCGCCGCCTCGCGGGCGATCTTCTCCCAGCGCGCCCGGCCGGCCGGCCTCGGCGTCGGGGCGGGCCACCGAGCGCGCGGTGATGACCGGAACGATGCCGCGCCACCCCCAGCTCCGCCGTCTTCTGCACCAGGAAGTCCATCCGTGGACCCCGCGGCACGGCGCAGAGAAGGACCAGCGCCACGGCTGGCCCGGCGATCTGCCGCCGCGTGCCGAGCGCGAGCTCCGTCTCCTCGCGCGCCACCCGCAGCACCTCGGCCTCCACTTCGCCGCCGGCGCCGTCGAAGAGCGTGAGCGCGATCCCCCGGCCGCGCGCGCAGCACCCGCCCCAGATGGCGGTGCTCGGGGCCGGTGAGGGTCAGCCGCGGGCCGGCGAGCCGCTCGCCCGCGAACGAACAGGCGCCGCCCGCTCATGGCCGGCGGAGCCGCAGCGCCGCCCACTCGTCTTCGTCGCGCCGCGCCTCGAGCCTCAACCCCACCGCCGGCGAAGGCGCGCCAGAACGCCCTCCGCTTGATCGGCGAGGATGCCCGACAGGACCACCGTCCCGCCGGCCGCCAGACGCGCGCGGAAAACCGGAGGCCAGCGCGCTCAGCACGCCCGCCTCGATGTTGGCCAGCACCAGATCGAAAGCGCCGCTCACGGCGTCCAGGCTGCCGGTGCGCGTCTCGACCGACTCGATCTGGTTGCGCGCCAGGTTCTCGTCGGTCGTCGCCACCGACTCCGGATCGACGTCCACCGCCAACCCGCGCGCCGCCGGCCAGAGCCTGACGCGCCGCGATCGACAAGATCCCCGACCCGCAGCCCAGATCGAGGAACCTCTCCACCGGCCGGTCAGCGATCTCCTCGGCGAGCGCGATCACCAGGCGCGTCGTGGCGTGCCCGCCGGTCCCGAACGCCCGCCCCGGATCGAGATCGATGACCCGATCCCCCTCCCCCGCCGGCTTCAGGTCCCAGCTGGGCCGGATGAGGAACGTCCGACCGACGCGCGTCGCCCGGAAGTACTGCTTCCAGACGTCCCGCCACTCGTCCTCGTGCGCCTCGCGCCGCCGAACCGACAGCGGCTCCGTCGCCACGCCGGCCTGGCGCATTCGCGCCGCCGCCGCCTCCATCTCGGCCAGCACCTCGGCCTCGCGATCGGGCGGCGCACTGCGCCACGATCACAGCCCGCCCGGCCCCCGCCCGAATGATGGTCTCCGCGTCCCGAATCTCGACGCCGTCCGTCAGCCCGCCCACGGCGTCCGCCATCACCTCCGCCGCCGCAGACGGCAGCTCGATGACGATCTCAATCCAAAGGGGGTCGACCCCCGCGCGCGTCAGCGCGGAACGCGCCGCTTCGCCTCGCGACGCCGGCGCTTGCGGGCCTCGCGCATCTTGCGTTTCTTCTTCACCGACGGCTTCTCGTAGTACCGTCGCCGCTTGATCTCCTGCAGGATTCCTTCCTTCGACATCTTTTGCTTCAGGATCTTGAGTGCCTTGTCGACGGAATCCCGAACTTCAACTTCCAGCGGACGGCCGAGCAGTGTCTCCAAGCGTGGGCTCCTTTGGGGAGTGGGGATTTGACACACTCGAACGGGCGTTGTCGTCAAGGCCGCATCACCCCGTGACGCGACCCTATCAAGGAGTCTTTGCACCAAGCGCACGGATCGGGTTATGTAACGCTCGAGTTTCGCAATATTCCCGTGGGGTTTCACCGGCAAACTATTTCGGGGATCCCCGTCAAAAAGGAGCTGACAGAATGGTCATGGGGGCTAAGGTCTTCACCGCGACGAAGGCCAAAGACCGCGAAGAGCTCGGCGAGGTCATCGACCCGATGGATTCGGGACAATCCGCGCGCGAAGATTCTCGACAAGATCGTCACGCAGAGCTCGGACAGCGAGTTCCACTGCCTGTCGATCACGATTTTCTACGAGCTTTCGCCGCAGTAAGCTGCCACCCGATGCGTTTCGGCTTCCTGCTCAAGCGCGGTAAGCCCGAAGCGCGCGACCTGGCCGCGACCTTGGGCAAGGTGCTGCTCGACCGCGGCGCCACGCTGGTCGCCCTGGCCGAGGACGCCGGCGCGATCCCCGGCGCGACCGTCGTGCCGCCCGAGGACGCTGGCGGCGTCGATCGACGTCCTGGTCGTGCTGGGCGGCGACGGCACGTTCCTCTACGGCGCCGCGCTGGCCGCAGATCGCGGCATGCCCATCTTCGGCGTCAACCTCGGCAGCCTGGGGTTCATCACCCCCTACTCCCGCGGGGAGGCGGCCGCCGCCATCGACGAGGCCTGCCGCGGCGCGCTGGCGATCGAGGAGCGGATCCGTCTGGCCGTCTCGACGCGTCCGGCGGACGGTGGCGTGCCGCTGCCTGCCCGCTCGGCCGTCAACGACGCCGTCTTGACCCGCTCGATCGCCCGCCTGCTCGATCTCGAGGCCCGCCTCGACGGCGCCGAGATCGCCACCTACAAGGCCGACGGCCTGATCGTGGCGACGCCGACCGGCTCGACCGCCTACTCGCTGGCGGCAGGTGGACCGATGCTGACGCCCGACCTGCAAGCGATGGTGCTGACGCCGATCTGCCCGCACACGCTGACCAACCGACCGCTGGTCTTCCCGCCCGACTCGCGCCTCGCGATCCGGAACGCCTCCGACGGCCCGGTGACGCTCACCATCGACGGACAGTGGAGCCAGGAGCTGGCGAGCGACGCCTGGATCGACGTGCGCCGCGCCGAGCGGCCGCTGCGCCTCTTCCAGACGCCGCGCGGCTTCTTCGGCATCCTGCGCGAGAAGCTCTCCTGGGGCTCACGCAGGGTCGAAATCGGCTGATAGGCCGCTGCCGACAACTAAGGCTGCAACCGCGGCGCCGTCTTGGCGATAATGCCGGGGTGCTGACGCTGCTCCGCATCTCTGGCTTTGCCCTGATCGACGAGCTCGAGTTGCCACTTGGGCCGGGGCTAACCGCGGTGACCGGCGAGACCGGCGCCGGCAAGAGCATCCTCGTCGAGGCGCTCGGCCTCTTGCGCGGCGGGCGCGCCGGCGCCGACGTCATCCGCAGCGGCCGCGACGAGGCGCGGGTGGAGGCGATCCTCGATCTGCCGGCCGGCTCGCCGACGCGGGCGCGGCTGCTGGCCGACGGGCGCGACGTCGAGGAGGGGCTGGTCGTGCGGCGGGTGATCGCGCGGGCCGGGCGCGGGCGCGCCCACCTCGGCGGCAGCCTGGCCACGGCCGCCGATCTGACGGCGTCGGTGGCCGGTCTCATCGACATCGCCTCGCAGCACGATCAGCAGTCGCTGACCGATCCGGAGAGCCAGCTGGCGATCCTCGACGCCTTCGCCGAGAACCAGGCGCTGCGCGACGAGATGGGCGCCGCCTACGCGGCGCGAGCGGAGGCCGGCGGCGGCGCTGGCGGCGTTCTCGGCCGACGCCCGGGCGCGGGGTGAGCGCGAGGATCTGCTGCGGTTTCAGCTGGGGGAGCTGGAGGCGGCCCAGCCGGTGGCCGGCGAAGACGAGGCGCTGGCCGCCGAGCGCGAGCGGCTCAAGGGGGCCGAACGATTTTTCGCCGCGACGGCGCGCGGCGAGGAGACGCTCTACGCCGGCGACGGCGCGGTGGCCGAGCGGGTGGCCGGCGTGGTGCGCGAGCTCGGGCCGCTGGCGGCGCTCGATCCGGCGCTCGGCCCGCTGGTGGAGCGGCTCGGAGACGCGCAGGCGGCGATCGAGGACGTGGCGCGCGATCTCGGCCGCTACGCCCGCGGCATCCGCTCGGATCCGGCCCGGCTGGCCGAGATCGAGGAGCGGCTCTTCCTGCTCCAGCGGCTCTGCCGCAAGCACGGCGGGACCGTCGCCGCGCTGGTGGCGAAGCAGGCGGCGCTCGCCGCCGAGCTCGCCGAGCTGGGATCGTTCGACGAAGGGCTGGCGGCGCGGCAGACGGCGGCGGCGGCGGCAAACGGGCGCGCGACGGCGGCCGCCGCGGCGCTCAGCGCCTCGCGCCGGCAAGCGGCGGGCAGCCTGGAACAGAAGGTCAGCGGCGGGCTGCGCGAGCTCGGCTTCGCCTCGGCCCGCCTGCCGGTGGCGCTCGAAGCACGCGAGCTCGGCCCGAACGGCGCCGATCGGGTGCGCCTCCTCTTCGCCCCCAACCCGGGCGAAGAAGCACGCCCGCTGGCCAAGATCGCCTCGGGGGGCGAGCTGTCGCGGGTCATGCTGGCGGTCAAGCAGGCGCTGGCCCGCACGGACGAGGTGTTGACCTACGTGTTCGACGAGGTCGACGCCGGCATCGGCGGCGGCACCGCCGAGGTCGTGGGCCGGAAGCTCAAGCGGCTGGCGGCGGAGCGCCAGGTCATCGTCATCACCCACCTCCCCCAGGTCGCCGCCTTCGCCGACGCCCACGTGCGGGTCACCAAGACCGCCACGCGCGGCAAGACGCGCGTCGAGATCGCCCGTCTCGACGACGCCGACCGCCCGGCTGAGATCGCGCGCATGCTGGCGGGCGCCGCCCCGTCCGCCCAGGCCGCGGCGCACGCCGAAGAGATGCTCCGCAACGCCCGCGCCGACTGAGCCGCGCCGAGGCGTCCCGTGCCGGAGGATGATCTTCCGGACCACGCTTAATTGATCGGGCCGGCGGCGCATGCTAGGTGAAGAGACCGGCCGCCAGATGGCGCCGGCCCCGTTCCCGCACCGAGGTCGGATTGGCACGTAGACGACGCAGACGGCACTCCGGCGAAATGAAGAACTCGCTCAGGTTGAGCGCGGTGCTGGTCGGGCTGGTCGGGATCAACGTCTACGTCTTCTTCTTCAACCACAAGACGGCGCCGCGCGAGGTCCTCAACCTCCAGTCGACCACCA